>NZ_NSGN01000003.1:0-281067 GCF_002285125.1 Corynebacterium gottingense
ACACGCACACCAGACCAACCAGTCAAACACAACCAATCAGTGCTCGGCAGCGGAAAACAACGTTACACACAAGGTAAACAAAAGTCAAAATCGAGGAAAACCTCAACCAAACTCAAGCAACCAAGCCCGCAACACTGTGAAATTATCTCGTTCCCACCGAGCGACTCACTCGCTCTCGGCAACGAGGAAATACTTAACCACGAACAACACAAACACGCAAACCCCCAGCACAGACACGGTTTTTAGTAACCCAATGCTTGCGTTAACGCGAAACTTCTAGCGGTTGATTCTTCAGCGGTGATCCCTCACGTGGCGCGCGCAGGAATATCTCGAATTGAAAACTTTAGGTGAACTGGCAAAAAGAAACGCCCGCTGGCCATTGCCGACCAGCGGGCGTTCGCACTTCGGTGGAGCCGCCGGGAATTGAACCCGGGTCCTTCATCACCGCGCCAGGGCTTCTCCGTGCGCAGTCCGCGCGCTACCTCTGCTCGGCCCTCCGGATCAGGCGGACATGTCCGGATGATGAGCCCAGTAAGTGTGAAGTGTCCCTCCCAAAGGCCCACTCACAAGCCCGGGAGGCAAGTCCCCTAAGTCGATGCCAGGTACCGGGTCGGGGACGTCCCCGGCCTGACAGACTCGCGGTCGCTAGCTCTTAGGCAGCGAGGGCGAAGTCACGCTGAGAGTTCTTCTCTGCGTTTATTGGTTGCTGCGACGCTTACGGTGGTCTCCAGCCTGCACCGGCACGCTTCCCCTGGCTAAGTCGATGAAGTCGAAACCTGAATCGACCCCTTGTCAACTACGGGAACCGTAGGAGAAGTAACTTTACCTCTCCCCCTCTTCAACTGCAAGCACCCGGCGCCTATTCCAGGCCGGTCGGCGTGATCCGGAGGAAGTCCACCACCGCATCGGGGCCGGCGTCGACGGCGAGGCGCGCGGCCTTGGCCACCGAGGTCGCCGCCATCTTCGGGGCATCACCGTGCTGCGGAGCTGCGATCATGTCCGTGTTCGTTCGCCCGGGGTGCAAGGAGGTGACGCGGATGGCGCCGGCTTCTTCCAGGCGCAGCGCGTCGGTGAAGCCGCGGAGCGCGAACTTTGACGCACAGTACGCGGAGTTTTCGGGAACACCGAAGAAGCCGGCGCCTGAGTTGATGGTGAGGAGGAGTCCACGTGAGCGTCGTAAAGCGGGCAGCAATTCCCTGGTGAGGGTGATGGGCGCGTGGACATTGACCTCCATCGACTCCCGCCACTGCGCCTCGGTGAGCTCGGCGAAGGGGGCCTTGTGCAGCACGCCGGCCGCGTGGACGAGCACGTCGACTTGCTCGATGGCGCGGGCGGCGCGAATGAGCGCCTCGGTATCGGTAAGGTCCACCTCGAAGGGTTCTGCGCTTGGCAGCGCGCGGACAACCTCGGAGGCATCGCGCGACGCACCCGCGATGATGTGGTGGTCCTTGCCAAGCTCCTCGGCGATCGCGCGGCCGATTCCGCGGGACGCGCCGGTAATCAGTGCAGTCTTCATGGGCACCACCGTAGCGTGAAGAGGCTAAGCCTTGATCCCCTTGAACTTGCGGCCCAGGTCGCGGGCGATCTCGCGGTCCTCGGTGCGACGCTTGATGGAACGCCGCTTGTCGTAGTCCTGCTTGCCCTGCCCCAGGCCGAGCTCCAGCTTCGCGCGGCCGTCCTTGAGGTACAGGGACAGCGGGATGAGGGTGCGGTTGCCGTCGCGAATCTTGCCCTCCAGCGAGTCGATCTCGCGGCGGTGCAGCAAGAGCTTGCGGGTGCGGCGCGGCGGGTGGTTGGTCCAGTGGCCGCGCGAGTACTCGGGGATGTGCATATTGCGCAGCCAGACCTCGCCGTTATCAATGGTGGCGAAGGCCTCGACCAGCGAGACCTTGCCCTCGCGCAAGGCCTTGATTTCCGTGCCGTAGAGCACGATGCCAGTCTCCCAGGTGTCCAAGATGGTGTAGTCATGCCGAGCTTTCCGGTTGGTCGCGAGGACACCGGTGTTGCTCAGCTTCTTCTTTTTACTCTTCTTGGCCATAGGAGCAACAAGTGTACTACTTACGCACGTAAGAACGAAGTGCCACCTGCGCCGCCACCGCGCCGACGACCATGGCGCCGAGCCCCACGAGCGGCATGACGGTCCACACGGCGGAGTCCGGCACGCGCGCGATCAGCGACGACGAGTACAGGTCGCCCAGCATCGGATCGACGATGGAGCGCTTTGCCACCCACGTGAGAATCGTTGCCAGCACCGCGCCCACGAACACGGAGATCAGCGCCTCCAGCACGAACGGCGCCTGCGTGAACCAGCGGGACGCGCCAACCATGCGCATGATGCCGATCTGGTCGCGGCGATTGAACGCGGCGAGCTGCACCATATTCACAATGAGGAAGATCGCCGCCAGCGCCTGCGCCGCGGCAACGGTGAAGGTCACGTTACGGAACGTATCCATCGTGCCGGCCGCCTCGCGCACCGTGTCCGCCTGGTCTGTCACGACGGTCACCTGCGGCATCGACGAGATCTTCTCAATCGGTGAGGTCTCCGCCGGATCCGCCAGGCGCACGTGCAGCGCCGCCGGCAGCGCGTCCGGGGTCGTCTCGCGCACCAGGTCCGGCTCGGACTCCTCAAACAGCTCTTTGAACCGCTCGTACGATTGCTCGCGCGAGCGGAACGTCACCTGCTCCACCCCGCTGTCCCCCTGCAGCGCGTCGCGCACCTCCTTGCAGGCGTCGGACGAGCAGTCCTTGTCGTTCGCGGAGATGTCCTCGTCCAGCTCCACCATGACCTCGACGCGGTCCAGGTACAGGTCCTTCGTCTCGCTCGTCGCCTGCGAAATCAAGATGCCCGCTCCGACGAGCACCAGTGACAAGGCGGTCGTGATGATCAGGGCAATGGTCATGGTGACGTTGCGCCCCAGCCCGCGAAATCCCTCGCGGAAAATGAAATTCCAGTTCACAGCTATCCCCTCACGTTTCCGTACACGCCGTGCTCGTCGTCGCGCACGAGTCGGCCCAAATCGAGTTCCATCACGCGCTTGCGCATGTCGTTCACCGCACGGGCGTTGTGCGTGGACATCACCACGGTGGTCCCCATCCGGTTGATGCGCGAGAGCAGCGCCAGGATCCCATCTGCGGTCGCAGGGTCGAGGTTGCCCGTGGGCTCGTCGGCAAGCATGAGCGCAGGCTTATCGACGAAAGCGCGCGCGATCGCCACACGCTGCTGCTCACCGCCCGACAGCTCGTGCGGCATGCGGTTCGCCTTGGCGTCCAAACCGACCAGCTCGAGCGCCTCCGGCACCAGCTTCTTAATGCGCTCCTTCGATTTGCCAATCACCTCCAGCGCGAACGCGACGTTGTCGTACACGCTGAGCTTGGGCAGCAGGCGGAAGTCCTGAAAGACATAGCCGATGGACTGGCGCAGCTTGTTCACCTCTTTGCCGCGCAGCTCGTTGACGTGGAAGTCGTTGAAATAGATGTCTCCGGAAGAGACGTTCTCCTCCCGGATCATCAGCTGCAGGAAGGTGGATTTACCGGAGCCGGACGGGCCAATGAGGAAGACGAAGTCCCCGTCTCCGATCGTGAACGACACGTCGTCCAGCGCAGGCCGGGTCGACGTGGGGTAAACCTTGGTGACGTTGGAGAATTTGATCACCGGACCGACTTTACCTGTTACTGGTGTGACAGGTGAAGCCCCAGACCGCGCTTGTGCTGCGCAATCGGGGGCTTCACCCTCGCCCCGCACGCCGCCTGCGAGCGACAACGCGCGAGTCTGTGAACTTGTTAGTCGTTCACGTAGAGGTACTGCTTGTTCACGAACTCATCGAGCGCGAACACGGACAGCTCGCGGCCGAAGCCGGAGCGCTTCACGCCACCGAACGGCAGCACGGCGGAGAAGTACTGCCCGAGGTTGACGTGGACCATGCCAGTGTCGATCTGGTCCGCGACCTTGATCGCACGGTCGGTATCTTCGGAGAACACTGCGCCGCCCAGGCCCTGACGGGAGTTGTTGGCCAGCGCCACCGCTTCCTCCTCGGACGAGACCTTGTAGATCTCAGCGACCGGGCCGAAGAACTCCTCGTAGTACTCGTCAGAGCCGACCGGGAGGTCGGTGAGCACTGCCGGGGAGTAGTACGCGGTGGTGTCGTCCAGCTCGCCGCCGGTGCGCAGCGTCGCACCCGCCTTGACGGCGCGCTTGACCTGGTCGTCCAGCAGCTCCGCGGCGTTGCGGGAAGACATCGGGTAGTACTCGTTCTCGCCCGGGTTGGACGGGTCACCCTTCTTGTAGGACTCCGCAATCTTCACCATCTCGTCGACGAACTCGTCGTAGATGTCCTCCATGACGATGATGCGCTTGTTGGAGGTACACACCTGGCCCGCGTTCTGCACGCGCTTCGCCCACGCATCCTGCGCGGCAGTCTTGATGTCGGCGGAGTCCAGGATGACGTACGGGTCGGTACCGCCAAGCTCCAGGACAACCTTCTTCAGGTTCTTGCCCGCGGTCTCCGCGACCTTCGCGCCGGCACGCTCGGAACCAGTCAGGGAAACACCCTGGACGCGCGGGTCCGCAATAATGGTCTCGATCTGGTCGTGGGAGGCGTACACGTTGGTAAACACGCCGTCCGGCAGGCCCGCCTCCTTGAGGATCGCCTCAAACGCCGCGGCGGACTTCGGGGTGATCTCTGCGTGCTTGAGCAGGATGCAGTTACCGTTCATCAGGTTCGGGCCGGCGAAGCGAGCCACCTGGTAGATCGGGAAGTTCCACGGCATGATGCCAAGCAGGATGCCCAGCGGGAGACGGCGGACAACTGCCTTGCCGCCCGGGACGTCGACCTTCTGGTCAGCGCAGTGCTCGGCCGCGTGGTCGGCGTAGAACTGCAGAATGTCGCCGGAGAAGTCGGCCTCCCACTCACCTTCCGGGACCGACTTGCCCATCTCCTCAGCCATGATCTTGGCCAGCTCGTTCTTCCGTTCCTTGAGCAGCTGCGCAGCCTTGCCGACGATCGCCGCACGCTCCTCGTACGACGTGTGACGCCAGGACTGGAACGCCTCGTCGGACTTGGCCAGGATCTCCTGCACCTGCTCGTCCGTGGGGTGATCGAACGTCTCGACGACCTCGTTGGTCATCGGGTTCTGTACGCGGTACGGGTTAGACATCGTGTCCTATTTTCCTCTCGTAGATTACTTTCTCGTGCTGTTTGTGAACTCTACCACTACGCGCCGGGCCTGTAAGCCCCGTCGCTCATTTTCACGCCTTCGTCCTGGGACATGTAGGAGGTTTCCTGCGTGAGGGCGTCGAGAAGCGCCTGGTGGTTCTGCGCAACTTCCTTCTCCAGCGCTTCTGGGTTCGCACGCAGCAGGTCGAATCGTTGCTGCACCAGCGGCAGGTCGAGCTCGACGAACGGGCGGGAAACGGGCTGCGGGACGTTGAACTGGTCCGCAATCTCGTCGCCGTGCATGAGACGGGTCGCGGTGTACATCCAGTCATCGATGGACTCGTCCGGGAACGGCAGCATGGCCTTGACGTTGGTGCGGAAGCCGTTAAAGAGCGCGTCGATGAGGGCGCGGGACGCATCGTTCGGCTCGCCGTCGACGGCGTGGATCGCGTCGATCGTCTCCTGGGAGGCGTCGATGTCCGTCTCATTGTCCAGCAGGTCGGTCGGAATGCCGAGCATGATGCCCACGACTTTCCACAGGTAGAACAGGTCCTGCTCCTCCTCCACCGTCAGCCTGTAACCCAGGTTCCGCAGATACGTAAACGCGATGTAGGTGAAGTCGAACCAGGTGCGGAGCATGTCGAACTCGCTGATCGGGCGGCCCCACTCCGCGTAGTCCAGCCCCAGCTGGCCCTGCACCCGGCGGACGTGGGCGTGCATTGCGCGCACCATGCCGGTGTGGACGAAGCTGACGTTGCCCGGCTTCAGCCCGTCCTTCAGGTAGACGGAGTAGATCCAGTTGGTGGTGTACGCCAGACGGTGCACGGCGCCCTCGGTGAGCTCGCCAGTGTTCACCAGGACGTTTGCAATCGACGGGGTGATGTAGGTGTGGATCAGCGCACCCGGCCCGAGCGACAGGTTCTGCGCAAGCACCGGGATCGCCAGCGCCGCCTGCTGTCCGCGCTCGAGGCGCTCCCAGTCGACGCCGTCGAGGGCCGCGTTCATGTCGTCGATAAGCGCCTTGACCTCGGGCAGCGTGGCATCGGTCGCCTCGCCGCGCGCGAGTGCCTCGCGCAGGTTCGGCATGATCTCCTTGCTCTTGTGGCCGCTGGTAAACAGCGCATCCGCAATGGGATCGCTCGCCCAAAACGCCTGCTCAAAGCGCTGCGCGCGGGCTTCGCCGAACTTTGCAGCGAAAGCGTCACGGTCGCCGCGCGCCGATGGCCACTCGGAGCGGTCGTAGTGGTCCTGCGCGAGCGGGTTTTCAGTAAAGGTCTGGGTCATGATGGGTCTCCTTGTAGTTGGGTGTGGCAGCGCGGGGTTAGCGCAGGCCTTCCTTGGATGTGTCGTGCAGCTTGTACTCGGCCTTGACGTCCGGGGCCTTCTCGGCCACGTAGTCCTCGATCTGCTGGAAAACGTCAGACCACGGCGGCTTGCCGTCTCCGGCCTTCTTGGCCTTCTTGGCCTGCGCGCCCGGGAGCTTGTCCAGCAGGCGGTAGATGGCCGCCTCGGACTTCGCCTTGAGCAGGAATGCGATCTTCCAGTGCAGGTACGGGGTCCCTTCAAAGCGCGACCCCTTGACCATGAACTTCGTGTCCTCGTCGCCGATGATCAGCGACAGCGCGCCAAGCACCTGCCCCGGCATCTTCGGATCAAGGTCTTCGAGAATGCCCATGAGCGCGGTGGCGACGCGCACGTGGTAGTCGGAGGAGTAGCCGCCGTTGGCGTAGATGAAGTCGGTCATCTTGCGCATCTCGTCGCCCGTCTTCGGGATCAGGCGCTCCTCGGCGCCCATGAGGTGCAGGACCCACGCCCAGTACATGGCGACGTCGTCCCACTCTTCGCCCGTGTGTGGGCGTCCGAAGAACTCGTCCACGCCGATCGGCATGAGGGCGAACCAGCCTTCGCCGGAGACGAGGAACGATGAGCCGATCGGGCGACCGAATTCGTTGTAGTGCTCAGGACCCCACAGCTTTTCCAGGCCTCGGTTTGCCTGCGCGTGCAGCAGGCGCACGCGCACCGCTGCTTTGAGGCCGTCACTGTAGCGGTCGAACACGCCCTTCTTGCCCAGGTCAACGAAGAACTTCACCGTCTCGATGATGCGGGTGAAGGACTCGATCTCAAACATCGCTGTCTCGCCCGTCGCCGCGGAAGTACGGTCCTCCATCGTGGTGGCCCAGTATGCGAACCCGATAGAGAGCAGCTCTGCCGACGGCGTCACGTTGTAGTAGGCGATGCGGCCACGCTCCGCGGCCTCAAGGTCGATCCACTCCGGGATGTTGTCTACCTCGGCGAAGAACTCCACGAGCTCCGGCGACGGGTCGGCCACCGTGTCGATTCCGCTGTTGAGCGCCTGCTCGAAGTCCGCGCGGGACTTCTCGGCGCCATCGCGCTTGAACGCCTCGGCCAACTTCGAGCCGGTCTCGTCGGTCTGCCACATGTGGTCATCCAGCAGCTTGGTCTGGAAGCTGTCGTAGCCCTCCCAGGTGTCGGCCACCGTGTGCCACCGGTCAAAGAGGTTGTGGCGCAGCTTCGACCAGCCGGGGCGCTTCACGCGACGTTTCGGCGCCGGCCGCAGCGGCATCCCGTCGCGGTAGAAGTAGCGGAAGTCCTCGTAAGGATTGTCCGACATGGGGAGAATCTCCGGGCGCACCGGATTTTGATACTGATGCTCCTCGCGGACATCTGTGCTGGCAGTCATCGTCATCCCGTTTCTCTGCACTTTTGCGCCGTCCCTCACGGGCGGCTGGGTTGGTTCGCTTGCCGCAAATAGAGTGATAGTAACCGCCTTCCACCCGCGCATGTTACCTATCCGATAGTCATGCAGTGGTGTATTGCCGGTCACTTTTTGCGTGGTTTTATACTATCCATTACAGAACGGGCCCGGCAACCAATTTGGCGCCCTTTTTGGATTACACATTTTCTATTCGCTTTTCGACGGAGTCCACCATGGGAAACGACACTGGCATCGGCAGATTTACAGCGTTTTTTGGAGGAAAAAAGAGGAAAGCAGACCCAAACGCGGCCGACCGAGAAGCCGCACTGGAATCCCGGCGCGCCACGAAGACGGAACGACGCGGTAGCGGAGACATCATCGAACTCACCGTCACCGGTGTCGAGCGGGCACACGGCATCGCGCTCATCACGTTTGAAACGCAGGACGGCGCCCCACTTCCCGGCTACGAGCCGGGCTGCCACGCCGACTTCCTCCTCCGCACCCCCGATGGCGAGGAACTTGTGCGCCAATTCTCCCTCTTCCCCACCCACTACCTGGGTGACAAGGAGGGCGCCTACGGCATTGAGGTCAAGTGCGAAGCCGGTTCCAAGGGCGGCTCTGCGGCAATCCACCGCATCGAGGTCGGCGACACCCTCCGCATCCGCCCACCCCGCAACAATTTCCCCCTGGCCAAAGACGCGAAGCGGTCTGTGCTCGTCGGTGCCGGGGTGGGCATCGCCCCAATCTTCTCGCTGGCACGAGAACTCCAGATCCAACACGCCGACTACTCGGTGCTGTATTTCGCTTCAAGCGAGGAACGCGCGCTGATGCGCCACCTCATCGACACCTATCTGCACGGCCAGACCAAGAGCATCTTCGCTTCGGGCGAGCGCGACAAGCAGGCCGGCTACATCGAGGAAGCACTCGCGGCTTCAGCGGTTCCTGCGGAGGACACGCACTTGTATGTCTGTGGACCCCACGGCTTCATGGACGGCGTTATCGAAACTGCGTTGGCCTCACTCCCCCAGGACAACATCCACTTCGAGACCTACCGCCCCACCAAGGAAACGCTCGCCGGGAACCACGACGCCGACGGCGCTTTCGACGTCATTTTCAACGGCGAGACCTACCACATCCCCGAGGGAGAATCCGTCCTCGACGTCTTCGAGGACGAGGACGTGCCCATCCTGTCCCAGTGCGCGGAAGGCACGTGCGGCACCTGCGTAATGCGCGTTGTCGACGGCACCCCCGACCACCGCGACAGCATCTTCACCGAAGAGCGCCACGAGAAGGGCGCGTTCACCACCTGCGTGTCACGCGCTCTCTCCCCCACGCTTACGCTCGAGCGCTGGCGTCAGACCCCATAAGCAAACCTGAGAAAACTGCGCATTGCGCAGTTTTCTCAGGTTCTAGGCGGCGAGCCGTTCTTCAGCTACAGGAACTGCTGCAGCACCGGGCCTGCAGCAGAAGCAACGACGCTGAGCACGGCGACAATCACACCAATAATGATGCCAGCCTGCTTCCACTCGTCCATGGGCTCCGACTTGTAGTCCTTGCCGTCCTTGCAGGCTTCGATTGCCTCTGCGTTGTTGGCTGCAGCAATCACATCCGCATCCGAGGAGCCAAAGGCCTGACCCAGATCAGCAGAGGCACGGACAGCACCCACGTTTTCCTCGGTCAATTTCTCGAGATCCTTTACCTGGTTGAGCTTGGAGCGGTCCCAACGCCCGCTCTTACCCTTCAAGTCCCCGTCCAAAGAGATACGGCACACAGTGCCATACCGCTCCATCGTGTTCGACGCAGCATCGGCGGCCGGCGCGCTCAGAACGGACAGGGACATCGTGGCAGCAAGCGCTGCAGCAGCAAACTTCTTCACAGGAAGGCTCCTCAAATATGGCAGTGAATTTCCAGGTATATAAATGAACACTACATGCTGGCTTGGTGCGGGAAAAGCCACCGGTGTATTTGGGGGTGAAATGTTTACAGCATGCGAACCATTGCCACGCCAACCAGCACGATGGCCAGCCCCGCGAGCCTGTAGGACGAGGGCATTCCTTTTGAGCCGCCACCGATGCCGAGCGACTCGAGCACCTGGCCACAGATGATCATGCCCACGAGCGAACCGATAACGGTAGTACCGGTGCCCAAGACCGGAGACAAGCTCGCGCCCCCAAAAACAAAGATGGCACCGAGTACTCCTCCGAGCCACATCCACCACGGCCCTGGCGCCACTCCGGACACCACCGCCCGCCGCGGTGCAGCGAGTACGAGCACCAAGACAAACAGCAGGATGAGGCCGACGGCGAGCGAGATCTGCCCGGCCTGGATCGGGCTGTGCAGCGCCTTGCCCAGGTAGCCGTTGACCGCGGTTTGGGTCGCAGAGCCCATGCCCATGAGGACGCCGAAGCCGCGCAGCAACCAGGCGCGGAGCCCCCGGGCGGTGCCGCGCAGCGGGACTCCGCGCCCGATCTCCAGGACCATCGCGATGCCGAAAAGCACGAGCAGCGCGCCCAGGAGCCTGAGTGGTCCGACGGGGGTTTGGGGGTAGCGGAAGAGCCCGGTGGCGTCGATAAGCAGCCCCATGAGCACTTGCCCCAGGATGGGAAGGATGGTGGTTTGGACGGCGCCGAGCTCCGGAAAGAGCACGATGTTGCCGGCGATGAACATCACGCCCATAAAGCCACCGAGCCACACCCACCACGGCTCAGACGCGACGAGTGCCAGGTCCGGGACCAGGGTGCGTGTGGCAAAAAGCGCGATGACGCAGGACGCGGCAACTGCAAGGATGAACGAAAGGAATGTTGCGCCAATCGGCGATCCCACGCTTTGCCGAAGCCGGGTATTAATCGCGGTTTGCACGGGGACGATCGCCCCGACCATCATGGCCACGACGACCAACATTCTGTGCCCTCCTTACAGGCGCTGCGAGGTGTTACTCCTCAGTGGGGATCTCGTTGACTGACTCGAGGACCTTCGCCACGTAGCCGGTGTTGATGTCACCGCTGCGGAACTGCTCGCTGTTGAGCAGGTAGGCCTGGAACGGGCCGGTGGTGACAACGCCGTCGACGGTCAGCTCGTCGAGGGCGCGCAGAGTGCGCTCGATCGCTGCGTCGCGGTCCTCCGCCCAGCAGATGAGCTTGCCCACCATCGAGTCGTAGAACGGTGGGATGGTGTACCCGGACTCGATGTGCGTGTCCATGCGCACCCCGAGCCCGCCCGGCGCTCGGTAGTTCTCGATCTTGCCCGGGCGCGGCGCGAAGTTCTCATTCGGGTCCTCCGCGTTGATGCGGCACTCGATGGCGTGTCCGCGGATCTGCACATCGTCCTGGGTCAGGCGCAGCTTCTGCCCGGAGGCGATGCGCAGCTGCTCCTGGATGAGGTCGACGCCGGTGATCATCTCGGTGACCGGGTGCTCCACCTGGATGCGGGTGTTCATCTCGATGAAGTAGTACTTGCGCTCGATGTTGTCGAACACGAACTCCACCGTGCCGGCGTTCTTGTAGCCGACCTCCTTGCAGAGGTTGATCGCGGCTTCCTGGAGGCCGGCGCGGAGCTCGTCGTCGATCGCGGGCGACGGGGCTTCCTCGATGAGCTTCTGGTTGCGGCGCTGCGAGGTGCAGTCGCGCTCGCCGAGCGCAATCGCGTTCTCGCCGTCCGCAAGCACCTGAATCTCGATGTGGCGGATGTCTGTGAGGAAGCGCTCGATGTAGACCGACGAGTCGTTGAACGCGGACTGGGCCTCGTTCATGATCTCGTTGAGGTCCTTCTCCAGCGTGTCCTCGGACTCCACCACGCGCATACCTCGGCCACCGCCGCCGGCCGACGCCTTGATCAGCAGCGGGAAGCCGGTCTGCTTGGCCACCTCGAGCGCTTCGTCGAACTCGGTCACGACGCCGTCGGAGCCGGGCACCGTCGGCACGCCCGCGCTCTGCGCGATACGCTTCGCCTCAATCTTGTCGCCCATCCGGCGGATGTGCTCGGACGACGGACCGACAAAGCCGATCTCCTCGTCCTCGACCATCTTGACAAAGTCGGCCTTCTCGGAGAGGAAGCCGTAGCCGGGGTGGATCGCGTCGACTTTGTACGCCATTGCGGCGGAGACGACGAGCTCCGGGCTGTTGTAGCTCTTGGCGGCGTTCGCCGGGCCGATGCACACGGCTTTGTCGGCTTCCTTCACCGGAAGCGAATCGCGGTCGCCTTCGGAATACGCCAAGACACTCTTGATACCGAGCTCCTTGCAGGCACGGATGATGCGAAGTGCGATCTCACCGCGGTTGGCAATGAGTACGCTCCCCAACAACTCAGACATTGGGACTCCTCACCTTTCTAGGGGTTGTGGGTGTGCTTACTTGGGCTCGATGATCATGATGGTCTGGCCGTGCTCGACAGCCTCCTCGTTCTCCACAAGGATCTGCTTGACGGTGCCGGCGACCTTCGCCTCAATGTTGTTCATCAGCTTCATCACCTCGACGATGCACAGCACCTGGCCGACCTCAACCTCGTCGCCAACCTTCACAAACGGGTCAGCGCCAGGCTTCGGAGCCGCGTAGTAGGTGCCCACCATCGGCGCGGTGATCTCGACGCCGTCGGCCGGGGCCTCGGACGCAGCCGGTGCCGGAGCGGGTTCCGGAGCCTTCGGTGCGGGCGCGTCCTCCACGGCCGGTGCAGCCGGTGCCGGAGCGGGTGCAGCCGGTGCGGCCTCGGGCGCTGCCGGTGCCGGCGCCGGGGCAGCCTTGAGGTGGCTCAGCCCGCCGGGGGTCTTGGAAAGGGCGAGCTCGATGTCGCCGTACTTGATGCTCAGCTCTTCGATGTCGCCGGACTGGTTGACCCAATCCAGGAGGGACTTCAGCTCGTTGAAGTTGGTGGTCTCAGACATGGTTACTTGTCTCCTTTTTTGGTGAGGTTGATTTCGAGGTCGTCGGTCTTGAGGTGGAACTCGCCTGAATTGGTGGTGTCGTAGATCTTCTGGACGAGCTTGGTCAGCTCGCCGCCAGGCACGCCTTCGCCCTGGCCGGCGCGCCCCTCGGCGACGAAGCGCTTCATCTCGTCCACGTTGTTGCCCGGGATGTTCGCGCGCAGCAGGATCGTGTCGATGTCGTCGTCCGGGTACTGCTCCTTGAGCGCGGGAAGTGCCGGCTCCAGCTTTGGACGGCCTTCCTTGATCTCGGCCGAGCCGTTCGCCTTAATCTTCTCCAGCGCATCCGGGTCGATCGGCGCGAGCGGCTCGCCGTAGTGGCCGAGTGCGTACTTCTTGATCTCGTTAGGCACCACGGAGTAGCGCTCGCCGGAGATCACGTTCATCACGGCCTGGGTGCCCACGAACTGCGCAAACGGAGTAATCATGATCGGGAACGCGAGCTCCTCGCGCACGCGCGCGGTCTCGTAGAGCAGGTCCTCGAAGCGGTCGGACAGCCCGGCGGTCTCCAGCTGGGACTCAAAATTGGTGAGCATGCCGCCCGGCAGCTGGTGCATGTAGTGGACGCCGTCGAAGGCACGGGGCTTGCCGACGGGCTTGTCCTCCCGGTCAGCGATCTCCTGGATCTTCTTGCTCACGTTGTCCACGCGCTCGTCGTCAATGTTGATTGTGTAGCCGAGCGCGCGCAGGTCACGGGCGAGCGCCTGGGTCGCGGGCTGGCCCTGGCCGTTGGCCAGCGGCGCGGTCGAGGTGTGGATGGAGTCCACTCCGAGCTCAGCGGCGTAGATGTAGGTCAGTGGCGACAGACCGGTAAGCGAGTGGGTGTGGACCTCCAGCGGTAGGTCGTTCCCAATCGCGCCGCGGATCGCCGGGATCAGCGTCTTCATCCGGTCCGGGGTGAGCAGGCCACCGGCATCCTTGAGCATGATGCGGTCGACGTCGGTGCGCTCCACCAGCTCCTGGGCCTTGTCAATGTAGAGCTGATCGGTGTGCACGGGGCTGAGGCAGTAGGACAGGCACCCGTAAGTCTCCGCGCCGAGCTCCTTAGCCAGGATCAGCGTGTCGGCGATGTTGTCGATGTCATTGAGGCCATCGAACGCGCCGATGACGCGGAAACCGTTGGCGTAGAGGCGCTCGACCCACGCGTGGATGACGTCGTCGGGCAAGAAATCGAACGACGCGAGGTTGCGGGAACGCACCATGGCGCGGAACTTGGTACCCGGAGCCGCGTTCTCGTGAACCAGGCGAACACGCTCCCAGGGGTCCTCCCTGAGGTAGCGCACGGGCACGTCGAACTGGATCGGCGCGACGAGGTCCACGTGCTCGAAGCCCGCGTTGGTGAGGTCGTCGAGCATCTCCAGCATGTGCTCGGTGCGCATGCGCGTCGCCCAGATGGACTGGTGGGCGTCGCGAAGCGTGGTGTCGATGATCTTGATCTCGCGCTCGCTGTTCGCAGGGCGACCACCCGCGGCGAGAATCTCGGCGAGACTTTCTGTGCTGAGTTCCTCTGGTTTGAGAGCAACCATATTTTCCTCCTTAAAAACACCAGAATCGGGACTGCCTTTGAACTTTGGCCCGCTCAAGACGTGTGTTTCCGGTGCGCTCATTGTAAGCACTTCAAAGTGTGATGTGCGACGAGTTTTTCGGAATATCGCATATATCCCACTATTTCCCGTAGTGAAGCCCTAAGTCACTTCCCCCGAAAGTGGTGCGTAATATGCACGCGGGTTCGCTATGCGCACATTTGCACGCCAACGGCGACACCCCAACCGAGCCCACTACCTGGACAAACGCTTTCATTGTGAATCGGAGCACAAATTCTTTTTGGTGAGACCCAGGTTCCCCACCCCTAATGAGTGACCTGGATTATAGTTTCTGCTCACACCCATCCACCCCACAGACTAGGGAGGCCTCGTGTCAACCACCCAGACCCAGCCCGTGGCACCGGAGCACCATCCGGACCACGAATACCCCGCAGACCGAAAGTCGCTCGGCGCCAGCCTCATCGGCCAAATCCTCGAGTGGTTCGAGTGGAGCTCCTACGCCGTCTTCGCCCCGTTCATCGCGGCGGCGATGTTCCACAAAGCGGACCAGACCTCCGCCCTGCTGGCCACCTTCGGCGTTTTTGCCGTCGGCTTCCTCGTCCGCCCGCTCGGTGGCATCGTCTTCGGGCACATCGCGGACCAGAAGGGCCGGAAGGCGGTCCTCATGATCACCATCATCATGATGGCGGTCGCATCTGTGCTCATCGGCTTCCTCCCGTCCTACGACACCATCGGTATCTGGGCGTCGGTCGGCCTGCTCCTCATTCGCGTCGCCCAGGGCTTCGCCCACGGCGGCGAGTCCGCGGCCGCCAACAGCTACATCCCCGAGATCGCCCCGCCGTCCAAGCGCGGCAAGTGGGGGTCGCTGGTCTACGTCTCCATCTTCGGCGGCTCCGTGATTGCTTACGTCATCGGCGGCTGCATCTCACTCGTGCTCAGCGACGAGCAAATCGGCGCCTGGGGCTGGCGCATCCCCTTCTGGATCAGCGCCCTGGCTGCCGTCTTTGCTCTGTACATGCGCCGCCACATGAAGGAGTCCGACCACTTCACCGAACTCGACGAGGCAGTGGCCAACGAGGACGACGACCGGCGCGCGCACGAGGCCGTGGAACAGCGCGTCAACCACCGCCCCGTCGTGGTCAACGTCCTCCTGGTCATCGGCATGGTCTCCGGCGTGACCGCCGCCCACTACACCTGGACCTCGTACGTCTCCACCTACGCCATCTCACAGCAGGGCATGTCCACGCAGGGCGCCTACTGGGTCACCGTGGTGGCGCAGGCGATCGGCCTGATCGCCCTGCCGATGTGGGGCGCACTGTCCGACAAGATCGGCCGCAAACCCGTCATGTACACCTTCGCCATCCTGTTGGCCCTCCTGCAACTGCCGCTCATGGGCCTTATCGACGCCCGCCCGTGGACCCTCCTCGTCGCGTCCACCCTCGCGATCATTGCCGTTGCCGCCGGCGGCGCGCTGCTCGCCCCGGTCATGTCGGAGGTCTTCCCCACCGACCAGCGCACGCGCAGCATCGGTCTCGCCTACTCCATCTCGGTGGCAGTGTTCGGCGGCACCGCGCCCTACATCTTCCAGTGGTTCGTGGCCCACGACCTGTCGTGGGCGTCCGGCACCTACGTGATCGCGATGTGCATCTTGACGCTGATCAGCATGTACATCCTGCCGGAGACGAAGGGCATCGACCTCCGCCACGCGTAGGAGCTACTCCTCGCCCTGCTCCTGTGCCTTGCGCCACCGGATGCCGGCCTCGAGGAAGCCATCGAGGTCCCCATCCAGCACCTTCTGCGGGTCGCCGACCTCGTAGTTGGTGCGCAGGTCTTTCACCATCTGGTACGGGTGCAACACGTAGGAGCGCATCTGGTTGCCCCACGACGCGTTGCCGCCCGCGCCCAGCGCATCCAGCTCCGCCTTCTCTTCCTGCCGCTTCTTTTCCAGCAGCTTGGACTGCAAAACGTTGAGCGCCGAGGCCTTGTTCTGAATCTGGGACTTCTCGTTCTGGCAGGTCACCACGATCCCGGTGGGGATGTGGGTGATGCGCACCGCCGAGTCGGTGGTATTCACGCTCTGCCCGCCGGGACCGGAGGAACGGTACACGTCGACCCTGATGTCCGAGTCCGGGATGTCAATGTGGTCGGTCCGCTCCACCACCGGCAGGACCTCGACCTCCGCAAACGAGGTCTGGCGGCGCCCCTGATTGTCAAAGGGGCTGATGCGCACGAGACGGTGCGCCCCCTGTTCGACGGAAAGCTGACCGTACATGTAATCGCCGTGGACGGCGAAGGTGGCCGACTTGATGCCCGCCTCCTCCGCGTAAGAAATGTCGTAGACGTCCACCTTGTGGTCGTTCTTCTCCGCCCAGCGGACGTACATGCGCATGAGCATCTCCGCCCAGTCCGCAGCGTCCACGCCGCCCGCGCCCGAGCGGATGTTCACCACGGCCTCGCGCGCGTCGTACTCGCCCGAGAGCATGGTCTGCACCTCGAGCGATTCCACTCGCGCCTCCACGTCCTCCAGCTCCTCCGCGGCCATAGAGGGGTCCCCCTCTTCTTCCGCGAGTTCGACCATGACCGGGAGGTCGTCGATACGCGTGCGCAGCGACGTCACCTTGCGCAGCCGCGCCTGCACGTTGGAGAGCTCCGAGGTGACCTGCTGCGCGTGCGAGGGGTCGTCCCACAGCGAGGGGTCGGCGGCCTGCTGCTCGAGCTCGCGGATGCGCACGCCCATCTCCTCGAGGTCCATCACCTTTTCAATGGTGGTGAGCTTCGAGTCGAGGTCGGCGATGCGCGTCTGAGTCTCCGGTTGCATAAGAGCGCAGTCTAGTCGAGGAGCAATGCGGCAGCCCCGGTCCCCCGCGCCAAACCGCGATGCCGTGGATAATGGGCCGCATGACATCCACCGCACAGTTCATTGAGGCCCACCGCAATTCCGACGACGCTGCGCTCGCCGCCGCCCTGGTCAAGCACGCAGGCCAGCTCGCGCTGGGCATGCGCGAGGAAGGGCTGACCACCGACTACAAGACGTCCGTTTCCGACGTGGTCACTGAGGCCGACCGCGCCGCGGAGGCGTTCGTGGCGGAAGCGCTCGCCGCGCTGCGTGCCGACGACGGCGTGGTCGGAGAAGAAGGCGCGGCCCGCGACTCCGCAACCGGCCGCACCTGGGTCATCGACCCGGTCGACGGCACCTACAACTTCTCGCAGGGCTCGGACTACTTCTGCTCTGCCATCGCGCTCACGGATGCAGCGGACACGGAACGGGTGCGCCTCGGCGCCGTGCACCGCCCCGCCACAGACACGACGTGGCTGGCCAACCAGGGCGTGCTGACGGTGAACGGGGAGCGTGCGGAGGGGTTGACGGGGGCGTCGATAAGCGAGAAAGCCCTGGCCACGTACCTGCACCCCACGTACATGCGCAAGGACGCCGTGCGCGACGTGTGGCTGCGCGCGGTGCGCGACGCGGCGACGATCCGGATGTGGGGCGCCGGCTCGATTGACCTGGCCACCGTGGCTGCGGGGCAGATCGGCGGGTGGCTGCAGCACTCCGTGGCGGATTGGGATTGGCTGCCAGGCAAGGCGCTGGTGGAGGCGGCGGGCGGCGTGGCCCGCAAGGTGGATGCGGGCGGAGTGACATGGTGTGTGGCGGGAAATGCCCAGATTGTGCAGGACATCACTACTAGACTTGTCGGGCATGAGTAATTTCGCCGACGACCTCGCCCTCGCACTCGAACTGGCCGATGCGGCCGACGCGCTCACGCTCGCGCGCTTCGAGGCCTCTGACCTGCGGGTGGAGTCAAAACCGGACATGACGCCCGTCTCCGACGCGGACCTCGCCGTGGAGGAGGCGCTCCGAGCGGAGCTTGCGGAGTCGCGGCCGGCGGACGCGGTGCTTGGCGAGGAGTTCGGCGGCGAGGTGGCGTTCAAGGGCCGCCAGTGGGTCATCGACCCGATCGACGGGACGAAGAACTTCGTCCGCGGCGTGCCCGTGTGGGCAACCCTCATTTCGCTGCTTGTGGACGGCGAACCGGTCGTCGGCGTCGTTTCCGCCCCCGCCCTGACCCGCCGCTGGTACGCGTCGACCGGCGGCGGCGCCTGGCGCACGTTCAACGGCGGCGAGCTCACGCGACTCAAAGTCTCCGGGGTGCGCTCGCTTGCCGACGCCTCCCTCGCCATGTCCTCCCTCGCCGGTTGGACCGAACGTGGCCTACTGGAGAAGTTCATCGGCCTGACGGAGCAGACCTGGCGCCTGCGCGGCTACGGCGACTTTCTCAACTACTGCTTCGTCGCGGAGGGCGCGGTGGACATCGCCGCCGAACCGGAGGTCTCCCTCTGGGACCTCGCCGCCCTATCGGTGCTGGTCACGGAGGCCGGTGGGCGCTTCTCCGCCCTGTCCGGCGAGGACGGCCCGCACGGCGGCGACGCGCTGGCCAGCAACGGCGCGCTCCACGACGCGGCACTCTCGGCGCTGCGCTAGGTTACGGCAGGCGGAACCCGTTGTTCAGGTCTGCCAGGATCGCGTCCATGCGGGCGGCGCTGGTGGGCGCGTAGATCGGCCCCTGCAGCGGGGTGGTGCACTGCACGTCGAACGGCGCGGGGAACAGGCCACCGTTGATCATGCCGACGAGGCGGTCGTCCGTGTACAGGGGCGCGCCGGAGTCGCCCTGCATCGCGCAGACCTGGTTCACGTTCTGCACGTTCCAGTCCGACCAGGTGATCCCACAGGTCTCACCCGAGGCGACGCCCTTCTTGCACACGTTTTTGCCCGGCTTCACCGGCGCGGAGCCGAGGTGGTTGATGGTCACGCCATCGTAGGAGCGGGTGACTTCGGCGTTGGAGCCGAGCTCGATGAGCGCGTAGTCCAGGCGCTCGTTGACCTTGACGATGTTGCCAGAGTGCCCCACCTGCCAGGAGTCCGCCGAGGAGACCGGGTCACCCACCTTGCCGCAGTGCCCCGCGGTCAGGGCGTACTTGTTGCCGTGCTCACCGTAGCCGGCGACCGCGACGGTGCACATGACCTCGTTGTGGCCCTCGCCCACGTAGATGGGGGTGCCAGGGCCGTATAGGGAGTTGCCGCGCTGCAGGGCCTCGTTGGACTCGCGCGGGATGCGCGGTGCGTCGTGGAAGGAGCCGGGCACGCGGTGCAGGACGTAGTCCGCAAGCGGCTTGCCGGCCAGCACCTTTGAAATCGGGTCGTTGTGCCAGGTGTAGTTCGGGTCGATCGGCGCCGGCTGCGGTGCAGGCGCTTCACCGGCGTTCGCGGGCGCAGCAGGCAGCGCGGCAACGGCAAACGCGGTGATCAGGGCGGCGATACGACGACGAATCATGGGCATTCTTCCTACATAGACCACAACAGCAACTCCCGTATACATTGCCATGTTTTTGCCCCAATTTCCTCATTTACCACATCAAAGGTGGGAAGTGCCCGGGCTAGCATGTCCCCATGACGAAATCTTTTGCACTCACTGGACCGTTTGCACCATTCGAGTCCGATCTGGACGCCACCCGCGGCGAGCGCGAAGGGCTGTACAAGTGGTTCCACCAGCACCCCGAACTCGCCCTGGAAGAGCACCAGACGAGCGCCCGCATCGGCGAGGAGCTGGAAGCCGCCGGCTTCACCGTCGTGCCGGTGGGCGCCACCGGCAAGGTCGGCATCCTCACCAACGGCGAAGGGCCGACCGTGTGCTTCCGCGCCGACTTCGACGCCCTGCCGCTCTCGGAGGAGACCGGCCTGGAGTACTCGGCCGACCCCGCGCTCGGCGCCGCCCACGCCTGTGGGCACGATATGCACACGGCGGCCTTGCTCGCGGCGTCGACAATGCTTGCGCAGCACACTGACGCCTGGTCGGGCACGCTCCTCGCGCTGTTCCAGCCCGGCGAGGAAACCGGCGCCGGCGCGCGGGACATGGTGGAGCACGGCCTGGCGGAGAAGGTGCCGACCCCGGACGTGGTGCTGGGCCAGCACGTCGGCCCGATGATTCCCGGCTACGGGAT
Source organism: Corynebacterium gottingense (assembly GCF_002285125.1). NCBI lineage: Bacteria > Bacillati > Actinomycetota > Actinomycetes > Mycobacteriales > Corynebacteriaceae > Corynebacterium > Corynebacterium gottingense. The sequence goes on from NZ_NSGN01000003.1 coordinate 20,326, forward strand.
GGGCGCGCTCGCCGGGCCGGTGTGTTCCACGTGCGTGCAGACCAAAATCACCATCCACGGCACCGGCGCGCACGGCTCGATGCCGGAGAAGGGGGTGGACCCCGTGGTCATCGCGGCGCACGTGATCACCCGCCTGCAGACCATTGTGTCGCGCGAGATCGCCCCGCAGGAAATGGGCGTGGTGACGGTGGGCGCGATCCACGCCGGCGAATCCCCGAACACGATCCCCGCCACCGCCGAGCTGTCCGTGAGCACCCGCGCGTTCACCACCGAGGTCAGCGACCGCCTGAACAGCGCCATCCGGCGCATCGTCCGCGCCGAGTGCGCGGCGGCGGGCGCGACCACGGAACCGACGTTTGAGATTGTCGGCGGGGCGCCGGAGTTCTCCAACGACGAGGCCATCGCCGAGCAGGTGATGGCCGCGTTCCGCGAGCAGTTCGGCGATGTGGTCGGCGACTTCGGCCGGCTGGGCGGTTCCGAGGACTTCCCCACCATTGCCAATGCCTTTGGCGCGCCGTACTTCTACTGGTTTGTGGGCAGCAGCTCGGACATCAACTCCGCCCCGTCCAACCACTCCCCCTTCTTTGCGCCTGACCTGCAGCCCACGCTCGACCAGGCCACCCGCGCCATCCTCGTCTCGGTCTCGCCCTGGCTGATGCGGTAGGTAGCTGGTAAAAGTGAGGCCCATGCAACGACTGCTTGTTCCCGACCTCGCCCGCGGCACAGCGCTGCTCGGCATCGCGCTGGCCAACGGCTCGCTATTTTGGATGATCAATCAGCACTCGCAGCCGGAGTCAGGCCCCGGGTGGAGTGTCGGCGGGGTGCAAGAGGGCTCGCTTATCGACGCCGCGTTGGCCCTCTTCGCCGCCCTCTTCGTCCACTCCCGCGGCCTGCCCATGTTTGCCACGCTGCTTGGCTTCGGCTTCGGGCTTGTCGTCTCCAGCCTGTACCGGAAGCAGTACCCGGTCGGTGAGGCGCGAAAGGTCCTGGCCCGACGTTACGGCGCGCTCGCGCTTTTTGGCCTGGCCCACTTGTGCCTGCTGTTCTTTGGCGACATCATGACCATGTACGGCTTCGTCGGGCTGCTGCTTTCGGTGATGTTCACGCTCTCGACGAAGGTGCTGCGCATCATCTCGTACTCCTGCCTCGGCCTCTACATCCTTTTCACTTCATTCATTGGCGTATCAGCGGCGTTAATCCCTGAGGTGGCTAAGGAGATGGGTGGGAACAATGTGCTCATTGAAGAATTTGGGAGTTTTGGCACCTACTTCACCAACAACCTCGCCAACGCGGCAGAAATGCTGCTGTCCACCCCGTTTATCCTGCTTGAGCTTGTCCCCTTGGCCACCATCGGCTATGTGTGGGCGAAGGAAGGCGTGCTGGTCAACACCAAGCAGCACGCACGCACGCTGTGGACGTGGACGATCCTGGCCGGGGTCATCATGTTGGCCATCGGTCTGCCCTGGGGGCTGGCCGCCATTGGCGTGCTCAATCCCGAGTTGGAGTCGAGCCTGCACCTGCTCAACTCGTCGTGGGGTTCCTTGACCGGCCCGGGGATCCTCGCGGCACTCGCGCTCGTTACTTCCCGGTTAAATAACACAGCGTCTGCCTGGACGTACCCACTGGTCGCGCTTGGCAAGCGCTCGATGTCCGGCTACCTGGCACAGACCATCTTCTTTATCGTGTTGGTGTACCCGTTTAGCCTGGGCATCGGCCAGGATTGGACTATCAGCGGTAAGCTCGGCCTGAGTGCTTGCGTGTGGCTGGCCACCGTCGTGCTCGCCACGGTGCTCGAGGCAGCCGGTAAACAAGGTCCGTTCGAGTGGGCACACCGCCACGTTTCCTACGGCAAGGCAGGAAGGATTGAACCGCACCGTGATCGTGCTGAAATCGCTGGATGAGATGACCCCGCGCGAGGTCCACGCGCTGTACAAGCTCCGCGTCGACGTGTTCGTCGCCGAGCAGAATTGCCCGTACAACGAGATCGACGCGCAGGACGCGGACCCGTCGACCACGCACCTCCTCGTGCTGACTGCAGCCGGCGAGCTCGCCGGCTGCGCCCGGGTGTTCCCCACCGAGACCGGCTCGCGCTTCGGCAGGTTCGTCGTCGCCCCGGCGCACCGCGGCACCGGCCTCGGCCCCGAGATCGTGCGCACCGGGATTGAGTACACCACCCGCTGGCCGGGCGACCTGATCATCGAGGCCCAAGCCGGCCTGGTTGGCTACTATTCCCGCTACGGACTCGTCGCGGAGGGCGACGAGTCCCTCGACACCGGCATCCCCCACCGCAGGATGCGCCTAGCGCGCTAAGCGCTCCCCTGGTTGAACTCGCGCAGGGTCAAGGACGCGTCGCTGCGCAGCGGTGCCTGATAGCTTTCCGCCACGAACCTGCTCCCGTCCCGAAACACGAAGTGCAAGTCGGGGCCGTCCTCCAGGATGCGAATCCACCCCTCCGAGACCATCGCATGGCACGACGAGCACAGCGGCAGCAGATTGTGCAGGTCCGTGGCGCCTCCGTCCGCCCAGTCGTGAACGTGGTGGACCTGAATGAACCTCGTATGGTCGCACCCGGGCATGGCGCAGCGCCCGCCCCACATGGTCATCAGCGCGTTGAGCTGCCCGTCCGTGGCCAGCCTCGACGCCCTCGACGTGTTGAGAATCAGGCCGTCCTTGTCCACCGTGTTCACGCGCACCATGGCGTTCGCCACGGCGTGCGCCACGCTTGCCGACGCCGCCGCGCCCCCAACCGGCAAATAGGCCCCGCCGTCAACCGTGGTCACGATGTTGACGTGCGCACCCGGGGCACGTAGCGGGTTCTTCGGGCGCGAGCGCACGACATTCACCATCCCCATGAACGCAGCGAGCATCACCTTGCCCGTAGGCATCCCGATCCCGGACGAGGTGGGCAGGTCCTCCAGCTCCTCCTCGACCGCGTCCCGGTTGACCGCATCCTGCAGGTCAACGTCGTGGTAGGCCAGTTCCCCGATCTTCAGCGCGGCCGCTACCTGCGCGCCTTCCATCGGGCTGAGGTCGGCCCACAGCCCGAAGCGTCCGTTCTTGCGCTCCGCAATCCGCACGTACGAGGACCGTGTCGGGGCATCTTCGCCTTCGTCCCTGTCCAGCAGCGCAAGCTCCGCCTCCAGCTCGTGGTAGCCGTACTTCCGTGCCATCTCCACGAGCGTCGACTCGTCGTTCTTCTTCAGGTACGGGAGGAGCAGGCGCACCTTGGAATAGTTCACTGCACCTTCCTGGAATGCCTCCGCGAGCAGGTGGTACGTGGTCAGCTCACGAGCGACGCGCACGTACTCGTGCGCTGTGGTCTGCGAGATCCCCAGCCGCCGCACCAGCCACCCCGCGGTCGTCCTCGCCCCGCACCTACGGGCCAGCCGCAGCGAATCAAAGATGCCAATCTGGTGCAGCAATTGCGCTTTACAGGTGGTGATCCTGCCAAACGTGTCCTCGATGCGGGAAGCGAGCTCCGCGATCGCTTTGTCGCCGCCCGGAGAATGTTCGAAATCTTGCGCAGTATCGTCCACACTTTCGTCTGCGGTAGGTGGCTTTGGTGTGGCATCGGTGGTCGTGATCGTCATGGCACAGGCCCCTTTCGGGAGGTGGGATGGTCGAGGTTTTGGTTGTATGCAACACGGTAGCACCCCGCCCGAACACGCCGTTTACCTGCTGTTATGTGCTATAACAACCGGAGATGTGGGCGTCGAGAAGCTGCCCTCAGCTCGGCAGACTCACAGAAACTACGCAATGCGCAGTTTCCTCAGCATATGTTCGAATGCGCTGCGGAACCCAAACTCCAGTTCTCCACTCACGACACGAAAAAGGCTGAGAAAACTACGCATTGCGCAGTTTTCTCAGCCTTCGGCGCCGATCGCGCCTACTTCGGGTCTTCCTGCTCCACCCAGTTGACCTTGGAACCAGCCTTCGGCTCGCCGTCGCCGGAGACCTGCACATCCTCGCCGAGGATGAGGGAGTCCTCGAGGCGCCAGGTCCCCTCCTCCGCGTCGTACTCAAACTCGGGCCGGTCAACGGGGTTGCCTTCGGAGTCGTAGCCCGGCGCGGGCTTGTTCTCGCCCTCCTCCAGCTTCTCCGCGGTGTCGGTCTTCTCCCACTGGCGGGAGCGGTAGCGGCGGGCGGCGGCGGAGTCGTCCGTCATCGCCTTGACCAGCGACCACATCATGATGAAGTACGTAATGAAGAACGGGAAGGCGATGATGATCACCACCTCCTGGAGGGCTTGGATGCCGGAGTCATTGATAAACAGCAGCGCGCCGGTCACCAGGCCGACGGCGATAACCCAGCCAACCCGGTAGAACACCGGGGACTTGTTCTCCTCGCCGGTGGCAAACATGTCCACCACCAGCGCGGCGGAGTCCATGGAGGTGACAAAGTACATCACGATGACAAACAGGGCGACCGCGCCGGTCACCGCGTACAGCGGGTACTCCGCCAGCAGCGAGAACAGGGCGCGCGGGGTGTCGCCGTCCTCCACCACGGGTTTGGTCAGCACGCCCGGGTCCTCAGCCTCCATCTCCATCGCGGCGCGGCCGAAGATGGAGAACCAGATCAGGTCGAACACCGTCGGCAGCAGGATGGTGCCGCCGATGAACTCGCGGACGGTGCGGCCGCGCGAGATGCGCGCGAAGAACATGCCCACGAACGGGGACCAGCAGATCGTCCAGGCCCAGTAGAACGCCGTCCAGGTAGCGTGCCAGCCCGGGTTGTCGTTGTAGGAGTCCACCCAGAACATCAGCTCGGGCAGCGAGTTGCCGTAGATGCCAAAAGACTCCGTGATCTGCCCCATCAGCGCCAGCGTCGGGCCGGAGACGAGCACGAAGAGCATGAGGAAGATCGTCGCGCCGATGTTCACGTTGGACAGGATCTTCACGCCCTTGTCCAGGCCGGTGGCCACGGACAGGCACGCCGCGATGGTGATGAACAGGATGATGCCCAGCTGCACCGGCGTAATGAGCGGCACGCCCCACAGAATGTTCAGGCCCGCGGAGATCTGCAGGACGCCAAGGCCCACAGAGACGCCGAGGCCGAAGATGGTACCGATGATCCCCAGGGCGTCGAGAAGCTTGCCCGGCGTCTCGTACACCCGACCGCCGAGCAGCGGAGCGAACATCGACGACATGCGCGCCGGCATCTTGCGCTTGTACACGAAGTACCCGATGGCCAGGCCGGGCAGGGTGAAGATCACCCACATGTGGATGCCAAAGTGGTAGTACGTGAACTCGAAGGCCTGCACGATCGCCTCGCGGCTCATCGGTTCCATATCGCCGCGCGGCGGGTTGTACGCGTGGTTCAGCGGCTCCGCGGCGCCCCAGAACATGAGCGTCGCGCCCATGCCGGCGGCGAAGAGCATGGCGAACCAGACTGGGTAGCTGTATTCGGGCTCGTCTTCGTCGTCGCCAAGCCGCATGTTGCCAAAGCGGGAGACGAAAATGACGATCAGGAAGATGAACACTGCGGAGATGCCGCCGATGTACATCCAGGAGAAGTTGTCCATCAGGAACCCGGAGATCGAGCTGTAGAGCTGGCGGGCACGATCACCGAACGCCAGCGTTGCCGCCACGAAGACGACGATGAAGCCGAGCGATGCCCCGAAGATCACCGGATCAGTTTGAAGGCCGCGCTTGCGTGCCATGGTGTTTTCCAATCGTTGGGAACTCAAATCGGTGACCATTGTAGGGCACTTGCTTATCGACGCCCTGCTACACTCTCTCTCCGTCGAAGGGGAGTAGCCCGCAATCGGTTGTTCGACATACTGGCGCATGCGCCCGGGCAGCCGGCTCCGGATTGGAGTGAGCGAGACCTTCGGACCGTTGCACGTACGGCGCCGAAGCGCCCCAATTGTGGGAGGACACTCGCATGCCTGAATTGCCCCCTTCACTCCAAGAAGAGCAAAAGATCCTGGAACGCTTCATGTGGCTTTCCATCGCGGTATCCCTGCTCACCATCGCGCTCAAGATGGTCGCTGCCTGGGTCACCGGCTCCGTCGGCTTCATGTCGGACGCGATCGAGACCGTGATCAACTTCGTGGCCGCCGTCGTCAGCCTCTGGGCGCTCAAGCTGTCCGCGAAGCCGGCGGACGCGAACCACAACTTCGGACACTCCAAGGCTGAATATTTTTCCGCCCAGGTGGAGGGCTCGCTCATCCTCGTCGCGGCCGTGGCCATCATCTACACCGGCGTGGAACGGCTGATCACTCCGCAGCCAGTGGAGCAGCTCGGCGTGGGATTACTGTTCTCCGTCGTCGCCGCCGTGCTCAACGCCGCCGCCGGGTACGCGCTCGTCCGCGGCGGGAAGCGCTACCGCTCGGCAACCCTGGAGGCGGACGGGAAACACCTGCTCACGGACGTGTGGACCACCGTCGGCGTGATTGTCGGCATGGCGCTCGTGGCGCTGACCGGCTGGCAGGTCCTCGACCCGATCGTCGCGCTGCTGGTTGGCGCAAACATCCTCTTCACCGGCTACAAACTCCTTCGCAGCGCCATCCTGAGCCTGCTCTCGGAGGCCCTGCCGGAAGAGGAGCTGGCCAAGGTCAATAGTTTCCTAGACACGTTTGCCGAGCAAAACGGGGTGGCGTTTACCTCCGTACGTACGGCTGCGTTTGGTCGCGAGCGCTTGATCAGCTTGGTCATGCAGGTGCCTGGTGAGTGGACGGTGTCGTACGCGCACGCCCACGCCGACGAGATCGAAGCCGGCATTGCAAATTCGCTCGGCGCCGCAGAGACGATCGTGCACGTCGAGCCGTTTGGCTACACCACTCGAACGGGTCCCATTTTTGGAGATTCGCTGACAAACAGCAGGTAAGACGGGTATTCTGAGGTGTGAACACAGTGGAAGGAAGGTCAATCATGTGGGTCACACAAACCATGGATTCCTACCCGCACGGCACGCACTGCCGTGGATACGTTGTTGGCTTCTACAACCCCGGTGGCGGGTGGTGCGATGCACCGCTTCCACCCGAAAACGTAGGCCTCGCACCCCGCAACGCGGACGAGGACCCGAGCGATCCGGATTTCCGCTACCTCTACTCGAAGGATGACGCGGTTCGGTACGTGAATTACCTCAATGGCGGAGCAGTCCTGTAAGCCGCTACACTCGTTTACGCAATCCCACACGGGCGCCCCAAGGTAGGGGCTGAGATCGCGCTACATGCCGCGCGGGCACCGTCCGAACCTGTCCGGTTAGCACCGGCGAAGGAAGTTGAAGGAGTGTCATGACTGACGCCTACGCTCAAGAAATCCACCGCAAGCACAGCTACGCACCGCTGCGTAAGAACGGACTCGAGGTCCCCGAGACCGCGGTCGCGCTGGATGACTCCCCCACCGGCCCGAACGAGCCCGTAAAGCTCTACCGCACCCGCGGCCCCTGGGCCGAGCCGGAAGAGGGCCTGCCCGCGCTGCGCAGCGAGTGGATCGCCGCCCGCGGCGACGTTGCGGAGTACGAGGGACGCCAGCGCAATTTGCTTGACGACGGCACCCGTGCCGCCAAGCGCGGCGCCGCCTCCGAGGAGTGGCGCGGAGCCCGCCGCGCGCCGCTGCGCGCCACGGAAGGCAAGCGCGTGACGCAGATGGCGTACGCCCGCCGCGGGGAAATCACCCCGGAGATGGAGTTCGTGGCGCTGCGCGAGCACTGCGACGTGGAAAAGGTCCGCGAGCAGGTCGCCGCGGGCAAGGCGATTATCCCGAACAACATCAACCACCCGGAGAGCGAGCCGATGATCATCGGCAACGCGTTTTTGACCAAGATCAACGCCAACATTGGCAACTCCGCGGTCACCTCGTCCATCCGCGAGGAGGTGGACAAGCTGCGCTGGGCCACCCGCTGGGGTGCCGACACCGTGATGGACCTGTCCACGGGCAATGACATCCACACCACCCGCGAGTGGATCCTGCGCAACTCCCCCGTCCCGATCGGCACGGTTCCGATCTACCAGGCACTGGAGAAGGTCAATGGCGTGGCTGAGGACCTGACCTGGGAGATCTTCCGCGACACGGTCATCGAGCAGTGCGAGCAGGGCGTGGACTACATGACCATCCACGCCGGCGTGCGTCTCCCCTTCGTGCCGCTGACCTCGAAGCGCGTGACCGGCATCGTTTCCCGCGGCGGGTCGATCATGGCCGGCTGGTGCCTGGCGCACCACAAGGAGAGCTTCCTGTACGAGAACTTCGACGAGCTCTGCGAGATCTTCGCTCAGTACGACGTCGCCTTCTCGCTTGGCGACGGCCTGCGCCCCGGTTCCATCGCCGACGCCAACGACGCCGCCCAGTTCGCCGAGCTCAAGACCATCGGCGAGCTATGCAAGCGCGCCTGGGACTTTGATGTCCAGGTCATGATTGAGGGCCCGGGCCACGTGCCCCTGAACAAGATCCAGCTCAACAACGAGAAGGAAGAAGAGTGGTGCGGCGGTGCCCCCTTCTACACGCTTGGCCCCCTGGTCACCGACATCGCGCCCGGTTACGACCACATCACCTCCGCCATCGGCGCGGCAAACATCGCCGCCGGCGGCACCGCGATGCTCTGCTACGTCACCCCGAAGGAGCACCTCGGCCTGCCCAACAAGGACGACGTGAAGACCGGCGTGATCACCTACAAGGTCGCCGCGCACGCCGCTGACGTGGCAAAGGGCCACCCGGGCGCGAGCGACTGGGACGACGCGATGAGCAAGGCCCGCTTCGAGTTTCGCTGGGAGGACCAGTTCGCACTCTCCCTGGACCCGGACACCGCGCAGGCCTACCACGACGAGACCCTGCCTGCCGAGCCCGCGAAGACCGCGCACTTCTGCTCCATGTGCGGCCCGAAGTTCTGCTCCATGCGCATCTCCCAGGACATCCGCGACGAATTCGGCGACAAGATCGACGCCGTCCTGGACGCTGACACGCAGCAGACCATCCAGAACCTCGGCATCCCGACGCTCGCGGTCGGCGAGGAGCAGATGGCGGAGAAGTTCCGCGAGGAAGGCTCCCAGGTCTACCTGCGCGCCGACTAACGCTCCTGCGCGCGCACTCGCCCGCGGCGCACCACCCACGCCGCGACCAGCGAGAACACCAGCGCCACAAGCACGCCCAGGTTCGCATCGGCCCACTGCTCCCCCACCAGGGGGAGCAGGTATCCCTGCCAGTTATTCCACGCCGCCTCCTCCGAGAACGCGTTGGCCACCAGCCCCCACCCCAGGATCGAAGCAATCGTCAGAATGCTTATCGACGCCACATCCACCCCGCCGTAGCGCCCCGCTGGATCGTAGAGCGCGGCCTCGTCGTAGTCCTGCTTCCGGCTATAAATGTCCGAGATGAGGATGCCCGCCCAGCTCGCCAGCGGCACGCCCAGGGTAATGAGGAACGACTGGAACGGGCCGAGGAAGTCCTGGGCGAAGAAGACGACCCAGATCGTGCCGACGGTCAGGATCACGCCGTCGACCGCCGCGGCCGCCGGGCGCGGAATGTTGATGCCAAGCGTGAGCAGCGTCAGGCCCGACGAGTAGATGCCGAGCACCGCGCCGGACACGAGGGCCAGCACCGCCGTGATCAGGAACGGGACCAGCACCCAGGTGGGCAAGATGACGGCGAGTGCGCCGATGGGGTCCTGCGCGATGGCGTCGGCAAGCGATGCATCCGAGCCAGCAAGCAGGAGGCCGAAGACAATGAGCACCACCGTGGCGACGGAGCCGCCGAACGTGTTCCAGAAGATGATCGCGCCGTCGGAGGTGTCGCGGCGCTGGTAGCGCGACCAGTCGGCGGCGATGTTGATCCAGCCCAGGCCGAAGCCGGTCATTGCCATCACGAGCGCACCGACCACGGCGCTTGCCGGCCCGGCCGGAATAGCGCGGATGGCGTCCAGGTCGATGTGCGGGATGGCGAGCACCGCGTAGATGATGGTGACCGCGCCGGTGAGCCACGTGAGCACGGACTGCATCCGAATGATGGTGTGGTAGCCGAGGACAGAAGCCGCCACGATAAGGGCCGCGACGATGACGGTGGCGATGACGGTGACAGCCGTGCCCGGGTCCGCACCGAGCTGCCGCAGCACGGTGTTCGTAGCAAGCACCGCCATGATGGAAAGGAACGTCTCCCACCCGATGGAGGTGAGCCAGGAAATGATGCCGGGCACCTTCTGCCCGTGCACGCCGAACGCGGCACGCGAGAGAACCATCGTTGGCGCGGAGCCTCGCTTGCCCGCAACTGCGATAAGACCGCAGAGAAAAAATGAGAATGTCACCCCGACTGCGGTGACGAGAGCCGCCTGCCAGAACGAGATGCCGAACCACAGGATGAACGAGCCGTACGAGATACCGAAGACGGAGATGTTGGCCGCGAACCACGGCCAAAACAGGTCAGACGGCTTTGCCGTGCGCTCGGATTCCGGGACGATGTCGATCCCGCGGGATTCTATAAGTGGTGTGCCTTCCATAGCAGCAGGTTAGCCCCACGACTCCCAACCGTGGGCCGTTTCAACGACTTTTATTCCACACAGCGGCGGGCTAGGCCGCTTTTGGCTGCGGAGCGGGTTCCGGGGCGGGTTCGCGGACCAGCTTGCCGTTCGCGTCGTAGCTGTACTCATTACCGCCATACTTGAGGTACACGACCGTGGCGATAATGAAGATGACAATCATGGCGATGTCTGCGTAGGTCTCGATGCTCATGGTCGTGCTCTTTTCGACTCGAAGTAGCTCGTGCGGCGGAAAAGTACTGGTCCTTTCCTACTCCCCAGCGTAGACCTGTTATGAGTCTTTCCCCAGGGCACGGGGTGTTGGATATGTCTCACCGCGCAGCACAAAGCCCCTCACCGGCATCACTGCTGGTGAGGGGCTAAAAAGTGGTAGCGGGGGCAGGATTCGAACCTACGAACTCTGGGTTATTCGTATCCAGTTCGATACCCTGGCAAGTTAGCCCCGCTGAGCTGGTCTTTTAATAGGGGCAGGAACCCTAGGGAACTCTAGGGAACCCTATGCCTCCCGCATCTATAGGGACGCTTATAGGGACGATTTGAAGCTGGCAAAAGCACCCCACTAGACCGCAATGTCGGGGTCATCGGCGGACGGCTCTTCCTCAGTCACGACGGTAAGTCGCGGCTGAGGCGCCTGGGTGTCTCCATCCGGCTCAGCGGCATCGTCGGCGTCCGTTTGGGACTGCAGCGCACCGCGCATCAGATCCACCGCTGTCATGTCCGTGTAGTAGCGGATATTGACCTCCTGCGAGTGGCCGAAGTACGCAGCGCGTACTTCGAGCGGGATGAAGGGGGCAGTCAAGGTGTTGAGGGTGGCACGCCAGGAGTGCGACGTCATCTGCGCCAATTTCGGCATGTTGAGCACCTTGGCCATGTCCTTGAAAAGCTTGGTGGCAGCTTTACTGGCCGCGTTGGAGTCCCACACCTTTGTCGGATCAGCTGGCGCACCGACGATCAAGTCATCTGGATTGCTAGAGCGCGCAAGCTTGGTGATGTATTCCTCGATACGAGGGTTGACCAAGGGGACGTTTCGGCCTCGATGCGTTTTGGATTTCTCTGGGCTAACTGGGGCAAGCATGTGATTGTCTGCATCGACCGCCATATCGCTAAAACGCAGCTCCACGACTTCACCGATGCGAAGTCCGATACCAGCTTGGATGAGTGCTGCGCGCACGATGTTTTGGTGCAGTCTAATTGACGAACCGCGCCTGTCGGTTCCCGGTGGCAGCGGCACTGTCGTGTCGCGCTCAAGCAAGTGGTCCACCACTCGCTCGTACTCTTCTAGCGTCAGGGTGACGTCGCTGGACGAGCCCTTGGTGGTCTTCTTCACCTTCGGTAGATCGATGGACATGCCTGCCAACGGGTTGCCCTGAATGAGCTCATCACGACGAAGCGAACCGAGGATGTATTTCGATAGGACTGTACGACACTGACGTGCGGACTCGTGCCCGTGGGCGTAGGCAATGTCGATCAGCGCGCGCTCCATGGTTCGAAAACGCACAGCATCACTGATGCTGTAGCCGTCAAACGCGCTGCGTAGGTGCTTCAGCGACAAAGCATGGCGCTTGTACGTCTTCGGTTTGATGTGCTCGGATGCCAGTGCTTTCTCAAGCGCAGGCGAAACCACGTCATCGATGTAGCGGGTCATAGCCATCGTGCTCTCGACGGTGGAATGCTGGCTTTGCACCAGGGCTTCCCACCTTGCTTTCGCTTTGTCGCGAAGCGCACGATCTGAGCGTGTGGTCATCTCCGTCTTTTGCCGTGGGATTTTCTTGCCGTCAGGAAGCGTGCCTTGCCAACGGATGACCTTGACACCGCCTGGTTTCGTTTGCACTGCTGCGCGGTCAATTGAGTGCTCACCGGGCGCTAGCTTCGTGCGCGCTGCACCCTTTTTTGTTCTCTTTTTTATACTCATGAGACCCATTCTAGTTGTGTACTAGCGAGACAGTAAAGGGGTCGTTGTTGTTTTGTATCGGGAATCGCAGGGTAGCACAGGGAACCGTAAGGATGTATAGTCTCGTGTGAGCACAACGCTCAAGTGCCAGTGCGGGGACAACGAGGTGGCCACTCGCCCGCGCTCGATGTAGGAGCCGAGTTGCCGTGTGAGCACCAGCGGTTGGGTGTGAACGAGCACGGCAGAAGAGTAAAGCAACCGGTGCTGGGCACACAGTAGACGTACTGCCAGCGAGATGACGTGGGCACTCTTGGATCTACAGAGAGTGATTTTCCCATGTCAGAAGACGTGAAGACGCTGCGTGTTGCAGAGACAGAACCTATGTCAGTCTACGCCATGAGCACAGCAGACGCTGCGGCGTTTGTGGGCTTGAGCATGAAGACCTTGGCCAATTTGCGCTCTGAGGGCAGCGGCCCGCCGTTCACAAAAGTACGCGGCAAAGTGATCTACAGGACGCAAGACCTAGAAGACTGGATCGATAGCCACTACTGACACCTTGTAGTCGATACACAACAACACCCCCGACAAAGCCTCTGTCGGGGGTGTTGTTTTGGTCGCAGTGCACCCTACCGTGCTGAGGGCGGAAAGCGTCGCAGTGTTTGTTGGGCACTCGACACCCGGGCAGCGAGCTGCTTTGACCACTACCGCGAGCAGCGCGCACTTGCTGCAGCGAGTCCCGCGAAGGCAGTCCCTTGGACCCACAAAAGACAGCGTGCGGTTTTTCGCGAGAATCGGACGAACACATATCCCCTCCCTGACCAGGCGTGTTGCTAGACGTTCGTTTTCACCGGTTTTTTGGGCCGAACAGCCACAAAGGTGCCGTGAGCTGGGAAAATAGTGGCAAAAGTAGGCCGTGTTCGCCCGTTCGCACTTTTTTTCAAAACTTTTCTAAAGTTACTACTGGTCTATATGTATGCACAAAGTGTATTTGTGTACCTGCGGAAAAACGAACACACAAGCACATGTCCATTTACCAGCATAAATAGACGTGCGTGCGCGCACCCGCGGGCCGTACACTTCCTTGGTATACACCCGATACACTTTTGAATGTGTACGCGCCAGTCGGATGCTGTTCGCTTTCCAATGCCATGTTCGGCTTCTGTTTGAGCATCACCCCGGCGCACGTTGTTCCCCCGGTATCGGTACCCAAGGGCGCCATTGGGCCAGCTTGCAGCACGTTTACCCCTGCGAGCTGGTCCACACTGCGCCAGTGCGGGCGGGTACACAAGTACACATTTTGCCTCGCGCACACATCGAATGTGTACGGTGCATACACAAGACATACGCTGGGCATATATATGATGTACACCCTCCGGGTACACTTTTTACCCATTGTGTACCTCTGCAAAAAAGTGTACGATGTGGACATGACAAACAAGCATTACTGGAACACCGAAACGTCTCGATGCGTATCGATAATGCAGTACCTGACAAACCCGGCTACTGGACAACAGCTGTGGAGTGTAGAGGCTGTACAACGTGCGCTAGATCAAATAGGCGCGGACCGTTACGTCTTCATAGTCCACAAGCCTGGTACGCCAGAGGCACACATTCACTTGGTTGTAATGTTGCATCGCTCAAAACGTGCCCGTACTCGCTCGCAATGGGCAGAGATTTTCGGCGTGCCCGAGGAGAAGGTCTGGAAGCACGCTGGTGCAGAAAAGCACTTCTACCCTGCTATCGAGTACATGCTGCACGATGCACCGCAGCATGCGAACAAGGAGCCGTACACTCGTGAAGATCTTGTAACTTCGCCAGGGTGGGATTGGGAAACAGGCTATGAGCGGTACAAGCTTATGGGCAAGCCCAACGCGCCGCGAAGGCAATCCAACGACCCCTATGCGCGAGTGGCCCGAGGAGAGATCATGCCCAAGGAGGCGCTGCAGCTCGGCGCCAAGGTAGATGCAAAGCGCCTGCGCAGCGCGCGACACGCCTACCTTGTTACGCAGCGCCCACCTTCGTATCGCCTCGTGTTCTACCTGCAGGTTGAAGACAGCTTCGACGCGGCACCCTTCTGCAAAGCTGCAGCTCAGGTGCTGGCCGGCAGCGAGCAAGAGGTCTTCGACTTCCGTATCCCCGATTTCGATGTTTACGGCTGGGAGAGGGAGAAGGAGTTCGAAAAGGACACCTTGGAGGCTCTAAGCCGGTACGAGGGTGAGCGGCTGGTGATGCTGCGCGGTGTGGAGCATGGGACCCAATGGGGAGGTTTTAGCCTAGATGCGATCAGGAAAGCACTCGGTGGCAGCGAGCAGCTGGTCAGCTTCTTCAAGCGGCAACCCGATCAGTTCGATAACGCGCGGTTCGTCAAGACCTCGCAGGGTGAGACAGCGTTTCTACACGATACGTGCGTAGTAATGAGCGAGATGCCGTTAGAGCAGTTCAAAGCACAGCTGCTCCAAGAGTTCACCAAAGTGATCCAGGGCCATGATGATGCAAGCCGGGAGCTTGGGCGCACCTTCCCCATTTTGGTTGAGGTCGACACAGACAGTTTCAAGGTTTCCATCCTCGAAGAGGTCCTAGGCGATGATGCTCTGGGGTCAGGCTTCCGCGCTGGAAATCGTGTCCGGCAAAACTTGCGACAGGTGATGGAAGAGGCGAGCCACCACCCCAACAATGAGGTTGTCAAAGCCAGCGTGGAGCGCCTTGAGCACGAACAGCTTAAAGAGCTCACTGCAGCGGATGCTGCGGTCCGGGAGCGCATGACACCACGTGTGGCACCAGAGGACTTTTATGCCACATTCAGTCTGGAGGCCCAAGGCAACGCCGTAGAAGACCCTGAAATCATTGAGGCAGAGGTCGTAGAAGAGCCCCAAGAGACACAGCAGGCCCCAGAGACACTAGCAGTCGCTGAGAGACCTGCAGACCCGACGGAGGGCGCCACAGCGAGTGCTAATGCCGTTGCTCCAAAGCCAATCGAGCAACTACCTACAGCGCCATCAACACCGACGCCCCCAGCGGTGTTCAGTGATGACCTAGGGCCATCTGGAGACATAGACGAGAACGGGAAGTTCGTCACCCGAGACGATGACTCGAAGTTACTTGTAGCAAAGAAGGTAGCCCTTCTTCCTAGCGTCAAAGAGGTTAATACTCACTTACAACTCATTCTCCTTTCGATGTCCAAATGGAACAAGTATTCACCGGGAGATGATATCCATGAAACACAGAACCACTATTATCAAATATTAGAATACTGCAATCTCACAGATTCACTGTCGAATATGTGGAAGTTGTCCAGATGGGCGCCCTGTTGGAATACGTTTGAGAATCACAAGTTTAATGAGGTCAAAGGAGAATTGGCTAAATTTCAACATGCGAACCATGATGATCCACTAATCAAACGTAAGGTTTGGGAGATGTATGCATTATGGACTGGTGAATTAGAGAAATCTATCCCTGAACTTCGTGACACACCCCCGGATTTATTTAAGCCATTCTAGTTTCACATACGTTGTTCAAATGCAGACTATGCCATTGCCGTAATGGTAGCGAGACAGCAAGCAGCCCAAATCTGATGAAATTTCTCGAGATTTTTCATCGCTTTTCTCAACAATTTGTGGCAGTTTCACCACAAATTGTGGCAGATCTGCGATAACGGCACATTTACTGGTTGTCGTACATGCCCTGGGGCGACCAAATGTGGTCGGTGGCAAGCTCCATCGCCCCGCCAGGATCACCCCTGCACCACTAGCGCCCGGGGCGGGCGCGGTCGGTGCTCCAATGCCCACAAAGGGCCCAACACGAGTGCGCGCAGTGTTGGGCCCGACTGGGCCCGTTTAGGCGCTCACAGCGCCACCAAGCCCCCGACACGAACACATGCAGTGTCGGGGGCGCAGTGTGGCCTGTGGGTGCCCTCCGGCGTCAGCCGGTAGCCCCCTGCAAGGGCCCCGTGAGACAAATCCAGCGGAGCGCCGATTTGTCCTACGGGGCTATCACAATTTTTCTGCACTTGGGGGCAGGCTATGCCGGGGAGGACAAAACCGCAGCGCAGCAAGGTTTTGGCCAGGGACCCGGCATAGCCTGCGAGGGGTCCCCAAGTGCAGAAAAATTGGTTCAACGCCGCAGAGGCGTTGAAATGGGCCTGAAACAGCGCAAAACGCCTCCCCCAGGGCGTGGATTGCGAGTCGAGGCCGGTACAAAGCCGATTTCAGTCCGGAGCCAAAATCGGGGTTCAGGACCTGCGGGTTTAGAGGCCGATTTCAGTCCGATGGCTCTTTTCAACGTGAAAACGGCCCGAAAAAGGCCCCGCCTCGTGCCGCAAACAGCATCAAATATGCAGGTGACAGGCTTTTTACTCGGAAGGCACCACGTAATCCGGCTGCAATCGCGTGTTTCAAAACGCATTTCCCTAGGAACACGGGTAGACATCTCGCGGTCGTGGCCCCATGTGCAGCTGCACGTACTAGAGCCGCTTTTGCACATGTTTCTCCCCCGTCCCGATCTCATGTTTACAACGGTTACGCTGCGATATTCCGTTATTCTACCAAAACCACAAACTCACCTTTAGCAAATTTGTCCCGATTGGTTGTTGACAAGTGATTCTGGGGTAGTGTAGATTTCTTTTCATGAGTGGTGCGGCTCATGTTCAATTGAATTTTCACAGAACGGACCAGAACCATGAAACCAGATCACGCATCACGTACCGGCTTTCACGTCGAGCACCACGCATTCGGTGAGAGGGAGTCGAAAACAACCGGCCGAAAGGCCCTTCTCGATGAATGCATGCGCCACCTCGACCCCCAGTTGGTGGCGAAATACGCCGAGCGGAACGACTCCATCATTGCCGCAGAGACTGAGAAGAACCTTGCTTTCGTCAACGACGGTGACGGTAGCTTCAACCTCTGCATGGATTCCAGCGATGTTGTCCACTACGCAGAATGGCGCAATCTCCAAATAGATCGAGCGCCTCGTGATAATCAGAACGAATACTCGACGTTTATTGTTTACGCACCAATTTCGCTTCTGCGAGAAATACCGAACGTGTATTACCGACGTGACGAAAACGGCGACATAAAGTATGACGAAGATGGCGAGCCGTTAATGCGATCACGCTGGGTTGCAAAGGACCCAGAAGCTGTAAATCAATATTTCCAGGACGTGTTGGAATACTTCGGAATGGTATTGCCTGGGGGCCAGCAGGCGATACATGGATTTGCACTGAATTTCGATGAGTCACGCCCACACATACATATTTTCGCGGACAGTTTCGCCCCTTCTTCAAAATCTCCCGGAATGCTCCAATCGGCGTTTTCCAAAACATGGTCACAGCATCGCGATCTGCGTTATCCGGAGGATCACCCAAACGAGAACAAACGCGGAAAGGTAATTAGCGGTCGCGTCAAGGTTGCTGGTCTGCAGAAGCAGATGAAGGAGTTCATGCGCGACAAGGGCTACGACATTGAGATGGAAAACTCACCCCGTGCTGGCAGTGGGCTATCTAAGGATGAGTACATGGCCCTGCAGGAGGCATGGTCAGACATTGACCTCCACACAGAGCGCAATATGCAGCGCGAACGCGAGCTTGATTCCGCCTCTGCGGATCTGGAGGATTTCGGGGCCTCGCTGAAGACCAGGGCTGCTGACCTCGACAAGCGCGAGTCCAGCCTGCAAGCCCAATCGCAAAGCCTGCATGCACAGCAGCGCCAGGCAGCAATGGCGCTTGCCCTGTTGCTGCAGCTCATCGTCAAGCGTCAGCGCGAGTTTGAGGAAGAAAGCAAGGCCTACATGGCCAAACGCAAGGCACAGAACCGAAAGACCAGGGATCAAGCCCGAGAGACGGGGCACAAGAAAGGCTACGCAAGCGGGTACTACAAGGGCGTTAAGGATGGAAAGCCCGATGGCCACGCTATTGGCGAAGAAGAAGGCTTCTGGAGGGGCCGGGACGAGGGTTTTACAACCGGTTACGACGATGCCTACACAGATGCTTATGAGAGTGCTTACAACAGGGCGCACAAGTCGTACTCCAAGGCATTCCAGAAAGCCTCGAAAGAATTAGAGCAGCAGCGTAAGGCGTATATACGCGACTTCGAGAAGATCATCGAGGGGGTCCGCGATTACGCCGACCAGAAGCAAATTGAGGCCGAGACGAAGGTCTACCGTGATGAACTTGTGCGGCCCAAACGCCTGTCGTGGTCACCGGCACCGGAAGAACATGGCGTCGATCCGTACGCGCTGGAGCCAGACCCTGACGTCAACCGACCATCCGCCAGGGACATGGGTGAATAGGAGCGAAAATGCCTGCGCAATCCACTAAACTCCCTTGGGTGGTAACCCAAGGTGAAACGCGCCTTTCGCGCACGCAGATTCAGTCCAACCTGCAGGGCTTTGCCCACCGCTGGCACGAGATCCTCTCGAACACGGATGTGGTGCAAGCCAATGTCGAGCAGCAGTACGCCCAGCCGTTCTGGCAGGAGTTGTACTCGTGCTTCGGCATCGATGCCACTGTCACTGCGATCTACGAGCGATACGCCCAGAAGGCCTCTAGCCGTGGTCTGGGGCGCATTGACCTCTTCCAGCCCTCAGTGGTCATCGGTGAGGCCAAAAGCCCAGGTGTGCCGCTAGAGAAGGCCTATACCCAGGTGCTCGATTACCTCGCTGGCGGCTCTGTCACCCAAAGCGAGATGCCCCGCTACATCCTGTGCCACAACTTCGAGCACTTACGCGTCATCAGGCTCTCGGGCGAGAAGTTCGACGTGGAGTTCCCGCTGGCTGAGCTACCTGAGCATGTGGACTACCTCAAGTTCTTGGCGGGCTACGACACGGTCACCTACCAAGAGCAGGTCGAAGCCTCTGTCCAGGCATCGAAGCTCATGACCAATCTGTTCACCGCCATGGTGGGCGATGAGGTGGATGAGGAAGTTGGCGACGAAGCGCCCACAACGATGCAGGACGAGGACGTGGCTGTCTATGAAACGTCTTCCTTCCTGTCACGCATCCTGTTTTGCCTGTTCGCAGAGGATGCTGGCCTGTTCGAGGCGGGGATGTTCACCCGCTATGTCGAGGAAGAGTGCAACGCCGCCAACTTAGGCGCCCAGCTGCAAGCACTGTTTGCAGTGCTCAACACCCCTGTTGAGCGCAGGCGCAATGTGTCTGCGCTGCTGGCGGAATTCCCCTACGTCAACGGCCACCTGTTCGAAGACACCCTGCCGACGCAGTTTTTCAACGAGCAAATGTACGAGGCGTTGCGTGTGGCGACGCACTTTGACTGGTCGCGCATCTCACCTGCAATCTTTGGCTCCCTGTTCCAGCTGGTGAAATCCAAGGAAGCCCGTCGCTCAGATGGTGAGCACTACACGTCCGAGAAAAACATCCTCAAGGTGCTTGAGCCGCTGTTCTTGGACGAGTTCCGCGCCGAGGCTGACAGGCTGATTGCCCTGAAAGGCACTGCAAGTGCGAGGGTGAAGCAGCTGCGTGCTTTCCAGGACAGGTTGGCCTCCTACATCTTCTGTGACCCCGCGTGTGGTTCGGGCAACTTCTTGGTGGTCGCCTACCGTGAGCTGCGCAAAATCGAGACTGACGTGATCGTTGCGATCCGTGAGCTGCAGGGCCATGAAACTGCCGTGATGGACGTGGCGATGGAGCAGAAGCTCTCCATCGGCCAGTTCCATGGGTTCGAGCTGAATTGGTGGCCTGCACGCATCGCTGAGACAGCGATGTTCTTGGTGGACCACCAGGCCAACGTCGAGCTTGCCGCGCGTATCGGCATGGCGCCAGATCGCCTGCCTATCTCGATTTCGGCGCACATTCATCACGGCAATGCGCTGGCCATGGATTGGGCTGTGGCGCTGCCAGACGCGCCGATGACGTACCTGTTTGGTAACCCTCCGTTCATTGGTCAGTACACCAAGACTGATGAGCAGAAGGCCGACATGAAGCGTGTCTGGGGCAAGGACTACGACGGCTATTTGGACTACGTCACCGGTTGGCACGCGCAGTCGATGCAGGTACTCAAGCACCGCCAGGGCGAGTTTGCCTACGTGACAACGAACTCGATTACGCAAGGACAGCCGGTGCCTGCACTGTTTGGCCCCCTGCAGCGTGAAGGCTGGCGTATCAAATTCGCGCACCGAACCTTCGCGTGGGACTCTGAGGCACCGGGCAAGGCTGCTGTGCACTGCGTGATTGTGGGCTTCACCCGTAACCGTGGCATAAAGCAGCAGCTGTGGGATTACCCGCAGGTTAACGGGGACGCTTTGCCGGTGAGAGTGGAGACCGGGGTGAATGCTTACCTGGTGGATGGCGTTAATGTGATCGTGAGCAAGCGTTCAAAGCCACTCTCGACGGTTGTGAACAAGGCTGCTTATGGCTCGAAACCTGCAGACAACAACTTTCTAGCCCCCAAAGCTGGAGTGCCGCGCCCGCTAGCTGATGCGGTCGCGATGAAATACGTGCGTAAATTCATCGGGGCCAAGGAGCTAGTGCACAACACGGACAGGTGGTGCATCTGGACTGAGGATGACTTCGATCCCGCTGACATTGGCCGGTCCCCGGAGCTGCAAAATCGGATTGAAGGGTGCCGTAAATTCCGTGAGGGTAGCCCTGCCACCGGCGACGCCTACAAGTTGAGGCAGATGCCACACCGGTTCAGGCCAAACCCGAATCGCCCGCTCACCGATTATGTAGCAATCCCATGTCATGTCGGTGAACAACGCCTGTATTGGCTGGTACAGCACAACTCACCGGATGTGATCTGTGGCAATGCCAATTTTGTCTTGGCTGACCCCGACGGTCTGCAGTTTGGGCTCATCAGCTCGTCCATGTTCATCGAATGGCAGCGTACGATCGGTGGGCGTATCAAGTCTGACCTGCGGTTTAGCTCGACATTGACCTGGTACACCTTCCCGGTGCCGTCGCTGACTGATGACCAGCGCGAGCGCATCATTAAGGCCGGTAAGGGCGTACTTGAAGTGCGTGCACAGCACCCAGAGCGCTCGCTTGCTGACCACTACAACCCGTTGGCGATGGACCCAGAGTTGATCAAGGCGCATGACGCCCTCGACCGTGAGGTGGACAAGGCGTTTGGTGCACCGCGCAAGCTCACGACTGAGCGGCAGCGCCAGGAGCTGTTGTTCGAAAACTACGCTGCTCTGACGCGGGACGTGTAGGGCAAAACGAAACCCCGTGAGGTTGTTCCTCACGGGGTTACTGCTCTGACGTGCCTGGGGCTACGGGTTAGCGGTAGAACTTGAAGCCGTAGGCTGCGGCACCCTTACCGTCGTTTTCGCCACCCTCGAAGTAGATAGCGAAGCTGGATGCACCATTAAGTGGGAGGGTGACCTGGGTCTCCTGGCCCTTACGTAGCGTGTACTTACGGGACTCGGCACCGTTGAGGTAGATGATGGCCTCTACCTCTGCGTCATCGTTGACGTAGTGCAGTTCATCACGTGTGAGAGTGAAGGAAACAGCACTGTACTTCTTGTCGACGATGCATTCGATCCCAGATGGGGCGCCATCGCGGCCGGTCGACACAACTCCGTTCTTGAAGGTCTTGCCGTTGACGCCGACCTCAGCCGGGCTCAGCAGGTTCCAGGTCCTACCGCACAGGTCCCACATCGACTCTTCTTTCGGAGCAGCGTTGTCAATGCTGGGGCCTGGGTTCTGGGGTTTGTCACCCTCGGGAAGAGATGGGTTGATTGCCTGCACGATCATCACGATGACGGTGATGACCGCGACGATAGCGCCAGCGATTTGTGGAAGCAGGTTCTGCAGGTCACGCAGCAGGCGGTTGAGTTCTTGAGGGTTGGGCATTGCGCCGCTCCTTAGATCCAGTGAAATCTGTACACCGTCAGTAAACACACTGTCAGCAAGCTGTGCAAGCGTTATACCACCGCGTCAAAGACCCACACGCTCCCCACCCTCATGGTGGGAAGCACGTGGTAGTCCATCTCCAGATCGCGCAGCCACTGCTCGTAGTCAAAGTAGCGCTCCTGCTCGTCGGTCATGCCCTCGGTGGGCTTGAGCTCGCAGTATTGCTCCCAGCCAAAGTCGGCAAATGAGCCGTATTCGCCCTGGTAGGCCTGCATAAAGCGTGCTACCTCTGGCGGCTCGGATGCATCCATGACGTCGTAGCACCAGCGCATATACGCAGGCCACAGCGAATCATCGCTGAGTTCGACGTAGGCCCGACCCCACATGGCAGCGTCCATAGGCTGCATCTCGCCGCTTCGGGGCATGTTGTTGGTATCGAAGCACCACAGCTCGTCATGCGCGCTGTCTCGCTCGACCTGCGTGCGCAGCGTCGCTGGTAGGTAGTCGTGCAGGCTGTCGATGGTGATGTCCTCGGCATCCTCGGCGTCGATCCATTCACCGACTAAACGGCCGTCGTTGTAGCAGGCTAAACATCCCACCCAGACCTGTGGGCGGTTGGTGTTGTTGCTGGTCATAGTATCTTTCTCCTGTTGTCGTGCGGGGTGTGTGGTTGTCCAGTACATTCATGGCTGCAGCCGGGTTGAGCGACCTGCTCATCGACCTCCCCGGGCAGCGTGGCACCCCCCCGATGAAGTTCATCCCCCAGAACTTCGCGCCTAGCGCTCCCTGGCTGCGGGCCCGCCCTGGTGTCCCCAGGGCGGGTTTCCTATGTGCGTCGCCAGTGCATCGCATCTGGTGGCAGCAAGAGCTCGGCCCAGGCGCGCTGTGAGCCGCTGTGAGCCCGCGAGATGACCTCGTGGCTGTGTCCTTGGCGCAACAGCTCTCCAATCACCCGTGCAGGCGTGTAGGAGGGCATCTCAGCGCTTGCTTGGCGCAGTGCCTGCAGCGCCCAAGGGGTAATACCCTCCTGCAGCGCGATAAGCGCCCACATGCCCAGGGCGTGCGCTCTGGCCTCGCCGTGTGTGGTCTTTGCGACGTGCATCAACAGCCCTGCGGCTTGCTGCGGGTGGTCGAGCGCTTCGGTGATCAGGCAGTCGCTGATCTTGCTCACGCTCAGTGCCGCGATGAGCACTTCAAGCTCATGCGGGTCATCGACCAGCACGATCTGCGGGCATGAGTGTGTCGGCTCGATCAGCTCGCTGGCCACAGCACTGCGCAGCACGTCACGGGCGGCGTAGACCAGATCGACAGCGCGGTCAGCGTTGCCGTCGTTGAGGTCCATCAGCGCCCGGTGTGCCCTGCGCAGCGCGCTGGTTGCCACATCCACCACGGCGTTGGCGGTGGCGAACTCTTGTGAGGCTGCTTTGCTGTGCACGCCTGTCAGCGCTGCTAAGTCCTCGGAGTACTCCCAGTAGCCGGCAAACGTCGCGAAGTTCGCCGCTGGGCGCACGCCACAGTTGTGTAGCAGGCGCATGTGGTCGTTGTCTTCCGGGTCGGCCACCGACCCGAACATCACAGGCGGTCTGCGCACGTCGTAGCCCAATAGCCCTGGTGTGGCGAACACCAGCGAGAATGGCTCGCCGTGGGCGATGTCTGCCACGTGCCAGCACGCCTCGATGAGGTTGGTGCCCAGCACTTGGGCCACATAGGCGTGCTCGGTGATGTCATCGACCTGCTGCGTCTCACGATGCGGGGTCACGATCACGGCGAAGACGTGAGGCAGTCTGCGCAGGTCGCGAAACATCGCGTGCTGCCAGTTTTGGCGCAACACCTGCTCTAGGCCGACATACGCCAGCTCAACGGGTTGTAGCGCATCGTCTAGCCAGTCCAGGCCGACCAGCACTAAGGCATCGCGTGGGAAATAGGCGAACATGCCTGGGATCTGCGCGATCATCCGGCCTGGGAAGAACCGCTGTGGCACAGCTGGCCCGGTCATAGGCCAAGCTCCTGCAGGGTCATATTCGCCCCGTCAGCGGCGCTATTGAGCAGCTGTCTGCTCAGCCCGTGCGCCATGATCTTGTCCAACAGGCGCGTCAGCCTATGCTCTGGCTCGGTGTCCACCGCAGCATCGAGTGCGGCACGCGCTAGCCCTGCCAAGTCTTCGTTGGTGGCCAGCATGGACCACAGGCACAGCGCGTTGGCACGCACCACACCGTCGAAGCAGGTAGCGACAGCAAGCAGGATCTGGCTTGCACGCTGCGGGTTGTCGAGCACGACGGTAATCAGCGCGTCGCGCAGTTTGCTGCTGGTCAGACACGCCACAAAGGCGGTCAGCTCGTCGGTGCCGAGTAGCGCCAGCGGATCGGGGATCTGCGCGGGCACAACCATTGCAGGCTGTGCTGTTTCGATGGTGAGCATCGCTTGTGCCACCAGCGCACGGGCAGGGTCGTGGATACCGTTTGCCCAGGTGTGAAGCACCTCACTGCCGTGCAGCTTGGCGTCGGCGGCAACCTGGTCGTAGCGCGATTCGCGGTGCGTGGCGAGCGCAAAGTAGCCCATGATGTCCTCGCGGCTCAGCTCCGGCAGCACGCCGTGTTGTGCAAGCTGTGCCATTGCAGGCGAGGCCATGATGCTTGCGACGTCGCCTTCATAAAAGCGCGGGTCATCCACCATCGACGGCTGCTGGCCGTACTCAAGGTGGTAGCGCTCGCCTTCGGCAACATCGGGCACAGACCAGATAGCGTCGATGAGCTCATCAACGTAGGCGACGTACAGGTGATCCAGTGCGTTGAGCACGACCGGGTGGTGGCGGTGGCGGGTGATGATGACGCCGAGCACCACGTTGTAGTCGCCGGTGATGCGTGCAAAGCGCTCACCAAATGCGTCTTCTGTGACCTGGTCGAGGTCAAGGCGCATTGCAGGGCCGGTCTCCACATAGCCGCCGTCGCGGTTGAAGCACAGCACCACCAGCGATTCTTGCGGGTAGAACCCGAGTAAGCCGGGGATTAAGGCGATTACATCGCCCGGGGTCGAAATAGGTTGCTGCTCCATGATGTCTCCTCACACGAGTGTCGGGGGGTTGGCTTACATCAGCCACGCCCACACTCGTCCGCACCTTTTGGTGCGGGTATGTGCACAACAGCACGGAAACTGGTTTACAGTGCACATATGACAGACTCAGCAAACACTCCCGACAACCCGGGTACGCCTGATATTGACTTCGACAAGCTCACGCCTGAGCAGATTGAAGCGCTCATCAACAAGGCTCAACAGGCAGTCAAGTCTCGAAAGAACGTCTCGCGTGAGCGTAAGAACGAGTACACAGCAATGTGGAAAAGACACCGCGACAGCCTGCCGATGTTGTTGGAGTACCTCTACGACTCTCCGTCCACGATCATCGAATCCGACAATGACGAAGACTACGCAGGTGCTGAGCATGATGCGTTCTTGACTGAAGCAGCGTCGTTTCGCGATGGCGTGATGCAAGAGATTGCCGATGTACAGGCTTCGTGGGACAAATCCAAGGACATTGCCAAGGACAACGACGTGTTAGAGGCACTGCGGGAGTACAACGCTGGTGCAAAGGCGCGATCCGAGGCCCGCAAGCGTGGTGCAGCGAAGCGCTACAAGAAGGACGCCGCGAAGAAAACCACCAAGCGCACGACGAAACAGGATGGACAGAGCTCAGACAGCTAGCGTGTGTCCTATATATGAAGAAAGGCCCATTTTTATTCATAGAAATGGGCCTTTCTTCAGCTGCGGCCGCACTGATGTGAGGCGCGTCACCAATTTTAGGCGAAATCCACGCTTGGCGTGATTGCGATGTGGATTTGAAAATGCGACCTGCGCAAACACGGCTGCAAATCCACACCACGCATCAACACATGTGGTTTTGCGGCACAAGGCCTGCCCCACCCGTGCTGAGCGAAGGCCGGCATCACGCCTGCTGTCGTTCCCACCGGGGAGATGCCGGCCTTCGCAGCCCGTAGTGAACCAAGCACACCCCTGAAGCAGGGGTGTGCCGCGCCCGCGTCGGGCAGCACCCCCGACTGCACGCGAAGCCTCTGCAGGTCGCTATCGGGACGCTTTTGCTCCGGGGTACCAATCTGCTCTAGCGAGACGCTGTACAGAACCCGTGCAGCTATAGGGACGTTTATCGAGACGGTGTCTCGCAAAAAGAAAACCTGGCCAGAGGAAATATCCTCTGGCCAGGCACTTAGTAGCGGGGGCTGGATTCGAACCAACGACCTCTGGGTTATGAGCCCAGCGAGCTACCGAGCTGCTCCACCCCGCGTCGGGTGATATTTTCTTTTCACCTGCTGCCGTATCGGCAACGTGAAGTAACTATACTGATCACTTTGCCAAAGGCCAAATCCCCTGGGCAGAACCCATAATCGTGAGATTCATACGGCTTGCCCAACGCACGCCCACCACGCTCAGGTTCGTTCACCAGTTCGAACCGACCCGGTGCCGTGTCCGGGCCGGGCGATACGATTGCACTCCATCCAGTCACACGACGTCAGGAGGCGCCCTTGGGAGAATTACTTCGAGCCGCAATCTACTGTGTTGAGATCCCCTCGCTCCTACCAAAGGAGCGGAACATCCTCGGCACCCTCGCTTTCCTCGCCGACGATTCCGACGAGCCGACGCTCGAACTCGACGGAACGATCCGTCCCGGCCGCACCGGACTCATTACCCGGCTCGGGCCTCCGGGGGCGAAGGGCGGGTTCGCCAGGGCGAACATCGTCGCCACGCACATCCCACTGTTCAAAGAAACCGGCTGGGTCCGCGACGTGGACGAGCCGGCGCTGGATGGCGCGTACCAACTCAACCTGGCGCGGCTGGGCAGGCTGCTCGACCTCACGGAGGCGGCCATGGTGGATCCGGGCGGGCCGGGCCCCGAGAACGACGAAGCGGACCAGGAGAAGCCCGGCGATTTTCTTCGCCCGGCACCGGAGGATCTGCGTGAGCAGATCGACCGGCTCCTGGTCCGCAACCCGCTAGGGTAAGCGACTACTGCGCGCTCTGGTACGCCTCCACGGCGCGATCCAGCTCGTCGAGGGCTCGGCCGTACTCCTCGAAGGAGCCGTCGCGGGCACCCTCGAGGTTGCGCAGGGCGTCGTTGATGCCCTGCATCGCCTCGTCCTTGTTGCCCGGGGCAGGCGCCTTGCTGTCGCCTTCCTGCGGCTGCTCGGCGGGGGCCTCGGCGTCCTGGTTGTCGGCCGCGCCTTCGTCGACAAGCTCGATGTCCTGCGCAGCCTTGGAATCAATGCCAACCTGCTTCAGGGCCTGGGAGATCGTCGGCGCGTAGCCAACCTGGCCGCGGTAGAACACGAGCACGCGCAGCAACTTCGGGAACGCGGACTCCTGGTCCTTGCGCTTGGAGTAGATCGGCTCGACGTAGAGGATCTCGCCACTGCCCACCGGCAGGGTGAGCAGGTTACCGTTCTTCAGGTCGTTCGAACCCTCCCACAGCGTACGGTCACGCGCGACCTGGTCGGAGGACATCAGCGCGTCCTGCGCCTGCTTCGGGCCCTGCGTCTGCGTATTGGTCGGCAGCACGCGGACCGTGATGTTGCCGTACGTCTCCGGGTTCGAGGACACCGACATGTGCGCCGACAGGAACTCGCGGTTCAGGCCGCGGTACGGGGTGATCAGCTGGAAGGAGGACTCGTTGGTCTCCGGGTCAGCGGCCACAACGTAGTACGGCGGCTGGTTCAGCTCCTGACGGCCCTCCGGCGCGGTCGGGTCGTTGGGCACAGACCAGAAGGCGTCGTTGTTGAAGAACACGCCCGGGTCGTCCACGTGGTAGCGGGCCAGCAGTTCGCGCTGCACCTTGAACAGGTCCTCCGGGTAACGGAGGTGGTCACGCAGGTCGTCGCTCATCTCGCCGCTCGGGTGCACGGTGTCCGGGAAGACACCCATCCAGGCCTTGAGCACGGGATCTTCTTCGTCGAATTGGTAGAGGTCGACGGAGCCGTCGTACGCGTCCACCGTCGCCTTCACCGAGTTACGGATGTAGCCCAGGTTGTTGTTCACCAGGCGCTGCGTGGTCCCGTCCGGGTTCAACGCGTCCTGCGTGGTGTCCTGCAGCGACGTGTTCGTGGAGTACGGCAGCTGCGACAGCGTGGTGTAGCCGTCCACGATCCACTTCACTCGCCCGTCGATCACTGCGGGGTAGGTCTTGGAGTCCGTGGTCAGCCACGGCGCGACCTTCTCCACACGCTCGCGCGGGTCGCGGTCGTAGAGCAGCTTGGAGTTGCCGCCCACGCGGTCCGACAGGATCATGTTCAGCTCCTGGTACTTCACCGCGTACGCAGCGCGGTTGAACCAGTTGCCAATGTTCACGCCGCCCTCACCCTCGTAGGTGTAGGTGGAATTGTCCGTGTCATACTCCACCGGGCCCTGCCCGTTGTCGCCCACGATCGCGTAGTCCAGCCCATCCTCGGCGCTGGAGATCACGGGGCCGTAGTAAATGCGGGGCTCGTCAACGCGGATGCCCAGCTCCTCGGCGTCCTTCTTCTCCGCCGCCTTCGCGTTGGACTGCAGGTCCGAGACCGTAAAGATGGGCAGACCGCCGCGGGTCGAGCCGGCGTCCTGCGCTGCCTCGTCCACGGTGTTCGCCTGCGCGGCCACGAACCCGTTGCCGTGCGTGTACACCGTGTGGCGGTTGATCCAGTCGCGCTGGTTCTCACGCAGGGCGTTCGGATCCATCTCGCGCGCGGCGACGACAAAGTCGCGCATCTCCCCGTCGACCTGGTAGCGGTCCATGGCCAGCTGATCCGGGAAGCCGTAGAAGTTGCGCAGCTGCTGGTTCTGGGTGAACGTGGGCGAAAGCACGTCCGGGTCCAGCAGGCGGATGTTGCTGATAGTGGACCAATCGTCCGCGACCTCATTGTTGGAGACGTTGTCCGAGCCCCAGTTGTCCTCGTACGTCACCGTGTCGTCCGTCAGCCCGTAGGCGAAACGGGTGGACTCGATGTTGCGGCCGATGTACTCGCGCTCCTTGGCCTGGCGGTTCGGCTTCACCGAGAACTGCTCAAGCAGGGCCGGCCAGACGTTGCCAATCACCAGCGAGGACACCAGCATCAGCACGGTGGCCAGCACCGGGATGCGGAAGTCCTTGTACACCACCGACGCGAAGAACGCCGCGGCGACGATGACCGCGATAACGGTGAGGATCATCTTGGCGGGCAGCATCGCGTTAATAGAGGTATACGACGCGCCCGTGAAAATGTCGTTTTGCCCGTAGAGCAGGAAGTAGCGCTCCATCCAGTAGCTCACGGCCTTGAGCAGCATCCACAGACCGGCAGTGAACGCCAGCTGCACGCGCGCCGCCTTGGAGACGAAGCCGCGCTGCCCCGACGCACGGTTGCCAATGCGGATCCCGCCCAGCAGGTAGTGCGCAACGAGGGCGATGAGAAACGCGACGATAAGCAGCATGCTCAGCGTGCCCACGATGGCGGAAAGACCTGGCAGCGCGAATGCGTAAAAGCCGAGGTCCTTGCCGTACTGCGGGTCGGACACTCCGAAATCGGAGCCGTTGAACCACAGCAGGAACGTGCGCCACATCCGCTGCCCCGCCAGGCCCGACAGGACGGCGACGACCAGCGGCACGACGAAGAGCAGGGAACGAATGCCCTGCTGAATCGTCTCGCGGTACTGCGCGGACGGCGAGAACGGATCCGCCGTGGGCGCACCCGCCGGTCTCCCCCGCCAGGCCAGCAGGGCCGCCGCGTACGCGACACCGCCGCCAATCAGCGCAAAAATGACGAACAAAACAATGCGGGCAATAATCACCCGGTTAAACACACCGCGGAAGTCGAGTTCCCCGAACCACAGGAAGTCGGTGTACAGACCGACCAGCATGGGCACGAGGGTAAAAATTGCGCCAACGACGATGACCGCCGTCAGCAGCGTACGGTTCGACTTTTTCGCGCTGGGTTGAGGCTGGTTGACGCGGGTAGCCAATCCTGCTCCTTCGAAATAGTCTTTACGTGCGTATTAAGCTTCTAGCTTAAAGTTTCAACGATTCGACAGCCAGAAAGGTTCCCGTGCAGCGTCACTTCAGCTCACAGCAGGCCCTGAACAAAGCCATGACGGAAGCTGTGGAGTTCGTCCACGCGGAGGGCTGGGACGCACCGCCCTCACTCTTTGCGCTGGTCCCCTCGCAGTTGCTTATCGACGAGCTGTCTCAACTCACCGACGACGCCGACCACTCCCCCCTCACCCTGGTTGTGCAGGAGCTGCCGGAGCACATCCGCCCCGGTAGCGATGAGCTGGCCGACTACGTCGCGCGCGTCGCCTGGCCCGAGCAGGTCGAGGGCGTCGTCCTCGCCCAGGAAATCATCTTCCGCGACACTTCCGCCGGGCCGGACGCCCAGCCGCGCCCCGCGCGCCTCTTCTCCGGCGTGCTGCGCGACGACGACATCGAGCAGACTCTCCTGCAGATGCGGCTTACTGAGGAAGAACTGGAGGAACGCGGCATGTTCGCCCAGGACGAGATCGAGCTGCGCGGCGGGCCCAACGTCGCCCCGAACGTGATCGCCGCGCTGCGCTACAGCCTCGCGCAGGACCCCGACGAGCTGACCTAGGTCGAGCGCTCACGTACTATCGTTACCCATACGCACAGGAAATAAGGAGCCTACCCGTGACGCACCGCCGCACTCTTGTCCCCGCTCTCCTCGCCGCCTCACTCGCACTGACCGCGTGCGGGAACGGGGACGACGAGACGAGCACTACAGCAGCACCGGCACCGGAAGAGACCGAGACGGCGCAGAGCGAGGCGCCGTCCAGCAGCGCGACGAGTTCCACGGCGGAAAGCACTGGGAGCACTGAAAGTTCAGCGTCGAGCACGTCGAAGGAATCGGGCACGCGGGCGTCGACAAGCACTTCTGCGAAAGACAAGACGGTGCAGGAAGTGACCGATTCCTTCGCCGGGCTGGCGCCGGAGTCGCTGTTCGCGCAGCTGGATACGTGCTCGGCAACTGGGGTGAGCGGCTCCTACGACTGCTCCGGCGCGGAGATCGGACAGTTCCAATTCTTCGATTCCGAGGCGAAGGCGGCGTCGACGACGCAGCTGCTCACGGAGCTGCGGTCCTCGCGGATCGTGGAAGATGACGGCGAGCGCATCGTCGGTTGGTCCACGCTGGGCACCTCCGCGATCATCACGGTGGTGGACAATAAGCGCGGCCAAGTGATGCAGCAGCTGGTGTCCTCTGAGCAGGAGGATCCGCGCGAGCGCATCGAGAAGCTGGGCCTGGCTGACGTGGAGGCCGAGGGCGAGACCGCCGCGGACTCCCCCGCGTCCACGACGCGCACGTCGGCGGCTGCGACTACGACGCAGCGATAGCGTCAAGCGGCGGGGTTTTCGCCGCGTGCTGCGATGGCCACAGCGCCGCGATCACGCCCACACCCGCCGAACCAACGAGCATCACGCCCACGAGTGCCCAGGGCACCTGGGGACTGTCAAACCCCTCGTCTGCCAACGTGGCAATAAACGCCACACCCAAACCAAGGCCCAGCACCACCCCGGCGAACGCGCCGAAGACAGCGATCTGCACCGATTCCAGCGTGATCATCGTGCGCACCTGTCGACGTTGCGTGCCCACCGCTCGCAGCATGCCGATCTCTTTGCGTCGCTCAATGACACCAAGCGTCAGCGTGTTGATGATGCCCAGCACCGCAATGATCACGGCCAGCGCGAGCAGCCCGTAGAGCACGGCGAGCATCTGGTCGATCTTGCCAGCCAGCTGCGCGGCATACTCGTCGCCCGTCATCACCTGGAGCACCACCGCGTCGCGCACCGCGGCCTCGAGGTCCTCACGCATCGCGTCACGGTCCGCGCCGTCCTCAGCCACGATGCCGACCATGCGCACAAGCTGCGCCTCGGGTGGTGCAACTTGGTCCGCCACCTCGGCGTCGAGCAGGATCCGCGTCGCAACCTCAGTCGGCTCGTAAATCCCCCGCAGCGTCGCCTGCGCCGTCATCCCGGGGATAGGACCTGCGACCTCGTATGCACGGCCAACCTTCCAGCCTTGCTCGGTGGCCAACTCCTCGTCTGCAAGGAACCCTCCGGCAATATTTTGGTCTCCGTCTTTCAACTCGAGGGCGAACACCTGGGTCGGATCAGCATCGACCGTCATGGTCAGCTGGGCTTGCTCCTCCAATGAAGACTGCCCGCCGACGGTGGCCGGGACCGCGCCGACGGTCACACGCGCATCGATGCCGTCAACGCCCTCGGTCATGGCGACAGTGTCGCTCGGTGCCGGGAAGTTACCGTTGACGGGGCCTGTGAGCACGTAGTCAGCGCTGATGTGGTCGGCGATATCGTCCTGCAGTGAGGCCTTCATCGTCGCCCCCAGCATGCCGATGACCGTCACCAACGCAACGCCCAGGATCAGCGCGAACGCGGTCGCAGCAGTGCGACGCGGATTGCGGTGCGTATTTGTCCCCGCGAGGGAACCAACCGCTCCGAAGGGCGCACCAACGACCTTGCCAAGACCAGGGACGACAACCGAAGACAGTGCCGGGCCCGCCAAGTACACGCCAACAATCAGACACGCTGCACCAATACCGACGGCGGTGACGCGGGGGTTCGTCGAGGCGTCGATAATCGCCCCGGCGCTCGCCGCCGCAATGCCAACGACGGCGAGCACCACCCCTGCGATCGTCCTGCGGCGCAACGAACCGGGCGCATCTGCGTCGGTACCACGCATCGCTTCGACTGGCTGCACCGAGCCCGCACGCCGGGCCGGGGCATAGGCGGAGAGCGTCGTGACCAGCACGCCAAGCACCAGCGGAACGATGATGGCCGCGGGGCTGAGCCCAAGGCCCGGCTCAAACGGCATGCCCTGGGTGCCCATGACTGCTTTGATCAGCGCGACCAGCCCAATACCGGTAGCAACACCAACCAGCGAGCCGAAGACACCCACTATGGCGGATTCCACCACCACCGAGCCGACGACCTGCGGCTGCGAGGCCCCCAGCGCACGCAGCAGCGCAAACTCCTTGGTGCGCTGGGCGACGATCATAGAGAACGTGTTGGCGATGATGAACGTGCCGACCAGCAACGCAATCAGGCCGAAGGCAATGAGCAGGTAGCGGATCGCTGTCAGCGCGAACGCCATCTCCTCGCGGGCCGCGTCCGCAAGCGCCTCGCCGGTCTCTGCTTCCACGTCGTAGGTGCTGCTGAGGTGCTGCGCAAGTTCCTCTGCCGTGGTGCCTTCGGCAGCGGAGAGCTTCAGCTGCATAGGGTCGCCGTACACGTCAAGGAAGGCGGGCGCGGCCATGCTGATCGTGATGTCGTCGCCAAGCTGCGACGCGGGGGTAGACACCCCCACGACGGTGACCGTGTCGCGATGTTCCGGGTGCACCAGGATAAGCCGATCACCGAGCCCAATACCGTAGTCCTCGACGGCAGATTCGCTTACCAGGACTTCGCCCGCGCCGCGTGGCGCGCGACCTTGCACAAGCGCGTTCTCCCCGCCCACAGTCTGCTCCGGCGGGTAGTACGCGATCACCTCCGAGGTGTCGCCTTGCGTTTGATACGCCACAGCGTCTTCGTTTGCAATCACCACGGGTTGCGGGCTCAGCACGTTGACCTCGCGCACCAGCGAGTCCTGCGCAAGCCGGTCGCGCATGCTCGCGTCAAGTGGAGGGCCATCCCCGTCCTGGTCCCCTACGCCGTCCCCTACGCCGACATCCACGCCGCGGTAGACGTTGTTGACCGCCGCGTCGAACGTGTTCGACAGCGAGGTGGTGAACATGAACGAACCGGAAACAAACGCCGTTCCCAAAATGACCGCGAGCACGGTGAGCCCGAGCCGAAGCCTGTGTTGCGCGATGGTGCGCAGCGAAACGGTGCGCATTGCGTTGCGTGCCATGTCAGCCCTCTATTTCCGCCATGACGGTGTGAATATCCTCCATCGTCGGGTCGCGAAGCTCCCGCACGATCCGGCCATCGGCGAGGAAGAGCACTCGGTCAGCGTAGGACGCAGCCTTCGCATCGTGCGTGACAATGACCACGGTCTGCTCGTCTTTGTCCACCGCCGTCCGCAAAATGTCGAGCACCTCAGCCGTGGCGTTCGAGTCCAGGTTGCCGGTCGGTTCGTCACCGAAAATGATCTCTGGGCGCGATACCAGCGCTCGCGCGCAGGCGACACGCTGCTGCTGCCCACCGGAGAGTTCCGCCGGGCGGTGATTGAGTCGCTGCGCCAGACCCAACCGGGTGGTGATCTCCTCGAGCCATTGCTCATCCACGTCGCGCCCCGCAATATCAAGGGGAAGCGTGATGTTTTCCCGCGCGGTGAGCGTGGGCACCAGGTTGAAGGACTGGAAAATAAAGCCCAGGCGATCGCGACGCAGCTGCGTCATCTCCCGGTCACGCAGGTTGGTCAGGCAGGTCTGCCCGATGTAGGCCTCACCAGAGGTGACCGTGTCCAGCCCCGCCATTGCGTGCATGAGCGTGGACTTGCCGGACCCGGATGGCCCCATGATGGCGGTGAACTCATTGCGATGGAACTCGACCGTGACGTGGTCAAGCGCAACAATAGCGGTATCTGCCTCGCCGTATTGCTTAAACAGGTTCTCGGCCCGGGCGGCGGCGGTCATGGCGTGTTCTCCTTGCGAGCAGCGTGGCTTCACCATCTATTTTATTGCGCTTTGCAGGAGAAATGCAGGCAAAAGGGCGGGGTGAGCGCTGTGCAATCGCTCACCCCGCCCTGGTACGAACGCGGCCGAAGGTCTAGAGCTCGGTACCGTCTTCGCTGCCGTTGTCCTTGCCGTCGCCGTCCTCGCGCTTGAGCTTCGGGTTGTTGCGCAGCTCCTCCTCGAGCTTGCTGAACTCGGCGTCGAAGTCCGCATCGGTGGTGTCGTCCAACAAACCGTCGATAAACGCGGCGGGGTTGTCCAGGTGCTCTGCCGTCGGCAGGAAGTCCGGGTGGTTCCACACCTCGTCGCGGCGCTGCACGCCCACGGCATTATCCACGCGACGCCACAGCTCCGCGGCTTCGCGCACCTTAGGCGCACCCAGCTCAATGCCGACGATGCTGGCAAAGGCCTGCTCGGCGGAGCCACCGGTCGCGCGGCGACGCGCCCACGCCTCAGCGAGCTGCGCCGAGGACGGGATGCGCTCCGACAGGGAGGCATCTACGACCACGTCAACCCAGCCCTCAACAAGCGCGAGCAGGGTCTCGAGGCGCGAGGTCGCCCCAGCGTTACGCGAAACCACACGCGGGGAAAGATCCATGTTCTGCAGGTTCTGCAGCGCCTCCTGGATCTGCTGCGGGTCGCCCGACTCAAGGTTCAGGCTGCGGGTGGCCTCGTCGATATTGGACGTATCGATCTGCAGCCCGGCGGCGTACTCCTCCACCGAGGCCACGAGGCGCTCCACCAGCCACGGAACGTGCTGGAACAGGCGCTGACGCGCGGCCTCGCGCGCAGCGATGTAAACCAGCACCTCCTGCCCCGGCACCGAGAGGTCCTTGGAAATCCGCGTCACGTTCTTGGGCAGCACCGACGCCACGCCGCGGGGCGCGACCGGCAGGCCGAAATCCGTGCCGGTGAGCGCCTGCTGCGCCAGATCCCCCAGCGCGTGGCCCAGCTTCATGCCGAAGTTCATGGAGTTCATGGAGTTCATCACCCCGGCCAGCGGGCCCATCATCTCGCGAGCCTCTGCCGGCATGTTGTCCAGCTGCGCGCGGTTCATGTGCTCCGCAACCGGGTTGACCAGGCGTTTCCACATCGGCATGGTCTCCACCAGCCAGTCGTCCGCGTTCCACGCGCGCGCCTGGGAGTCCGCGGCGGGCAGCGTGGTGGACTCACTCAGCCAGTGGTTGACCAGCCCGAGTGACTCCTCCACCGCCTTCTTGTCGCCGGCGGAGACCGCCGCCTTGTCACCAACGCGCTGGCGGGCCATGCGCAGCGCCATGTCAAAGTTCACGGCCGAGTCGCCCGACTGGCTCGCCTGGTTAAACGAATTGCCCATGCCGGACAGCATCTGGCCGAACTGGTTCAGCATGTCGCCGAACCCGCCGCCCTGCTGTCCGCCACCAAACCCGAAGGCGGCGAAGGGGTTCGACGCGTCGCCACCGTTGTTGTCGCCGCGCTTGTTCTTATCTTCGTCGTCATCATTGTTGGGAAAGGAAAATCCAAATCCGTTATTCATACCTGCCACGATACATAGCGCCGACTCTTGCGCGCGAGCACTTTTTGCGCAGACCGGGACGCTGAGAGCGAACACGGTGAGCGATTACGGCTGCGCTAAGATGCGCTGCGTGGAAGAACAGGAAGACGGGGCGCAGCCCCAGGCGGACGCATCCGCGCAGGAAACCACTCACAGCAGGCGGTGGTCAACCGTGGTGTGGGGAGCGATCCCCGTGGCAGCACTCGCCGTCATGATGTCCATCAACCACGTCCCCGGCACCAACATTTCCCTGGCCGTGCCGTACGCGGCGGAGGGCCCCGGCCCGATGTTCAACACCCTCGGCGAGGTCGAGGGCGAGCCGGTGATTGACGTCGAGGGCACTGAGACGGACCCTGTCTCGGGCAACCTCAACATGACCACAGTGTCCGTGCGCACCAACATGTCGCTCGCGCAGGCGGTCGGCCGGTGGATCGGCACCGACGACACGATCGTACCGGTGGAGCAGATCATCCCGCCGGACGTGGACGAGGAGCAGATGCGCCAATACAACCAGGCCGAGTTCGCCGCTTCGGAGGGCAACGCGACCGTGGCCGCCATGCGCTACCTGGGCAAACCGACCCGCGTGCTGGTCCACGACCTGGTGGATGACTCCCCCGCGTCCGGTGTGCTGGAAGCAGAGGACGTGATCACCCGCATCGACGGTACCCCCGTCACCGAGCCCAGCGAGGTGCAGGAAAAGGTTCACGCCCACTCCCCCGGCGACGAGATCACCGTGAGCATCGAGCGTGACCGCGCCCCGATGGACGTCCGCGTCCGCCTCGGCGAGAGCCCCGAGAACAAGGACACCCCGATGGTGGGCATCCTCATGACCTCGGAGCCCGGCGGCGACGTGACGGTCAACTACAACCTCAACGACGTCGGCGGCCCAAGCGCCGGTATGATCTTCTCGCTGGCCGTGATAGACAAACTGAGCCCCGGCGAGCTCAACCACGGCAAGTTCGTCGCCGGCACCGGCACCATCGCGGAAGACGGCGAGGTCGGCCCGATCGGCGGGATCCAGCACAAGCTCGCCGCAGCGCGCGACCAGCACGTCGAGCTGTTCCTCGCCCCGGAGGGCAACTGCGACGCGGTCCGCACCGTTGATCCGGGTGACATGACCGTGGCGAGCGTGGGCTCGCTGCAAGACGCCGTCACCGCCATGGACAACTTCGCCGCGGGCAAGGAAGTCCACGGCTGCGGTGAGTAGCGCTCACCCGAAGCGCTGGTAGGCCTCCAAGTAGCCCTTCGCCCTTTCTGCCCGCGGCGCCCGGTCCGCCCACTCCCAGAACTCGGCGGAGTGCCCGGCGATAAACGTGTGCACCAGCTCGTGGACGATCACGGCGTCGAGCACGTAGTCCGGGACGCCCTTGAGCCGGGAGCTGATCCGGATGTCGCCGGTGGTCGTGGTGCACGACCCCCAGCGCGTCTGCTGGTTGTCCACCCAGCGGATGGAGCCGACGCGGGCGCGGCCGTCAAGCACCTCTCGGTTCAGCTGCGTGGCGCGGGCGGTGAGGTTGGCGTCGTTAAGCGCGCTCGCCTGCGTCTTCTTCGCGACGCGCGCGAGCATCTCCTCCACGGTCTGGGCCTCTTGCGCCTGCGAAAAACGCGCGGGGATTCGGATCTCCACGACGCCGCCGACCAGGCGCGCCTGCACCGACCGGGTGCGGCGGGCCGAGCGGATGACGCGGTAGGGCTGCTCGCTCACGCGCGTCACCGGAACTCCGCGAGCGTGTCCAGCACGCCCTGGCCGTACTGCTCAATCTTGGCGGGGCCGACGCCGGAGATGCCGAGGAGCTCGTGCTCATCGGCGGGCATGGCCTCCGCGATAGACAGCAGCGTGGCGTCCGTGAACACGATGTAGGCGGGCTTGCCGGCCTCGCGCGCCTGGTCCCTACGCCAGCGCTTGAGGGCGCCGAAGACGGCTTCGTCGTAGCTGGGCTCGCAGTCCTCGTGGCGTCCCAGCGTCTTCTCCGCGGGGGTGAACAGCAGGTTGTTGCACACGCGGCAGCGACGGTTGCGCTTCAGCCGCTCGGGGGCCTTCTCCACCTCCAGCTCGGGGGCGATGCCGTCGAGAAAACGCGAGCGGCTGCGCGACTTGCGCCCGCCCTCCTGCCTGGCGAAGGACCAGGACAGGCGCAGGTGCTCGCGGGCGCGCGTCACGCCGACGTAGAACAGGCGGCGCTCCTCTTCAACCTGGTCATCGCCCGCTTTGATCGCGTGCGAGATCGGCAGCGTATTCTCCACCAGACCGACCAGGAACACCGCGTCCCACTCCAGGCCCTTCGCAGCGTGCAGGCTGGCCAGCGTGACGCCGTCCACCGACGGCGGCTGCTTCGCGTCCGCGCGGCGGCGCAGCGACATCAGCACCTCCGGCAGGGTCTCCGCCTCGCGGCTGCGCACGATCTCCTCGATGAGGTCCACCAGCGCGCCGAGGGTCTGCCAGCGTTCGCGCGCCTTCGCGCCCTCCGGCTCGGTCGGCGTGAGCCCCAGCGGGCCGAGGGCGGCGCGGGCCACCGCCACCGGGTCGTCCGGCAGGTCGCCGCGGCGCGATGCAGCAACGAGCGCGCGGATCGCCTCGCGGATCTCGCCGCGCTGGAAGAAGCCCTCCCCGCCGCGGACCTGGTACATGATGCCCGCGTCCGCCAGCGCCGCTTCGAACGCCGCCGATTGCGCGTTGATGCGGTAGAGGACGGCGATTTCTCGGGCGGGCACGCCGGCGTCGAGAAGCTCCCTGATCTGGATGGCTACCTCGCGCGCCTCGGTCGGCTCGTCATCGTACGCGGTGAACGTGGGCTGCGGGCCGTGCTCGCGCATGCCCTGCAGCTCGAGCCGGGTGCCCGCCTCGCGCCCCTTCGCCTTGCCAATCACGGTGTTGGCCAAGTCCGTGATCTCCGGGGTCGAGCGGTAGTCGCGCTGCAGCTTCACGACGGTCGCGTGCTCGTACGTCCGCGAAAAGTTCAACAAGTATTCCGGGGTCGCGCCAGTAAACGAGTAAATGGTCTGGTTGGCGTCGCCGACGACGGTGAGGTCGTCGCGCTGGCCCAGCCACCCCTCCAGGACGCGCTGCTGCAGCGGCGTGACGTCCTGGTACTCATCCACCACGAAGGACTGATACTGGGCGCGGAACTCCTCCGCCACCGCGGGCGCGTTCTCCAGCGCGCCCGCGACGTGCAGCAAGAGGTCATCGAAGTCGAGCAACATGCCGTCCGGCGACGTCTTCGACTCCTCGTAGGCGCGGTAGACCTGGGCCACCTTCGCCGCGTCCGCGGGCGGGGTGCGCTTCGTGCCCGCGACTCGCTCGGCGTAGTCGTCCGGGCCGATGACGCTGGACTTCGCCCACTCGATCTCGCCGAGGAGGTCGCGCACCATTTCCTTGCCGGAGTCCAGCCCGGCGGAGCGCGCCGCGCGGCCAACGAGCGGGAACTTGTTGTCCAGCAGCTTCCACGGCAGGTCACCGGCGATCTGGGGCCAGAAGTACTGCAGCTGACGGCGCGCCGCAGCGTGGAAGGTGCGGGCCTGCACCCCGCCCACCCCCATGGTGCGCAGGCGGTCGCGCATCTCGCCCGCGGCGCGTTGCGTGAACGTCACCGCCAACACCTTCGTGGGCGCCACGATCCCCTGGTCCACCAGGTTGGCAATGCGGTACGTGATGGTGCGCGTCTTGCCCGTGCCGGCGCCCGCGAGGATGCACACCGGGCCACGCGGAGCGGTGGCTGCCACGCGCTGGTCCTCATCCAACAAACTCAAGTCCACTGCCATCGGTGTGTCCTTTGTCCTTCCCTCTTAGATCTCGCCTGCGGCCCAGCGCTCAATCAGCTGCCGGGCGATGCTGCCTTCGGGCGCGAGCGTGAGCCTGCCCAGGTCCTCGCGCGTCGCCCAGATGATCTGGCTGAGCTCTCCATCTGTATCCCCCACCTGGGTCTCGTCTGCGGTGCGGGCGCGGAAGCCCAGCATCAGCGAGCCCGACAGTGCCCACGGCTGCGACCCAACATACGCGATGTCGGTGACCCGCCGCCCCGTCTCCTCCAGGACCTCGCGCGCGAACGCGTCCTCCGCGCTCTCGCCCACGTCCATGTAGCCGGCAATGCAGGTGAAGAACCCCGGGCGGCGGCGGTTTTCCCCGAGCAGGATGCGGTCGCCGGCCGCGTGCTCGACGAGCCCGATCACGCACGGGTCGATCCGCGGGAAGATCGGCGTGCCGGACGCACCGCGGGCGACGATCCCGGACTCGCCCCAGGTCAACGGCGAGCCGTCTGCGGGGTCGAAGGCGTAGCGCTCCCGCGCGGCCAGCAGCCCCACGGCCCGGGATACGAGGTAGTTGTCGGCGTGGATGCGCGCGTGGCCGGTGCGCGGGGCGAGGTCGGCGGCGCTGGCGGAGCGCAGCCGCGCGGCGGTGACCTCGGGTGTGATCTGCACCCGGGTGGTCACCTCGATCCCCGCCGGAAGCTCCGTGAACAGGAGCGGTGCTCCCTCGGCGGTGAGGGGGAGGTGCGAGGTGGCGTCGATAAGCAAGAGCACGGGCGCGCTACTCCGACGGCTTCTGCGCCTCGGGCGACTCCTGCGGCTGGGTCATGCGCACGTAGAGCAGGCGGTCGCCCGGCTCGACGGTTTCCGCCTCGGGCACGTCCATGCGGTAGAGCTCTCCGGAGCGGACGACGCCGAGCACGATGTCGGCGAGGTGGCGCGGGTTGGAGCCGACCTCGTCGTCTGCGATGGGACGCTCCGCCACGGCAAAGCCCTCGTCGGGGCTGAGCAGGTCCTCCATCATCTCCACCACCGGCGGGGTGACGGTGGCGAGTCCCAGCAGGCGGCCCGTCGTTTCCGCGGAGACCACCACGGAGTCCGCGCCGGACTGCATGAGCAGGTGCTGGTTTTCGCTCTCGCGGGCGCTGGCCACGATCATGGCGCTGGGGGCAAGCTCGCGCACGGACAGCGTGACCAGGACCGCGGTGTCGTCCGAGCTCGGGGCCACCACGACGGAGCGGGCGCGGGTGATGCCGGCGACGCGCAGCACGTCGGACTTGGTAGCGTCTCCGTGGACGGTGACCAGGCCGCGCTTCTCCGCCTGGCCCAGGGTGACCGGGTCCGAATCGATGACGACGATGCTGGTGGGCGCGGTGTCCCCGGCGAGCAGGGCGTCCACTGCGGAGCGCCCCTTCGTGCCGTAGCCGACGACGATGGTGTGATTACGCACAGTTCTCCTCCACTGCTGAATTTGGAGTGTCTTACGGGAGTCCTCCGTAAGCACGGACAGGGTCGTGCCGACCAGGAGCATCAGGAAGGCGACGCGGGCCGGAGTGACCACGAAGATGTTGACCAGGCGCGCGCCTTGCGTCACCGGCGTGATGTCGCCGTAGCCGGTGGTGGACAGCGACACGGCCGAGTAATACAGGGCGTCCACAAACGTCAGCGGCTCCGAGTAGCCGTTCGAGTCCAGGTACACGATGAGCGCCATGGCCACGACCAACACGGCCGCGTAGCCAAAGCGGCGGGCAATGAGCACCCACGGCGTCGTGCGCTCCGCGGTCGGAATATTGATGACGTCCAGGAGCGTATGGACCGGGATGTCGTCGCGCTCCTCGTCGTCGCGGACCCGGTCGCGCCAGGCAAAGGGGTAGCGAAGCTGCATCGAATCGGGCTCCCTTCTGCTCTATCGCTCCGCCGGAGGTACGGCAGGGTCTGTGGACGGAATTGTCTCCGAATCCGAAACACTATCACCGTCAACGTCGAGGAGCTGTTCCAGCTCGTCCGCGCCCGGCAGGTGCTCGGGTGCGAAGGTCTCGCCGGTGCGCACGTAGAAGAACACCGCGCGCACGGGGGCGCCATCGCCCGCGATCCGGCGCCACGCTTCCTGGTAGACGGCCAACTGCAGTTTCGCTGCCTCCATCTGCGCCGGCTTCGGCTTTTCGCCGGTCTTCCAATCCACGACGACCCACCCTGCGCCGCCCGCGTCCCGGAACACGGCGTCCATCCGGCCGCGCACCACGGAGGTGCCCAGGGCCAGCTCAAACGGGTATTCCACGTGGGCCGGGGTCCGGGCGGCCCACTCGCTGCGCTCGAAGGAGTCCTTGAGTCGGCGCAGCGTCGCGGCGTCCACCTCCGCCTCGTCGCCGCCGGGCAGCTCGTCCTCCGTGAGCAGCGGGCGCTGGCCGTAGAACTCCTCCAGCCACTCGTGGAACGCGGTGCCGCGCTTGGCGTAGGTGTTCGGCTTGAACGGGACCGGCCGGCGCGCCCGGCGCGCGAACTGCTCCTCGTCCGCCTTGAGCGCGACGACGTCCGAGGCCGTCAGCTCCGCGGGCATGACCACCAGCGTGTCCGGGGACTTCGCCCGCTCGTGTTC
The DNA here is from genome assembly GCF_002285125.1 of Corynebacterium gottingense. Taxonomy (NCBI): domain Bacteria; kingdom Bacillati; phylum Actinomycetota; class Actinomycetes; order Mycobacteriales; family Corynebacteriaceae; genus Corynebacterium; species Corynebacterium gottingense. The sequence continues at coordinate 63,013 of NZ_NSGN01000003.1, forward strand.
CTCGATGAGCGCGGTCACGTCGCGTTCCCAGAGCGAGAAGAGTTCGCCCTCTGCGAGCTCGGGCAGCTTCTCGACGCCACGCACCCGCCCCGCGGCCTCCACCTCCCCCGGGGCGAGCTGGTAGGCGGGCCAGGTGCCGGTGGCGGGGGCGTCGACAAGCGCCGGGGCGTCCTCGGTGGGCGTTTCCTCGACCTCGGCTGCCTCGGCCCACTCGACCGTCTCGGGGACCAGCTGGCGCAGCGGGGCGAAGTGCTCGTAGGGCTTCGCGTCGCGGCGCACGTCGGGTTTGCGGCGCGATCCGGTGATGAGGAGCTTGCGCTCCGCGCGGGTCACGGCGACGTAGAACAGGCGCGCCGATTCTTCCGCCAGGCCCGCGCGGACGAGCTTGAGCCAGGCGTCGGCGGCCTTTTCAAACTGGGTGCGGTTTTCCACCTCACCGAAGTCCGGCAGGTATTCGGGGTTGCCAAAGGACGCGTCGGGCACGCGCTGGACCCAGGTGAGGAATGTCTCCGCCTTGGCCGCGTACGTGTTGGCGTCTGCGTGCAGGACGGCGACGGTGTCCCACTCCAGTCCTTTCGCCTTGTGCGCTGTGAGGATCTGCACCCGGTCCGTGCGTGTCGGCACGTTGCCGGGTGCCAGGCCGTCCTCGTGCTCGCGGGCGAGCGCGAAATAGTCCAGCAGTCCCTCCACGCTGGTGCCGGGGTAGGCGGCGACCGCGGAGAGCAGACTGTCCAGGTGGACGGTGCCTGCGGTGTTGCCCATCCCCTGGCGGGCCAGGACCTCGGTGCGGATGCCAAAGACGTCGATGATGTCCGCGAACAGGTCAGGCAGGCGTTTGCCCAGGCTGTTGGTGCGCAGGGAGCGGAGCTTAGCCGCCAGGTCCTGCAAGCGGCGCAGTCCTTCCTCGCTGTATCGCTCGGGCTCGCCCAGGTCCGCCACCGCGTCGGCGAGGCCTGCGGGGCGATCGGTAGACGCATTGAGTTCCGCGGCGCGGGCCACGAGCTCGTCCAGCTGGGCCGCCAGCCGCTCCTGCGCGGTCTGCGGGTCCGCGTGCTCGGGCCCGCTGGGGTCGGCGCTGGCTCCGGTCGCGCGCAGGTTCACCGCACGCGAGGCCAGCGCGGCGAGGTCCGCCAGGCCCAGGCCGACGGCGGGGCCGCCGAGGATGCGCAGCGCGGCTGCCGAGTCCGCGGGCCGCACCAGCATCGTGGCCACCGCGAGGGTGTCGGCGACTTCAGGGATGTCCAGCAGCCCGCCCACGCCGACGATTTCGAAGGGCACGCCGCGCGCCCCGAGCGCCTCCGCTACCTCGGCGGAGTGCCGGTTCTTGCGCACCAGCACGGCGGCGGAAAACGGCGCTTCGTCCCGCGCGCACTGTGCGTATTGGGCGGCCAGGTTGTCCGCCACGAACGCGAGTTCCTCCTTGTTGGTGGCGAAGAAGCCGAGCGCGACCTCGCCTGCTTGCGCCCCGGGGCGGGCCGCCAGCGGCGCGACGGCGCGGTTGTCCCCGCGCCCGAGGACTGCGTCGGAGATGCTGTTTGCCAGCGCGAGGACCTCCGGCGGGTTGCGCCAGGACGTGGTCAGCTGCTTCTTCGGCGCGGGTGCGCCGCCCGCGGCCGGGAAGTCGTGGACGAACGCCTGGAGGTTGGCGGCAGTGGCTCCGCGCCAGCCGTAGATGGCCTGCATCGGGTCGCCGACGGCGGTCACGGTCAGGTCTGGGTCCGCGCCCTGCCCGAACAGGTTGCGCAGTAGCACGCGTTGGGCGTGTGAGGTGTCCTGGTACTCGTCAAGCATGACCACGCGGAAGCGCTGGCGCTGCGCCTTGCCCACGCTCTGGTGGTCGCGCGCCAGCTTGGCGGCGACCGACATCTGCTCATTAAACGTGACGACCCCGCGCGCCCGCAGCTCCTCGTTCAGGGCCCGGGCCAGCGGCAGGTATGCGCGGCGTTCCTCCTGGGTCGCGCGCCATCCGCGCAGCTTCTTGGTGAATTCGGTGCGCGCCCGCGGCGCCAAGGGCAGCGACTCCGTTTCCGCGAGGAACGCCGCCGCCTCCTGGTCCACCTCGTCGGGCGTGGTCAGCTCGTTGCCCATAGAGGTCATCAGCGCCAGCAGCCCGTCCACCACGGTGGACACGGACGGGTTGCGCCCGTCGGCAGCGATGATGCGCCCCGGGTAGTCGGTGACCACCTCGGTGGCGATGGCGTACAGCTCCGCCGCGGTGATCAGCCGCGAGTCCGGTTCCACAGGCACGAGCAGCCCAAACTCGCGGACGAGGTCCCCCGCGTACGCATCGTACGTAGCTACGGTCGGGGCGATGACCTGCAGCGCGTCCGCGAGCTGCCCGCCCGGGTCCAGGCGGCGCACCAGGTCCTGGTTGGCGGCCAGCGTGCCGAGCCGGTCGCGGATGCGTTTGCCCAGCTCCTGCGCCGCCTTGCGGGTAAACGTCAGGCCCAGGATCTCGTCGGGGCGGGCGTAGCCGTTGGCCACGAGCCACACCACGCGCGCGGCCATGGTCTCCGTCTTTCCGGCCCCAGCGCCGGCGACCACCAGCAGCGGGCCCGGTGCCGCGCCGATCACGTCGGCCTGTTGCTCGGTGGGCGGGAACTTTTGCTGCAGGTACCGCGAGAGCACGGTTGGTGACATATCAGGCGTTGTCTGCGACACGGGTGACCACCTCTCCTTCCGGTTGTACTGGGCACAGGGCGCGCACCGCGCAGCGCTCACAATGCGGCCCGGCCACGGCGCGCAGCTCGGGCCCCGCCAGCGCCGCCGGCAGCGGCTCCAACAACTGTGTGAGTGCGTCCAGCTCCTCGGGCGTTTTCGGCGCCTGCTCGCGGGTGGCGCGCTTCGTTTTGTCCGCATTCGGGTAGACCAGCACGGCCCCGCCCACCTCCAGCGGCTCGTCGCCGTCGCGCGCGGTGGTGACGGCGTTCCCGTCGATCCGCCCCCGCGACAGCGCCAGCTGGTAGGCGGCGAGCTGCATGTTCTCGGCCGTGTCGGAGTTCGTTGGCACCGCGCTGCCCGTCTTCAAGTCCACGATGTGGACCTTCCCGGAGTCCTCGCGGTCGAGCCTGTCCAGCCGCCCGGCGATGCGCACCGTATCGTCCACGTCCACGCTCACCGGGATCTCCACCCCAACCTGGGTAAACGCGCTTCTGGATTCCTCCAGCCACTGCGCGGTCCGCTCCAGCATTGCCTCGAAGTCCGCCACGTCGCGCTCCGCCTTCCACGCCGGCCCATCCTCGGCGTCGCGCCGCGCCGCCACCGCCGCCGCGCGCGCCGCCGCCTCGTCCACGCCGCGCCCCAGCGCCTCCAGGTACGCGTGCGCCATCGACCCGTAAATCATCGCCAGATTGTCATCCAGCCCAACCATCCGCTCAAGCACCTCGCGCATCGGGCACTGCAGTAGCCGCTCGATGCGCGACGGTGACAGCGTCGTCGCCTCCGCCAGGGCAGTGCTTACCGACGCCCCTCCGATCCCCCACCACTGCCCAGGATCAGCCCCGGGCACACCGGCTCGGGCCAGCCGCGCCAGCTGGCGCACCGCCTGTTCCCGCACGACCTCGCTGCTTTCGGGCGAGGCGAGCGCCCGGCGTAGCTCCGCGACGATCTCGTCCCGCGCGAGCAGGCGCACCCGCGCCTCCGGCTCCGCGTCGCTCCCGAACCCGCTGGTCTCTCGGGCGAGCTCCACCTCCTGGGCCTCGATGTCGAAGTCGCGACAGTACTCCTCGATGAACCGCGAGGGGACGATCAGCTCGTCGCCGTCCTGATCGTCCACCGCGGTGACGAGCACGCGATCCGTCGCGCGCGTGACCGCCACCCAGAACAGGCGGCGCTCCTCGGCCAGGCGCTCGGCCGTCCGCGAGATTGGCACGTTCGGCTCGACCCCGTTGTCCAGTAGGTCCATGAGGTCCTCCTGGCGGAAGAGCGAGCCGGTCTCTCCCAGGCTCGGCCACGAGTTCTCCTGCACGCCGGCCACGATGACGCGCGCGAACTCGCGGCCCGCCACGCCGTGCGCGGTGAGCAGCGCCACCGCGTCGGGCGCCGCGCTGCGTCGATCGCGCACGCCGGTCGGCAGCTCCTGTGCGTCAATGTCGGCCACGAACGAGTCCACTCCTGCGGCGGCGCGGCGCTCGGTGAAATCGCCGGCGGCGTCGAAAAGCGCCATGACCGCGTCCAAGTCCCTGTCCGCCTGCGAGCCGCTCGCCCCGCCGCGCAGGGCGACCGCGAGCAGGTGGTCCGACAGCCCGGTCGCGTGCCAGAGCGCCCAGAGCACCTCCTCCACGCTGCCGCCGTCCGCCTGCGCGCGCCTGGCGGCGTCGAGCACCCGCCGCACGCGCGTGAGGATCGAGAGCTCGCGGTCCGTGAGCACGGGGCCGAAGTCCGGCAGCTCCGCGGGGCTGAGCAGCAGGCGGCGCAGACTCTCCTCCGCGCGCACCTCGGGTGCCCAGCGGCGCAGGCCGCGCAACAGGCGGCGCAGGGTCACGGGGTCGGCGCCGCCGACGGGGCCGAGCAGGAAGTCGCGCCACTGCGCGGGGGTGAGCTCCTGGTCTAGCGCGCGCAGGCCGGTGAGCAGGGCCGCAACGATGCGCTGCTCCCCGAGCACCACGTCGGTGGGGTTGAGCATCACCGGCACCCCGGCGTGCAGCAGCGCGCGGCGCACCGGCTCCAGCATCGGCGTGGAGCGCACCACGACGGCCATGTCCCGGTAGGCCACCCCGTCCTCCAAGTGCGCGCGGCGCAGGGCGTCCGCCACCGCGGCGTGTTGGGCGGCGTCGCTCCGCGTGACGGCCACGCGCCGCTCGGGGTCGCGGCGCGACTCCCCCAGGTCGATCACCTGGTGGTCGAGACCGCCCAGGTTGTGGAAGAAGCGCGGGGAGGCGCCGCGGAAGTGGAAGATGGACTGCGCGGCATCCCCTCCGACGACGCCGAGGTCTGCGCCGGAAAGGAGCCGCCGCACGAATTCGGCGGGGGCGGGGGCGAGGTGCTGGGCATCGTCGACAAGCACTGCGTCCCACCTAGGCACCTCCCCGCGCAGGACCTCGCTGACCAGCTCGGACGCGGAGAATCTGGTGGCCGGGGTGAGCGCCATGACCTGCTGGTACTCGCGCAGGAAGTCGGCGGAGGCGCACCAGATGGGCACGTCGTAGCGCTCGCCGAGTCCGCGCAGCTCGTCGGCGGTGAGCCCGCGCTCGACCGCGCGCAGGAGCACATCGCGCAGCTGTCGGGCAAAGCCGAGCATGCCCATCGCGGGGCGCAGCTCCTCGGACCAGGTGCCGCGTACGTCCTCCACCTGGCCGGCAAGAAGCTCGCGGATCACGGCGTCCTGCTCGGCGCCGGAGATCAGGCGGATCTCCTCGTCGAAGCGCTGCCGCAGCACCGCGAACGCGAGCGAATGGACGGAGCGCACCATCGGCTCGCTGGCGACAAACCCGCTGCGCGCGAGCCGGTCGGAGATCTCTGCGCGCAGCCGGGCCGCCGCCTCCTTGGAGTCCGTGACCACGACGACGCCGCTGGCGTCCCCGCCTTGCTCGGCCAGCCGAAGCGCCGCGGCCACCGCCGTATCCACTAGGAAGCTGGACACGCCGGAGCCGGCCTCGCCGGTGACCTTCCACAGCCCGCTCGCCGGAAGCGCGACGGGCCACGAGCGCTGCGTGGTCGTGCGGCGGCGCGGGACAAGGCGCGCGCGGGGGATCCGCGCGGCGGGAGTCATCGGTTCGGTGCGTGGGGTTGGCATGCGCCCTAGTCTGCCAGGCTAGGCGGACACGAGGACCTCACGCACCCACGAAACCCTCGAACCTATGTTCGCTCCCGCGGTGCGGGCTGCGATTTCGCGGAACTCGAGCGCCCGCTCCGCCAAGAACCCCACGTCGGGGATGTGCGCCCAGCGCGACACCACGCCGTCATCCACCGCCCCGGCGAGCAGGCCGTCCACCATCGTCAGCGCGGCGGTATACCCGCGGGGGCGCGGGCTCACCGAGGGCACCAGCTCCGTCACCACCGGCGCATCCGTGCCGGAAAACAGGCAGCAGGCGAGAAAATCGATATGGGCGGTGACCAGCTGGTTCTCCGCGGGGTCCAGGTCGAAGCCTCGCCAGGCCGCGCGGTCCGCCTCCGCCCATGCATCGTCGCGGGGTGCGGGTGGGGCGTTGAACTGGGTCAGTGGGGCGTCGATAAGCAACGCCGCAGCGATCGCCTCATCGACGCGCGCTGCCGGCTCCCCCGGCGCGAACTCGTTGGCGCAAAACCCGTTGACCACGAGGCGGCCGTCGGTGGAGCGCACCGGTCGCGCGAAGCGGACGCCGCCGAGCGAATCGCCCAGCTTGTCGCGCACCTTGCCCGACCAGGCGGCGGTCTGCGTCGCGCGAGCCACCACGACGTGGCCGAAGCGCAGGCCGTTGTCCCACGCGGGCGAGGTCGGCTCACCGCGCCCCTCCAACTGGAAGGCGGAAAGTACGTGCTCCGGAATCAAGGCGCCCCCTAGCTCGCCGCAGGGCGCGGGTAGGGCCACGGGTTGGCCAGGCACGTGTCCGGGTTATCCGGGTAGACCTCTTCCGGGTCAAAGGAGTGCAGCTGGCCGTTGTTCAGGCTCAGGGTCTGCTGCATCATCACCGGCGCGAGGGTGCCATCCGCCGGGCACGGCTCGTGCGATGCGAAACCAAGAGCGTGCCCCACCTCGTGGTTGATCATGTACTGGCGGTAGCGGCCCAGGTCGCCCTCGAACGGCGCTGCGCCGCGCACCCAGCGGGCCTCATTGAGCACGACGGTGTCATCTCCCGTGATCTTGGTCCGGCAGCTCGTCTCCATGTCCAGCTCCATGCCGCACATCTCCTGCGCGGTCTTCAGCGAGGTAAGGCGGATCTTCACGTCCGGGTTGTCAGCGCCGGAGACGTGCTCGAAGCGGAAGCGCGGGTCGTTGGTCCAGCTGCGCGGATCCAGCAGCGTCGCGTCCACCATTTCAGCGACGGCTTGGTCGCCGCCGTACGGGTTGGTATCCACCCCGTTTTCCACCTCGACGACGTAGCGCAGCGTCAGCTCGTCGCCCTTGCCCCCGTTGGCGCCCGGCGCGCCCACCTCGCGGTACGTGCCCTCTCCGGCCTCCGCGATCGGTCCACCCGGCGGCAGCTCCAACGCGTTCTGCACCCCCTCCGGCAGTTCGGCGGGCTTGCGCTCGACGTTGCCCTCAACGCCGCCCTCGCCGCTGCTCGAATCCTGGCCCGCGACGCCGATTCCGCGCTCGGAGTGCCCCTCCGAGCCGGCAGCGTCCACCACGGCGGAGCCCGGGTTTTGGAACATGTTCACTACGACGAGCAGCGTCAGGACCGCGAGGACCGGGATTGCGTAGGCACGCCACCCGTACTCGCGGGCAAAGCGGACGAGGCGGCCTTCGCCGCCGTCATCGTCGCCATCCCACTCACCGAAGAAGTCCTCCGCGTTGGCGTTTGCGTCCACATCGCGCCGGTCGTTCGCGTCGGGCCACTCGGCGTTGCTCTGCCTCGTCGTCATAACCTCTCAATCTATCGCATGAAGCCGACAGAGCGCGCGGTGGTCGAGCCCTGCTCCACGTACGCGATCCGGTCCGTGCGGATGAGGTAGGTACGCTCCTTCTCATCCACCACCTTCAGGGTCGACTGCCCGGACTCAATCGCCTGTTCAACCACGCTGAGGATGTCCTCCTGCCCTTCCGGCAGCTTGATCACGAGTTCGCGCGCGGTGTCGGCCAGACCAAACTTGATGTCCATAAAAGCGGGTCACGTTCCTTCACTAGTAGTTTTGCTTGTACCGGCTCGTTGTTAAGCGGTGGCCCTATTGTAACGGCCTCAAGCTAAGATGAGCGTGTGCCTAGATCAGCTGAGAGTGAACACCGTCCCGCCCCGACATTCGAGGAACTCGGTGTCGCCGCCGAGCTGCTGGACGCGTTGGCGGAGCAGGGCATCGAGCGCACCTTCTCCATCCAGGAGCTGGCCATCCCGCTCGCGCTCGACGGGCGCGACCTCATCGGGCAGGCCCGCACCGGCATGGGCAAGACCTACGCCTTCGGCATCCCCCTGCTGGACCGCGTGTTTGATGACGCCGCGATTGCGGAACTCGACGGCACGCCGCGCGCCCTCGTCGTCGTGCCCACGCGCGAGCTCGCCGCCCAGGTCGGCGAGGACCTCGAGCGCGCCTCCATACACACCCCAGTCCGTGTCGCCACAATCTACGGCGGCAGGCCGTATGAGGAGCAGCTCACGGCTATCGACGCCGGCGTGGACGTCATCGTCGGCACCCCGGGACGCCTGCTCGACCTCCTGCAGCGCGGCGACCTCTCGCTGAGCCAGGTGGCCATCCTCGTGCTCGACGAGGCCGACGAGATGCTGGACATGGGCTTCCTTCCCGACATCCAGAAGCTCTGGTCGGCGCTGCCGCAACAGATCCAAACCATGCTCTTTTCCGCGACGATGCCGGCGCCGATCCTCACGCTCGCCCGCTCGATGATGCGCACCCCCGTGCACATCCGCGCCGAGGCGCCGAACGCGTCGGCCACCCATGCGAGCACGAAACAGGTGGTGTTCCGCTCCCACCGGATGGACAAGCCGGAAGTCCTCGCACGTCTCCTGCAGGCCCCGCACCGCGGGCGCACCATTATCTTCGCACGGACGAAGCGCACCGCCGCCGAGGTCGCCGAGGACCTGGCGCAGCGCGGCTTCCCCGTCGGCACCGTCCACGGTGACCTTCGCCAGGAGGCGCGGCAGAAGTCACTCGACGCGTTCCGCACCGGCGAGGTGGAGATCCTCGTGGCCACCGACGTCGCGGCCCGGGGCATCGACGTTGACGACGTCACGCACGTGGTGAACTACCAGACCCCGGATGACCCGATGACGTACGTCCACCGCATCGGACGCACCGGGCGCGCCGGGCACTCCGGCACGGCGGTCACCCTGGTCGGGTTCGACGAGCAACACAAGTGGGAACTCATCGATTCCGAGCTCTCGCTAGGCAAGAAGGAGCTGCCCACCTGGTTTTCCACCTCCCCGGAACTGTTCGAGGCGCTGGGCATTCCGGACTCGGCTGCACCAACCGTGGGCCGCCCGCGTAAAGTTCTCGGGGCGCGGCCAAAACGGCCAGCGGAAAAGAGCCAGAAAAAGCAGGGAAGGAACCGGCGTTGAATAGACCGTTGCGACGTACCCGGGGCGATCTGATCGCCACCGGTGTCATAACCGCCGTATCGGCAGGCCTCCTGGCCACAGCGTTCTTCACCGCGCCGATTCGCTCCTCTGAGCTCACCCCGGCTGCGGAGCAGCAGGAGGACTACGGCCAGTTAGCGGTCGTGCCGGAGTCGCTCACCGAGTCGTTCCGCCTGCCCGACTCCTCCCCCAACTCGGCTCCGCTGGTGGTCAACGGCCTCATCATCACGTACAACGACCACACCATCACCGCCACCACCCCGGAGGGCGACACCGCCTGGACGTATACCCGCGACAAGGAGCTGTGCACGCTCGCCGGGGCGTGGGACAAGGTGGTTGCGGACTACCGCGGCAATGGCGGCTGCGGCGACGTCGTGGGTATTGATGCAAAGACCGGCGAGTACGCGTCGACACGCTCCGCCCCAGGCCCCGACCAGGTGGCGAACGTCTCCTCCAACGACCGCGTCGGGTACGTCAGTTCCCAGCACGTCGAGCTGTGGCGCTCTGACCTGGTGCGCACCGTGGAGTACGGCACCATCGAGGCCCCGCAGGAGCCCGACATGCAGCCCAACGAGTGCCCGATCACGTCGGCGCTCACCCGCACCGAGCTCCTCGCCGTCACCGAGGTGTGCGACGGCGGCACGTTCCTCCGCTTCCAAAACGCCACCCCGGAGGACTCCCGCTCCCCGGAGATGAACGGCTCCGTCGAGCTCCCCGAGGGCGCCTACCTCGTCGGTATCTCCCAGGACGCCGCCGCGATCTACGACCCGCAGTCTTCAGAAGTACGCTCCTACAACAAAGACGGCAAGGAGCTCAAGGTCTCGGAGGTCCCGGAGCTGCCAGAGTCTGAGCAGCTTGACGACGCCACCCGCATCCTCCCCGTCCACGACCTCCCCCACCACATGACGTACCACGTGGGCGACTACCTCCTGCTCCTGGACCCCGCCGAGCTCAACGTCACCGGCGTGTTCCAGGGCGCGAAGGGCACCGGCTTTGCCGCCGACGACCGCCTCCTCTACGCCTCGGATTCCGGTGTCGCGGTCATCAACTGGGACAAAAACTCCGTGGAGAAGATCATCCCCGTGGACCGCGGCGACTACAACGGGCCGATCTCCATCGACTCCGCGGGCGCCACCGTGGTGGAAAAGCGCGGCGACGAGATCGTCGCGCTCAGCGCCGAGTAGTCGCGGGCACCGGGGCGTCGATTAGCGCTCTGCTTTGCGCAGCTCGTAACGGGCTTCGTTGTACTGCGCCGTCTGCGGGTGGAACACGGTGAACAGCACGAGTGCGGCGGAGATGCCGGTAACGATGCCCAGGGCGACCGCGCCGCCGGTCACCATATAGAAGGCGACACCGATGAGGATCGCCTGGATCAAGACGATTGCGCCCGTGCTGCGCGGCCGGCCCTGCAGCGTGCGGACGGCCACGAACGCGACAAAGCCGAAGATGATGAGCAGGAAGACCGCAGTGCCGAGGGGGACGAAGTGCGTCGCTGCGGAATCGGACTCCAGCGAGCTGTCCTGCACCCCGCGGACCTGGGCGACAAGGAGGCTGCCCGCGTACACAAACATGGCAAGGCATTGGACAAGGACGACGACGGCGCCGAACCGCATGATGGGCGGAACCACTGCGGAGGCACGCCGTGCCGTTTCCAGGTCCATTGGCGGGCGTGGTTGACGAGGAGAACGGGATTTCTTTTCAGTCACGTCTTGTTAGTCTAACCGTCACTTTGCGGTCGCCTTCACCGCGACATCACCGGGTGCAGTAGCAGCACCGTCACAGCCACCGCGGAAGAATCGGGGCGGAATCACAGATTCTTGATTTGACCTTCCCACCCGCGTGTGCGTGCGCGAAAATTCCCATTTCCGCAGTTCAAACCGTTGATGATGCGTTCCCAAATTCGTTGGAAATCCCAATATGAACTGCGCGGAGGGGAAAAATTCATATGATTAGTGTCACATTTCGGCCTTTACCCCTAGCGCACATTGGCAATTCGTGCCATTATTCTCAGGTAGCAAAAACAACGGGCTGGTAACACAGCCCTTAACCCCAAGACACCACAGGGTTAACGCCAGGGAAACCGGCCGCCGGATCCCACCGAAGGGAACACCGCCCGGAACCTGGAATCAAACTTAGTTTGCAACTCGCCTCCCGCGAAGAGGCGAAGAAGTGGTGTGCGCGAAACCTGTTCAACGCTTATGTAAGGAGTATTTCATCATGGATTGGCGCCACGAAGCAATTTGCCGCGACGAGGACCCGGAACTGTTCTTCCCCGTCGGTAACTCCGGCCCGGCTCTGTCCCAGATCGCCCAGGCCAAGATGGTCTGCAACCGCTGCCCCGTCACCTCCCAGTGCCTGAAGTGGGCCCTGGAGACCGGCCAGGACGCAGGCGTGTGGGGCGGCCTGTCCGAGGAGGAGCGCCGCGCCATCAAGCGTCGCAACAAGGCACTGGCTCGCAACCGCGCCCGCCTGTCCGCGTAACGCGAACTCCCCCCCCCACTCCGCATCACGCATCGCGTCGCCCGGGCGTACATCCCCGTGAAGCAGGGACAATTTCCCTGTAGGCACGTCCGAGCGATAAAGTGGAGTACCTGAACTTTGATCGCCCAGAACCGAACAGAACTAAGGAGGCTCCCATGAGCAAGCGTGGTCGTAAGCGCAAGGACCGTCGCAAGAAGAGTGCAAACCGCGGCAAGCGTCCTAACTCTTAAGAACAGCGCAGCGCCCCCTCCCCGACTTTCACGCAATGCCGGCGAGGGGGCGTTGTCATGCGCGGGGTCGATCGGTGACATCGGCGCCTGTCTTGGCAACTGCGTCCGGGCGTGCCGCCTGACCCGGTGATGGCCGCTTCACCCACAGTGACGAGCCAAACGGAGCTAGCTCCATCTGGCCCGCCGACACCAACAAAACCCCAGGTCGACGTTCAGCCCGCCACCCAAACGGAGCTAGCTCCATCTGATCCGCCACCGCCATCAGACGCCGCACCAGCAAACGCCGCACCAACAGCCACCGCACCACCAACAGACGCCGCACCAACAGACGCCGCACCGCACCCAACCCAAGCGCCTCAGAGCCCGGAAAACTCCGCCTCCGCGCACGAGAAACCCTCGCGTAGATACGCCAAAGGCCTGGCCAACATGGCCAGGCCTTCTGCACAATCCGTCTCGCTTAGCCGAGCACCCCGGAACCGAGGGCAGCGGCAGCGCCGCCGATGATGGCCAGGATCGCGATGATCGGCACGATGATGGCGGCGATGTTCGGGCCACCTTCCGCACGGCTGTCGTCGGAAGCCGTGTGCAGCTCCTTCTTCTCCGGCTGGTCCTGCGTCTTCGGCGACGCCACCGTGGTCATTGCGCCGTCGTCGTTCTTGGTGGATTCCTTCGACTTTGCCGGTGCCGCCTTGGACGGCGCCGCCTTGGACGGTGCCGCCTCGACGGTCGGGTTCGCCGTCGCGGTCTCGGTCGCAGCCTCCTGAGACTTCGCGGTCTTGGTCGTCTTTGCGGGCGCGTTGGTAGCGCCTGCCATCGCCGCGGAGTTCGCGGATGCCTTGCCGGCCTTGACGTCGACGGCGAAGCGATCTTCGAAGGCGGTCTCGCCATTCTGGTTGGTGACCTTCACGTCGAGCGGCATGATGGCTGCGTCGCCAGCGGTCACCGGCACGGTGACGGTGGCCTCGTCGCGGTCGGTCAGCGCACCGTCGAGGACGATGCCCTTGGAGGCCTCGCCGTCCGGGGTGACCACCTGGACGGTGTAGCGGTTCAGGTCCGCGCCCCTGTTGTTCACCTTCAGGGTGACTTTGCCGGCCTTGTCCGCCTCGAGGCTGGAGCTTGCCACCTCGACGTCGACGGTGCCCTCGGCCTTCTCCGCCTTGGTCAGGTCTTGCTGGTACTTGGCTGCAGTCTTCGCGGCAGCGGCATCAACCTTCGCGCTCTTGACGCCGGCGGTGCCCACGGGCTTGCCAATGTGGCCGGTGTTGATGATCAGGTTGTCCCAGTCGGCGGGGACCTGGTAGTCACCGGTGTAGCAGTTTGCGCCCGGGTTGTAGCATTCCTGCGGCAGCTCGCCGCCGGAGACGGACTCGTGGTCGGAATAGTCAAAGTGGCTGAACTGGTAGAGGTAGTTCATCACCGAGTAGTAGTTGGGCAGGTAGTCGGAGTCCGGGACCTGGTTGGCAAACTTGGTGGAGCCGTTGTGGTCCAGGCCGAGGGTGTGGCCCAGCTCGTGGAGGATGGTGTTGCGGAACTGCTCGTCAGTGGTCATCCGGTCGTGGTTGGCCACGTAGAACGCGTTGTCACCAACCGTGGAGACACCCACCGAGTAGGTGCTCGGGTCCATCTGGTCGCCGACCATGCCGCTGCGGAAGACTGCGGAGCGGTCGCCCAGCATCTCATCGATGTTGTCCATGAGCTTGACGCCCTGCGGCTCGTTCTGGAAGTAGTACTTCGTGTAGTCGCCGTAGACGCCACCGTGGCGCTCCGAGTAGTTCGGGATGTTGGTGTAGGACTCGCCGGCGTCGATGTGCAGGTTCACGTCGTGGTCCGCAAAAAGGTCGACAAGCTGCTGCAGCATGTCGTTGCTCGGGCGGTAGCTCTTCGTGTTTGCGTCCGCGCAGGCTGCCTGCTGCGGATTGTCAAAGCAGCCGAGAGACTCGTATTCGGACGGCATCCAGTTCATCTGCAGGAAAATGTCGGGGCGGTTCGGATCTGCGCCCCACGCGTTAAGGGGGAGCTCGGTGCCGTCGTTAAGCGTGAGCCCCTGCTCCTCCCACGCGTTGGCGAGGCCGTCGCCGTCGGTGTCCTCGGCGCCGTCCTGGGTGCGCATCGTCATCGTGGTCTCTGCAACGACGGTCTGGCCGGCGGCGATGTCGTCGAACCAGCGGCCGCGCTGGAACTGGGCACCGGACTCGTCGACGAAGCCGACCTCGTCCGGGTTGGTCGTGCCGTTGAAGGAGCTCGCAGCGCCGGAGTAGGTCGCGCCATCGAAAGAGATCTCCGTATCGTAGCCCAGGGACTCGGGGCCGACCGTGAAGCGGCCATCCTCGTACGACCCCTGCAGCTCGCGCGCGGTGTTGATCTGGTTGGTCATGTCCAGCTGGTAGTAGGAGTCGCTGCCGCTGGTGTTCGTGATTTCGGTACGGACGGTGGCCGTGTTGCCATCGATGCGGAACTCGCGGGTGAACTGCACTCCGAGGTTGCGGTCCTCGTTGCGCATCGTGATCACGTCAGCCTTGCCGTCCTTGCGGGTCTGCACCCTGGTGTTCGCACCGCTCATCTCAAGCTTCTGGCCGCCGAAGCGGAAATCGATGTAGAAGGAGGAGTCCTGGGTGCCGCCGACAGAAGCCGGGTCGGTGAACTTGAAGGAGGAGATGCGGCCCTTGTCCAGCTCGACGTTGTGGAAGAAGGGGCCGACCTCGTCGGCGGTCACGGTGACCACGCTTGGGTCGTCAACAACCTTTGCCTCCGCGGGAACCTGGAAGGCGGGAACCATTACTGCGAGCGCACAAGTGGCGGCAAGTGCTTTGCGGGCGATGGCGTTCATGACTGGTTCCTCTTCTCGGTTCAGCGGATCGCGGGGATGGTGTCCGTGCGCTGTCCGCAGCGTGTCTGTTCTGTTGTTTACGAGCCTTAGTTTATGCACGAGAACTATGCAGAGGGAAGCTGTGTAAATCCAACTCCGAATTTTTACCGTTTTGCCCGTTCTATTTACTGATTGTTCAACACGCTATCAGGGTCTGGCTGGGCTTTGTGGTCACGTGCATACGTAAATTGTTCTACAACCGCCCCCGAAATACGGCCGACATTTAAGAACCATAAGAATTGTTCAACAGTCCACAATAGTGCATATTATACCTCATAAGAATAGTTATACATGCAATCACAGCTATCATTCCCAGCAACCTGGACTTTTTGGACATTCCTCCGAATAGTGAACGTTTTCCTAAGGCAGACCAATCAGGAAACACCTAGGCAAAAAATACTTAGGTTTCCTCAGCTGGCTTAGGCGGCAATTGTTCACCAATCGCCACCCCCGAAAATCACCCCCGTTTGCACCTGTGGAACGTTCTAAGCAAAGAACTACTATGCCCCAATATTTCAGCAAAATCTAGGCGCAAAAAATCCCGTGACCTGCGAGATCACGGGATTAATAAAAGCTGACTGATGGTCAGTTGTACCGAATTTCTGTGTAACTCACAGACGTGATGGAAGCGATGATCCGTTCACGCAGCGGCTCCGGCGCCCGCGCTTCCCCGCAACAATCGCGAACCAGATCGCGCACGGCCTGCTCCGATTCAAGCCTGCCAAAGCAGTGCGGGCACGCCGCAATCTGCTCGCGAATTTCCAGTACACGCGCGGGTGGAGTATCCGGATCGAACAGTTCGCACAGCAGCGGGTGCACGTCGTTGCAGTCCCCCGAGCATCCGCCTGCGCCGTCCTGGCTCCGACCAGCGGCGTCGTTGTGCTTTCCGGGCGTGCTCATCACTTCTCCTCCGCTTTCTTGGCGCTTTTCTTGGCGCTGTCCTGCATGTCAGCGTGATCCAGTCCGATGCCCTGATCGCGCGCTACGTCTTTCAACATCTCGCGCAACTGTTTTCTTCCACGGTGCAGCCGGCTCATCACCGTGCCGAGCGGAATGTCCATGACCTCGGCGATCTCCTTGTACGCCAGCCCCTCAACGTCCGCGTAGTACACGACCATGCGGTAGTCCTCGTTCAGCTCGTTAAGCGCCTGCGAGATCCGCGAATTGGGCATCAGCTTCAGCGCCTCCACCTCGGCGGATTCCAGCCCCGTCGACTCGTGCGAGCTGGACGTATAAAGCTGGTTGTCCGTCACGTCATCCGCCGAGGTCACCAGCGGTCGGCGCTGCTTTTTCCGGTACGTATTGATATACGTGTTGGTCATAATCCGGTACAGCCAGGCCTTCAGGTTCGTGCCCGGCTTGAACCGATCGAACGCGTTGTAGGCCTTCAGGTACGTCTCCTGCACGAGGTCCTCGGCGTCCTGCGGGTTCCGCGTCATCCGCAGCGCGCCCCCGTAGAGCTGGTCAAGCAGGGGCATGGCTTCATCAGTGAAGCGCGATTTCAGGTCTGTCTCGGGCATGCCCGCCATTGTAGGGCAATGCGCCGGGCGTACGATCAGGCGGGAGCAACCAAAAGGAGTACCAATTATGTCTGCACGCACGCGCGCGATCGCCGCGCTCGAAGGCACCGAGCACACCATCTTGGAATATGCGGCCAGCCAGGACCACTTCGGCGAGCACTCCGTCGACGAGCTCGGGGTGGACCCCGCCGCCGCGCTGAAGACGCTCGTTGTCCGCAACGAGACCAACGAGCGCGAGATGGCGCTGTGCTGCGTCCCCGTCGCCGGCCACCTCTCCCTCAAGGCCGCCGCCAAAGCACTCGGCTGGAAGAAGGCGGCGATGGCGGACCCCAAGAAAGCCCAGCACGCGACCGGCTACGTCGTCGGGGGCATCTCGCCGCTCGGTACCCTGCAGCGTTTGCCAGTGCTTATCGACGCCTCCGTCTCCCCCTTCCCCACCATCATCGTCTCCGCGGGCCAACGCGGACTCTCCGCGGAGCTCGCCCCGCAGGACCTCGCCGCCCTCACCGGCGCGGACTTCGCCGACATCGCCGCGCAGTAAGCCCCTACTCCGCGGGCACGTCCGTCAGCTCGCCGGCCCCGGTCAGCTCCGCGTACTCGTTGCGCACGCTGCCCACGGCCGGGTCCGCCTCTCGCCAGCGCAGCGTGACCGCCACCCGCGAGGGCGCGAGCAGCTCCGCAGCCTCCTCCGGGGTGCCGGACACCCACTGCTCCACCTCTTCTGCGGCCAGGAACAGCGGTAGGCGGTGGTGCAGCCACGCCATGTTCTCGGCCGCCGCGGTTGTCACCATCGTGGTGGACAACCGGTCCAGACCAGTCTCCCACAGGGCCGCGGCGAACAGCAGGCCGGACTCGGGCCGGACGAAGTAGGGCTGCTTGCTGCCCTTCTCCCCCTTCCACTCGTAGTACCCGTCCAGCACCATCAGGCCGCGGCGCGATTTGAAGGCAGAGCGGAACGAAGGTTTTTCGGCCACGGTTTCGGCGCGGGCGTTGAACAACGGCGGCCCCGTTTCGTTCTTTTTCCAGGACGGGAGGAGGCCCCAGCGGGCGGCGTCGATAAGCGCCCCCTGCTCCTGGAAGCGCACGAGCGGCACCTGCTGGGTCGGGGCGATGTTGTAGCGGGCGGGCGGCGTGCCGTCGGGGGCGTCGACGGTGCCGGCCCCGGGCAGGGTGCCGACGGCGTCAAGCAGCTCGTCGCCGGTGGTGAAAAGCACGAAACGTCCACACATACCTCTATTATGATGGACCGCATGACTGAACTGTGGACCGCACCGTTTTCGCCCGACCCCATCTCGCACACGCAGCAGGTGCCGGGGTCGAAGTCGATGACCAACCGCGCGCTCGTCCTCGCCGCGCTCGCCAACGGCGAGTCCACCGTCGTCGGCGCGCTGCGCTCGCGCGACACGGAACTCATGGAATCCGCGCTCGCCGCGATGGGCACCACGTTCACCCACAGCGGCGAGGAAATCCGCGTCACGCCCGGCGAACTCCACGGCGCAGAGGTGGACTGCGGCCTCGCGGGCACCGTCATGCGGTTCGTGCCCGCCGTCGCCGCGTTTGCGCAGGGCCCGGTGCTTTTCGACGGCGACGTGCAAGCCAAGGCCCGCCCCATGGGCACCATCCTGGACGCGCTCCGCCACCTCGGCGTCGCCGTGGCGGGCGACGCGCTCCCCTTCACCGTCCACGGCACCGGCCACGCCGACGGCGGCGCGGTGACCATCGACGCGTCCGGTTCCTCCCAGTTCGTCTCCGGCCTCCTGCTGGCCGCGCCGCGCTTCGACCGCGGCGTAACCATCACCCACTCCGGCGGCACCTTGCCGTCCATGCCCCACATCGAAATGACGGTGGCCATGCTTGCCGACGCCGACGTGCACACCACCGCCACCGCCCACACCTGGAAGGTCGAGCCGCAACCGATCCGGCCGAACCGGTGGGTCATCGAGCCGGACCTGTCCAACGCCACCCCGTTCCTCGCCGCCGCGGCCGTCACCGGCGGCGTCGCCGCCGTGCCGCACTGGCCGATCCAGACCACGCAGCCGGGCGACGTGATCCGCGACATCCTCGAGCGCGTGGGCTGCGAGGTCGAGCTGCACGCCACCGGCGCCGACCACACCCTCCAGGTGCGCGGCCCGCAGCGCGGCAACCTGCGCGGCATCCGCCTGGACATGAGCGACATCGGCGAGCTCACCCCGACCGTCGCAGCGCTGGCCGCCCTGGCGGCCACCCCATCCGAGCTCACCGGCATCGCGCACCTGCGCGGCCACGAGACAAACCGCCTCGAGGCGCTGACCACGGAGATCAACCGTCTCGGCGGCTCCTGCGAGGAGCTGTCCGACGGGCTGCGCATCTCCCCTGCCACGCTGCACGGCGGTACCTGGCGCTCCTACGAGGACCACCGGATGGCCACCGCCGGCGCGATCCTCGGCCTGGCCGTGGAGGGCGTGCAGGTGGAAAACATCGCTACGACCGCGAAGACCCTTCCGGGCTTCGCCGATATGTGGACCGCGATGGTGGAGGGCTAATGGGCCGTCGATTTTCCGACTACGACGAGTCCGACGTCCGCGTCCGCCCCGGCAAGGGCAAACGCCCCCGCTCGAAGGACCGGCCCAGCCACAACGACGCCGTCTACGGCATGGTGGTCACCAAGGACCGCGGCCGCTGGGGCGTCGTCCTCGATGACGGCCCGGTGGTCAATTGCATCCGCGCCCGCCAGCTGAAGCGCACGAGCCTGGAGGTCGGCGACCGCGTCGGCGTCGTCGGCGATACGTCGGGCAAGAAGGACACGATCGCGCGCATCGTCAAACGCGCCGACCGCTCCTCCGTCCTGCGGCGCACCGCCGACGACACGGACCCCTACGAGCGGATCATCGTGGCCAACGCGGAGCTCTTGCTCATCGTCGTCGCCGCGGCCGATCCGCCGCCGCGCACCGGCTTTGTCGAGCGCGCTCTCATCGCCGCGTTCGTCGGCGGGGTGCGCCCCGTGGTCTGCGTGACCAAGTCCGACCTCGACGACCCCACCGACTTTGAGCGCGAGATCGCAGACCTGGACGTCCAGGTGCTCCGCACGGGCACGGACGACGACCTGGCGACGCTCAAGCAGCTTCTCGACGCCCACGTCTCCGCCCTCATCGGCCACTCCGGCGTGGGCAAGTCCACCCTGGTCAACCGCATCGTGCCGGACGCCCAGCGCGAAACCGGCGACGTCTCCGGCGTGGGCAAGGGGCGCCACACCTCAACCCAATCCGTCGCCCTGGAGCTCACCGGCCCGGGCGGCGGCTGGATCATCGACACCCCCGGCATCCGGTCGTTCGGGCTGGCGCACGTCCAGCCGGAGCAGATCATCGACGTCTTCCCGGACCTGTCCGAGGCCGCGGACGCTTGTCCGCGCGGCTGCACCCACCTGGGCCCGCCCGCGGACCCGGAGTGCGCCTGGGACGAGTTCGCCGCCGACTCGCCTGTTGGCAGGCGAGCGGCGGCGGTGCGCAACCTGTTGGCTGCGCTGCACTCGAATAATGAGTGGGAGCTAAAGCAGCTCGATGAGGAACGGTAGCTCGCTGGGATCGAAGAACGCCATGTAGTTGTCCTGGGCGTCGCCCACGGCCAGCTCGGCGTCCTCGTCGCCGAGATCGGCGGCGTCGATGAGCTCGGTGGCCCGCTTTGTGGCGTCCTCGGCCTCGCGCACGTCCACGTGGACGGCAGCGACGTTCTTGAGCTCGACGGGGCCGGACACCTTGACCACGGACTCGCCCATGTCCGGCTCGCCGGTGGCGTCAACGTCGGCGGAGACGACGACGCGGCGGTGCGGGAAGCGCTCCTCGTCGCCGATGGCGAGCAAGCGGATCGAGGCGAGCGCCGCGTCATCGAACGCGATAGCCTCAATCTCCTCCTGGTCGCCGGAGGTGAAAAACTCGGTGAGCTCCGGGGTGGCGGCGAAGCCCCACCCGTTGCGGGCGTGCAGGACGCCCTGCTCGTTGAGCTGTTCCAGCATGGCGAAGGTGGCGGGGATGTAGACGCGCATTAGAACTCGCCCTCAACTCCGAACAGGGTTTGGATCTCCACCGCGGTGCGCTCGAAGGCGGTGTGCAGGATGCCGATCATGCCGAACTCGACGGCCGCGCGGACGTTGACAATGTCGTCGTCGATCATCACGCAGTCGTTGATGATCACGTCGATGGCGTCGGCCGCAGCCTGGAACGCGGCGCGGTCAGGCTTGCCCACCCCGACCTCGCCGGAGAGGACAACGGCGTCCACGTCGCCGCGGAACTCCCACTCGCGGATGGCCTCCGCCATCGGGCTGTCCGCCTCTTCGTTGGACAGGATGCCGACGGAGATCTCCTGCTTCTTTACCTCGGCGATGAGCTCGCGCCAGCGGGCGACATCCTCCGGGTCCTGGTCCAGGACGCCGGCGTAATCAATAATCAGTCCCTGCATTGCCTCTCTCCTTTCTTCACTCCCGGTAGTGTACGGGAATCTAGGCCTGCTGACCCTGCGGTGCGTCGCCGGAGCCTTCAGCGCCCTCAGTACCCTCAGTGCCGTTCTGCCCCTCGAACTGCTTGCGGATGAGGAAGAGCTGGCGCACCGTCTCCTCCTGGACGGCCTCGTTCATGGCGGCGAACATGTCGCCACCTTCCTTCTGGTACTCCACCAGCGGGTCACGCTGCGCCATCGCGCGCAGGCCGATGCCTTCCTTCAGGTAGTCCATCTCGTAGAGGTGCTCGCGCCACTTGGTGTCGATGATCGGCAGGATCACGGAACGCTCGATGTTGCGCATCTGGTCATCCCCGCCGATCGCGGCGACGTTCTCCTCGAGCTTGTCGTACTGGGCCTGTGCATCGTCGATAAGCGCCTGGCGCAGCTCGGAGGCGCTGATCTCGCCCGGGCTGCCGTAGGTGGAGCCCTCGACGAGCTCTTCGGAGGACACCGTCGGGCCGTAGAGGGAGTCGAGCGCGTTCCACAGCTCGCGCAGGTCCCAGTCCTCCACGTAACCGTTCATGGTGGCTCCCTCGACGTAGGCGCCGACGGTGTCGTCGATCATGCGGCGGACCTGGTCCTTGATGTCCTTGGAGCCCAGGATTTCCTGGCGCTCGCGGTAGACCACCTTGCGCTGCTCGTTGAGCACCTCGTCGTACTTGAGCACGTTCTTGCGCATCTCAAAGTTCTGGTTCTCCACGCGGGCCTGCGCGCCCTTCACGGCGTTGGAGACCATCTTCGCCTCAATCGGCACGTCGTCCGGCACGTTGAGGCGGTTCATCATGTTCTCCATGGACTGGCCCATGAAGCGCACCATGAGCTCGTCGCGCATGGAGAGGTAGAAGCGGGTCTCGCCCGGGTCACCCTGGCGGCCGGAGCGGCCGCGCAGCTGGTTGTCGATGCGGCGCGACTCGTGGCGCTCGGTGCCGATGACGTAGAGGCCGCCGGCGGCGCGGACTTCGTCGCCAAGCTGCTTGGAGCGCTCCTTTGCGGCCGGGAGCTGTGCGTCCCACGCCTCCTGGTAGCCCTCCTCGTTCTCAAACGGATCCAGGCCCTGCGCCTGCAGCTTCGCGTCCAGCAGGATTTCCGGGTTGCCGCCCAGCACGATATCCGTACCGCGGCCGGCCATGTTGGTGGACACGGTCACGCGGCCCGGCAGGCCGGCCTCGGCGATGATGCGGCCCTCTTCCTCGTGGTGCTTCGCGTTGAGCACGTTGTGCTTCACGCCCTTGCGGGTAAGCAGCTGCGACAGGTACTCGGAGCGTTCCACCGAGGTGGTGCCCACCAGCACCGGCTGGCCCTTCTCCGAGTGCTCTGCAATGTCCTCGGCCACGGCCGCGAACTTGGCCTCCTGCGTCTTGTAGATCAGGTCGTCGCGGTCCTGGCGCTGGTTCGGACGGTTCGGCGGGATCTGCACGACGTCCATCTTGTAAATCTGGTGCAGCTCGGCCGCCTCGGTCTCGGCGGTACCGGTCATGCCCGCCAGCTTGTCGTACAGGCGGAAGTAGTTCTGGAGCGTGACGGTAGCCAGCGTCTGGTTCTCGTTCTTGATCTCCACCTGCTCCTTGGCCTCAATGGCCTGGTGCATGCCCTCGTTGTAGCGGCGGCCGGCCAGCACGCGGCCGGTGAAGCCGTCCACGATCATGACCTCGCCCTGGCGGACGATGTAGTCCTTGTCGCGCTCGAAGAGCTCCTTCGCCTTGATGGCGTTGTTGAGGTAGCTCACCAGCTGCGAGTGCTCCGGCGCGTAGAGGTTGGTAATGCCCAGCTGGTCCTCGACGAACTCCACGCCGTCCTCAGTAATACCGATGGTGCGCTTGCGGTGGTCCACCTCGTAGTGCTTCCCCTCGCGCATGCGCGGCGCCAGCTGCGCGAAGACGGTGTAGTACTGGCTCGAGCCGTCGACGGGGCCGGAAATAATCAGCGGCGTACGCGCCTCATCGATGAGGATCGAGTCAACCTCGTCCACGATGGCGTAGTTGTGGCCGCGCTGCACCATGTCGTTCATGGAGCGCGTCATGTTATCGCGCAGGTAGTCAAAGCCCAGCTCGTTGTTGGTGCCGTACGTAATCGCGGCCGCGTAGGCCTTCTTGCGCTCGTCCGGGCGCATCTCGGAGAGGATCACGCCCACGTCCAGGCCGAGGAAGTGGTGCACACGGCCCATCATTTCCGCGTCACGCTTGGCCAGGTAATCGTTGACCGTGACGATGTGCACGCCCTTGCCGGACAGGCCGTTGAGGTATGCGGGCAGCACCGAGGTCAGGGTCTTGCCCTCACCGGTCTTCATCTCGGCGACGGAGCCGAAGTGCAGCGCCGCACCACCCATAATCTGCACCTTGTAGTGCTTCTGCCCCAGCACGCGCCACGACGCCTCGCGGGCGGTGGCAAACGCGTCGACGAGGATGTCGTCCAGCGACGCGCCCTCTTCGACCTGCTGCTTGAACACGCCGGTCTTCGCCTTGAGCTCCTCGTCGGTCAGGGCCTCGTATTCCCCTTCCAGCGCCATGACCTGGTCAGCAATCTTGGCTAAGCGCTTGACGGTGCGCCCTTCACCGGCGCGGAGCAACTTGGAAAGTCCAAACACGTTGTGCGAATCCTTCTTGAGTCAGTTCTTGGCGTAGCGAATGCGAAAAAACGCGTTCTACGTGGAGTTCATTATGGTGTACCAACGGGCAATTGTACGCATATTCCTCCAGCTGTTGGCAACCCCCGGCCTGACTGTCCGGTAAAAGGTTGATGTGAGCGCAAGGGCGCATGCTTATCGACGCCCCGAGCCCCCTCCCCTCCGCCACCGCACACAACAACCGCCCGCGCACCCCGTGCGAACTCGGGATGCGCGGGCGGTACAGCCGGCGTCAGCGCTTAGGCCTCGGCGTCCGCGAGGACGATCAGGCCGTAATCGTAGGCGTGGCGGCGGTACACCACGGACGGGCGCTTGGACTCCTCATCCACAAAGAGGAAGAAGTCGTGGCCCACCAGCTCCATCTCGGAGAGGGCCTCGTCCACGCTCATCGGGGTGGCGGGGTGCTCCTTGCGACGCACGACCTGGCCCGGCTCCACGTCCTCAATGGTGGCCGCGTACGGGTCAACGTCGTAGTTATTCTCCGCCTTGTTGCGTGCCTCCTCGGCCTCCTGCGCCAGCTCAGCGGCGATCTGGCCGGTGGACTTCGGCGCGCGGTGGCCGGACCGGGCAACCTGGCGACGGACCTTCACCTTGCGCAGGGAGCGCTCCATCTTGCCCAGCGCGGACTCGAGCGCGGCGTAGAAGCTGTCCTCCTTCGCCTCGGCGCGAGCGAGGTGACCCTTGCCGGTTGCGGTGATCTGCACGCGCTGCGCCTGCGCCTCGCGGCGCGGGTTGGGCTCGTGCTGCAACTCGACGTGGAAGAAGGTAAGCGACGGGTCAAGCTTTTCCACCTTGGCCAGCTTGGCGTTCACGCGCTCTTGGAAGTGCTCAGGGACATCGACATTTCGGCCGGTGATGGTCACCTGCGCGTTGGGGCTCAGGCTGTCGTGTTGGTCTGCAGAAGTCATCTGCGTCCTCCCTTGAGTAGTAGGAACTCGGTCTACGTCCACTATACAACTGGTCATAACCAATGTGTCTGTTTTTCCAAAGAACTCCCGCCCAATTTCCTGAACGCGCCCGCGCCACGCAGCCGGTGGCACGTATACCACGCAGAACCCACCCTTGCCTGCACTTTCATTCACGCCTCGGCCAGCGTGAGGCATCCGACGACCCGCACCCCGTGGGCCAGCAGCCCGGCCACGCTTGCCCCCAGCGTTGCCCCCGTAGTCACCACGTCATCTACGACCACTACGTTTCCAGCGGGGGTAGCCGTCACCCGCACTGCCCCCGCCAGATTGGCCCTGCGGCCCGCCTCGTCCAGCTCGGATTGGTCCGCGGTGCGCGGGTCCAACTCCAGCGCGGGCACCGTCGCGCGCCCGCTCGCTTGGCACACGGCCTGCACCGGGTCGCCGCCGCGCTCTCGCGCGCTCGCGGCACGCGTCGGCGCGGGGACGAGCACGTCCACGCCCGCGAGATCACCGCGCACCTCAAGGAACTCAACTGCAGCCCCGATAACGGCGCCGACGTGGCGGCGCACCGCGAGGTTCTTGCGCTCCTTCATCGCCAGGATGACGCCGCGGTGCGCCTCCGCGTACGGGCCGAGCGCGAAGACGGGCGCGTGGACGGCGACGTTTGGGAATACGCGGGTCGGCGGCGCTGCCAGCAGGGTGCGGCAACGTCCGCACAGGACCGCGCCCGGCTCGCCGCAGCCGGCGCA
The DNA here is from genome assembly GCF_002285125.1 of Corynebacterium gottingense. Taxonomy (NCBI): domain Bacteria; kingdom Bacillati; phylum Actinomycetota; class Actinomycetes; order Mycobacteriales; family Corynebacteriaceae; genus Corynebacterium; species Corynebacterium gottingense. The sequence goes on from NZ_NSGN01000003.1 coordinate 88,024, forward strand.
GTAGCGCGGCAGGATCAGGTCGGCGACGCCCCCAAGCATTGTCTTGCCCCTCCCCCGGCACCGCTGCCTAGTGGCGGGCCACAATCGGCAACGCGCGGGTGCCCAGCAGGCCCGGGACCTCGCGCCACAGCGGGTTGTCCGCACCGGAGATGGGCATCTGCAGCAACGCGTTGGCGTCGGTGACGTAGAGCATGTTCGGCGAGGTGCCCACGGCCACCACCGGCGCGGAAATGTTGCCCGCGGACATCGTGGTCGTGGAGGAACCGTCCTGCTCCACCCGCAGCACCGGCGCGGCCGCGCTAGAGGTGCCAGCCAGCAGCGACCCGTCCGGCTGCCACTCGGCGGTGATGAACGACCCGCCGAGCTCGGAGGCGTACTCCATCACGTTCACGATGGAGCGATCGCCGGTCTGCCCGCGCTGCACGATGCCGGTGTACAGGTGGCCGTCGATGATCATGAGGACGCGCGCCGAGCTTCGCGACAGGCGCAGCACCGAAATGTTGCCCTCCACGCCTTCCGGCAGGTCGACGGTGATCTCGCTCGTGGTGTACTCACCGGTGGCGGTGGACCGCCACGTGCGCAGCACGTTCTTGCCCTCCGCAACGATCCACACGGCGGCCGCGTTCGGCTCGAAGGTGGGCCTGGAGAACGTCTTGCCTTTTACTACCTCTTCGTCTCCTCCGCCGAAGCGGCCGACGCGGAACGTGTCGTCCTCGCCCTCGGGTCCGTCGCCGAAGACGCCGGCCCAGGCGTCCTCGCCGTAGATGTCGGCGGTCATGACGTTGCCGTCCTGCCCAAGCGGGCCGTCGACTTGGCCGGCGGTGCCGCCGCTGACGCGGGACACGTGGCCGTCGGTAAGCGAATAGAGCGTGCTGTCGCCCACGAGGTCCACGAGGGGGCTGAACTCGGCGAAGTCGTCGACGGTGAGCTTGTCGGCGCCGTCGAAGAGCGCTTCCCCGTCGGCCTGCAGGTTATAGGGCCCGGTCACGCCGGCGGAGGCGAGCGTCCAGACCACCTGCGCGGCGAACTGCTTGCGCGTCTGTTCGTCCATGCCGCCGAAGCCGGTGAACTCGTACGCGCCGTCGTTGAAGCCGGTGTACGCGATCGTTGCGTCCTCCTCCTCCGCAGAGGCGAGCGCGTTCGGACCGGACACTGCGGGCTGGAGGCGGTCCGACGGCCCCTGTGTGAGCAGGGAGATCAGGGCGCTCGGCAGCGACTCGCGGCGGGCGTAGACCCAGCGGCGATCCGTGATGAGCTCGTTGCCGGCGGGGTCGAAGAAGTAGAGGTCGTAGGGCTGGTACTCGTCGCGCATCTCGCTGCGCTCCAGCACCACGCCGGACGGAAGCGAGGAAATGCGCCACTCGCCGTCGACAAGCTCGAGCTCGATCGTGGCTTCGTACGAGCCGTGCTCCGGGGTGAACGCGCCGCCGTCGTGCAGCTCGCCGACCACGTCGCCGTGGACGCTGAAGCTGCGCTTGTTCCCCGCGCCGCCGACCAGCGTGGTCACCCCGAGGCTGTCCACCACCAGCGTCTGCACGCGCGGGTCCCACGCCGAGCGCGCGTCGCCCGTGAGGAACGCGCGCGCCGCCTCGTAATCGCCGGCAGGAACCGCAGCAGCGCTGTAAAAGTCGCGCAGCAGCAGGTCCGGCTCTCGCCCCTGCACCGGTGTCACGTCCGGCCCGCCCGCGGTCTGCTCGTCAAAGGGATGCAGCACGTGCGGGTCAGTATTCGCGGGCAAGGAGGTACATCCAGTGGTCAGGGCGATTATCGACGCCACCGCCACCGCCGCCTTGGCCTTACCGTTCCTCCACATCTGTCGCCTCCTTCAGCGCTGCAGTGTCGTCCTGTGCCGCCGGCCCCGCAGGTTCCGCCGGCCCCGCAGTTTCCGCGGGCTCCGCCGCCGCTTCCAGCTCCGCCCCCGGGGCGACCAGCGGCAGGGGCTCCTCGGTGAACCCGTCCTCGGTGTGCCGCGGCAGAATGAGCCGGAACTGCGCGCCCACGCCCGGGGTGCCCGCCGCGTCAAGCGTGCCCTTGTGCAGCAGCGCGTCCTCGCGGGCAATGGCCAGGCCCAGCCCGGTGCCGCCGGAATGGCGCTTGCGCGACTTGTCCGCGCGCCAGAAGCGGTTGAACACCAGCTCCTCCTGGCCGGGCTTAAGGCCCACGCCGCCGTCGGTGACGGTGATGGCGACGGCCTCGTCGTTGGCGCGCAGCACCACGCGCACCGGGTTGCCTTCGGAGTGGTCGATGGCGTTGGCCATGAGGTTGCGCACGATGCGCTCGATGCGTCGCGGGTCTCCCTCGATGTTGACGGGGTCCTCGGGGACGTCGAAAAGCACCTCGACCTCGAGCTCCTCTGCCAGGTGCTTCGTCTGTGCCCAGGCCGACTCGATGGGCGCGCGGGCGTCGATGCTTGCCAGCGAGAGGTCCGCGACACCGGCGTCGTGGCGGGAGATCTCGAGCAGGTCGGTGAGCAGGGCCTCGAAGCGGTCGAGCTCGCTGATCATCAGCTGCGAGGCGCGCTTGGTCGCCGGGTCCAGCTCGTCCTCATTGGCGGCGATCATGTCGGCGGCGATGCGGACCGTGGTCAGCGGGGTGCGCAGCTCGTGGGAGACGTCCGAGGTGAACTGCCGCTGCAGGTCGCCGTACTGCTCAAGGTGGTTGATCTGCTGCGAGATCTTGTCCGCCATGTTGTTGAAGGACAGTGCGAGCACCGCCATCTCGTCCTCGCCGTCCACGGGCATGCGCTCGCGGAGGTGGCCGGAGGCGAAGCGCTCCGCCGTGCGCGACGCCGAGCGCACCGGCGCGACGATCTGCTGCGAGGCGAGCCACGCGATGCCCACCAGCAGCACGATGACGATCACCGCCGCCGAGGCGATCAGGCCGCGCATAAGCGCGAGCGTGGAGGCCTCGTTGTCCATGTTCATGACCAGGTACAGCTGGAGGTCCTGCACGTCCGCGTTTGTCGGCGTACCGATGATGAGGGCGTTGTAGGTCGTGCCGTCAGCGCGCTCCACGCTGGAATACTGGTAGGCCACGTTGCCCTCGGACACGTAAGTCCGCAGCCGCTCCGGGATGGAGAAGGACTCCGGCGAAGAGGTACCGGCGCCGGGGCCGCCGCTGACCACCAGGACCGGCTCGTACACGCTCGGGGCCTCAGCGCTTTGCTGGGAGCGCTGCGTCAGCGCGGCGCGCGCTGAGTTCAGCCGCACCTGCAGGGAGGACGCGCTGCCCGTGGTGTTGACTTGGTCCTCCACCATCACCCGCGCGCGGTCAATCTCCACGCTCGCCGCGTCGAGCTTGGTGGCGGCGATGCGCTGGGTGACCACGGAAGCCATGGCGAAGCCGAGCACGAGCATGACCACGGTGGAGACGATGAGCACCGTGCCCACGAACCGCACCTGCAGGGAGGTGCGCCAAGATTCTGCGACGCGCTCTCTCGCCCGCCAGACTGCGTTGCGCTTTATGTGCTACACCCCCGGCTTGCCGGTCTTGTAGCCCAGACCGCGCACGGTCAGGATGATCTCCGGGTTCTCCGGGTCGCGCTCGATCTTGGAGCGCAGGCGCTGCACATGCACGTTGACCAGGCGGGTGTCCGAGGCGTTGCGGTAGCCCCACACCGTTTCCAGCAGCTCCTCGCGGGTGTGCACCTGGTTGGGCTTGCGCGCCATCTCCAGCAGCAAGTCGAACTCCAGCGGGGTCAGCGAGATCTCCTCGCTGCCGCGGCTAACGATGTGCTGCGGGACGTCAATGGTCAGGTCTCCCACGTGGAGGACGTCGCTGGCCTGGTCGTCGGTGCGGCGCAGACGGGCGCGAATGCGGGCCACCAGCTCCTTCGGCTTGAACGGCTTGGTGATGTAGTCGTCCGCCCCGGATTCCAGGCCGAGCACCACGTCGACCGTGTCGGTCTTCGCGGTGAGCATGACGATGGGCACCGGAGAGGTGCGGCGGATCTCGCGGCAGATGTCAATGCCGTTGACGCCCGGGAGCATGAGGTCCAACAAGATCAGGTCCGGGTCAAAGCTGTGGAACGCATCCACCGCCTCCGCGCCGTCCTGGACGGACGCGGTGCGGAAGCCCTCGGCCTCCAGCACGATGGTGAGCATCTCATTGATGGCTGGGTCATCATCAACAACGAGGATCTTCGGCTGCATTACGGCTCCTTGGCGTAGAAGTCTTTCACTGCTTGCATAATAGTGCCCGCATCATTGGTGCGAATCCACGGACTCACCCAGCCGGCTTCCGCCAGGGACACGTAGGCGCCGTGGGTGTCGCGCTGCAGCTGCGCATCCCGCTCGTAACGGTCGCGCTCGCGCGAGGCGTCCTGCGCCGCGCGCTGGACTGCCCGCTCCTGCGCGACCTCCGGGGGCGTATCCACGAGCACCTGCAGGTCCGGCAGAGGAAGGCCGAGCCGGTCAAACTCGAGCTCGCGGACCCACTCCACCACCGTCTCGTCGCCGGTGCGCGCCCAGGAGTACGCCGCGTTTGACGCCACGTAGCGGTCCAGGATCACGAGCTCGTCGCTGCCTTTGTAGCGCGCGATGTCCGCCCTCGCCCCGAAGCGGTCCAGCGCAAACATGGTGGCCATGCCGTACGCGGAGTCGGTCAGGTCACCCATCTTCCCGTGCAGCGCTTGCTGCGCCAGCTGCGCGTGGATCGAGTCCGCGTAGCGGGGGAACGCCAGCGCGTCCGCACCCCGCTCGCGGCGCAGCGCCTGGACCAGGGTGTTCTTTCCGGCGCCGTCGATGCCTTCGACTGCAATGATCATGCTTGCGCGCCTACGCCAGCGCTTCGAGGAACTGGTCCAGGTCCACGTCGGTGCGCTCGGCCGCGGCCTCGAGCACGGACGTGGCCGCCTCCGCGGTTTCCTCGTCCAGCGCGCCGTTGTGCGTCCGGATAAAGGTGTACGTATCGGCCGTCTCGCCCGCGGAGAAGGGGGCGCCGGACCAGATGGCCACGATCGTCGCCGCAGCCTGGGCGTTCAGCAGCTCGTCCTCGCTGACGGTGCTGGGGTCTTGGTTGGCGGCCAGCAGCACGGCGTCGATAAGCGCCTGCTCGAGCTCGTCACCCTCGAGGGCATCCAGCTCGTCGAGAAAGTCAGTGTTGGCGTCGATGGAAAAGATTTCCTCGTCCCACGTACTCATCGGCGTCTCCTTTTATATCGGGCAGTTTGCCCCTTAGGTCTACCACGATCGCGCCGCCGCGGGTGTGTTTGCGATCACTCGGACACAAATTTTCCCCTGCGGCGTGCTATAACGGCTTCAGCGCAACTCTTGTTATAGGGTTGTAACACTTTTGACTCAATAGCGTGACATGCGAGAGGAGGAGCGATGAAGGACAACCAGCCCCGCGTGGGCCTCTTCATGACGGCCGGCATCCTGGTAGCCATCGTGGTGGGCATCGTGGTGTTCAACACCTCCGCCTCCGACCGCTCCGCGCAGGCCGGATACGTCACGGACAGCGACACGAAGCACCCTGACACCTCCGCCTCCAGCACCGAGTCTGCAATCTCGAAGTCCACGAAGGCAACGGCGCTTAGCGACGCCCCCGTGGACCACAATTCCTCCACCACCAGCGGGGACAACCAGGACCCCCGCCACCAGAACGCGCACCACGACACCGACGCGTACCAGGCCGCGCCCGCACAGCAGGGTGGCGGTTCCAACTACAACCTGAACTCCGACCCGTACGCGCCGCAGCACGCAGTGGTGGGTACCGCACAGCCGTCGAACCAGTCCACGCGCGTCTTCCGCCCCACCAACGTGGTGCCCACGACCGTGATGCCCACGACTGCGGTGGCAGGCCCCGAGGCGCAGGCGACCACGGGCACCACCGGCGGCGCGAACGATTCGGCGCAGCCGGGCGCTGCGGGCACCCCGGACACCGCCGGCACCGCCGGCGCCCAAAACAGCGAGCCCACGACCGCCGCACCAGCGACGGAGCCGACCACAACCGCCACCCCGGGCGGCCAGGGTGGCCCGGGCGACCAAGGTGCGGAGAACCCGGCGAGCGCGGCCGAATCCGCAGCACAGTCCGCCGCCAGCGAGGCAGCACAGCAGGCCTCGGAGGCACTGCGCCCGATGGGCCTCAACGATGGCGCCAACAACAGCCAGAGCGAACCGGGCACTCCGCAGCAGCAGGCACCGGCAGAGCCGGCGAACCAGGCTGAGCAGGCCGGGCAGCCCGGCCAGCCGCAGTCCGAACCGGCAGCACCGGAAGCACCCGCAGCCTCCTCCGAGCAGCCGCAGGAAGCGGCCGCGCCGCAGCCCGGAGGCTTCTCCTCCGACGCCCAGCACGCCTGGCAGCGTTGGGTGGGCAACTTCCGCCACTAAGAGCTCGCGACGAGCGCCAACGATTCCAGGAAAGTCCAAGGTGTGCTACTGGCTGCCGGGCCCCGTTTGTAGCCACCTCACCCGCACCGCGCTGGGATCCCCGGCTACCCCCATTTTGGCGACACGTATCAGCGCCTCCCCGTGCCTTTGTACGACCAATGCCGTAACATCCCATACAAAGGTCCCTCCAACCCTGCATCAAGCGTTTTTCAAAACAGTTTGGTGCCGTAGATAAGGTTCCCGGGACTGATTCTTCCTATTAGCCGTCTCCTCAGAAAGGGACCCACATGCGGTCTATTTTCACCCCCCGCAAGGTTGATCTTCGCCCGGCCCTCGCCGCATCCATGGCAGCTACGCTGGCTATCTCCGGCACCGCGGCAGTCAGCATCGCAGCTCCGCCGGCAGCGTACGCGCAGGCCACAGACGAAGCGCCGGCACGCCTGGACACCGATGTCCCGCAAGTAGACGGCGCGCCCGTGGGGCTCAAGGGGACGAACGAGGAGCAACTTCCGTGGTTTATGTCGTACCAACCAACCTATGCGGACTATTACACGGGCGCCGAGGGCGAGGAATTCAAGATCCCTGCTCCGGAGTTCTGGGAGTTTTACCCCGGCACCTACCGACAATCAGGCCCGCCAAATCTGAAGTTCAAAGAGGCTCCGGCTCCCTCCGAGGGAAACAGCCCCGGTACGAATCCCGATGGCTGGAACCTCAAGGTCCATGAAGACGGAAGCATCACAGGCAAGGTCCCTGCCAAGGTAGCACCACTCGAAGGTGTAAGCCACAACCTCTTCCTTTACACCTTCCGCGTGCTCGCAACCGGCCCCGAAGGCGATGAATTCACTACCGACGTAACGTTCTACGTGGACAAGAACAAAAAGCGCGGTGAGGAATCGAAGCTCGAGGACTTACCGCCGACTGTTCTCCACCAGCCGAAATTCCCACGTCACCCGCTCATCCTTGCCCCCGGTGAGTCCTACACCTTTGAAGGCATTTCCTGGGACGATCCGGTTCGTGATCCGGAGAGCAACAAGGATTGGCCGGACTTCGAGGAATACAAAAACGGCGCCTGGGAGCCTGGCAACAGCGCGCCGGCGAAGTTCGAGTGGTCGAAGGTCGGCGCCAGCCTCAATGCCGACAAGTTCTGTGGCTCGCAGTCCGAAGGGAAAACACCAACCGGATGCGACTACAACGAAAATAAGATCGAATTCGGGGTGTCTCCCGAGGAGGGTCCTGATGGAAAGCACTACCGCCGGATCACTATTACCGCGGGGCCAAAAGATATTGGCCGAGTAGAACTACCGATTACTTTCGACTACCGCGATAGCTATACCGATTCGAACAAAGAGCCCCACAATGCTGAGTGGGACACCGTTAATCTCCCCATGTACATTGGTACGGTCAAGGAAGCCGCAAAATATCAGGCCGTTTCCGATTTGCCGATGTACGCTGGCATTTCCGGGGTAGCCAGCGCCGATCTGCCACAATTCCGCGATACGACGAAACCGGGCCGCGATGGTCAGCTCTTGGATGCCCCCAAAGAATCAAACTTTTTCGTCTCTACCGGTAGTGATGACAAGGGCATCGAATACCGGAAATGGGTAAGCATTGAAGAAGGAGCGGACGGTAGCCGGAACATCGTCACTCGCCCTGAGAACCTCACAGCCGAGGAGCGCGACTCGCTCCTCCAACAGGGTGTCGTCAATGTCCCAATCCAAGTGAAGTTCGCTGATAAATCCATCTCGCGAGCATTTTTCGTGCCGATCCACCTGTACAAAACTCACGAACTGACACCGACGGACGATTCTCAAAACACCGGGGTGACAGTTGACCCGTCGACGCAAAAGGCGTCGATCTCGGCAACCTGGAAGGACGAAGATGGGGTCGATCAGCCTTTTGAAGAAAGTGACATCGAAATCAGAGACGGCCAAGTTTGGCTGAATCCGGGGACTGGTACGCCGGGCCCGATTGTGGTGTCGGTTAATGAAGGTGACGATCGGACCCTCGCAAACAACAAGTTTGAAGCTGAGGTCCCTGTCGCTCCGGCTACCGTCATCACCTGCGAGGAGGGCGACTCCACTTACTGCAAGCCGGTAGACCCCACTGACGAGCCACAAAAAACCGGCATCAAGGTCACTGGACCGATCTCCCCTAAGGACGACATCGAAGCCACCTGGGCCGACGAAGAGGGCAACACTGGCACCATCGACCCGGATAACATCACCATCGATGGTGGCGAAGTCTTCATCACCCCAGGCACCGACGCCAAGGGCGAAATCACCGTCGAAATCGACAATTCGACGATGAAAGAGCCCTTTAAAACGAAGCTTCACGTCAATACCCAGGCTGATCGCTACACCCCAGAGGTCAGCGACAAACACACCGTCACGGTTGGCAAAACGCTCGATCGACCCCTTGCAAAGGAGATTGTCACCAACATCGACGACCTTCCGAGTGGAACCAAGGCTGATTTCAAGCCTGAGGATGGCAAAGCCCCGGTAGCAAACGACGAGGGCAACAAAGACGTCACCATCGTGGTCACCTACCCCGACGGTTCGACTGAAGAGGTCACCACCAAAGTCACGGTCACTGAAGCTACCGTCATCACCTGCGAGGAGGGCGACTCCACTTACTGCAAGCCGGTAGACCCCACTGACGAGCCACAAAAAACCGGCATCAAGGTCACTGGACCGATCTCCCCTAAGGACGACATCGAAGCCACCTGGGCCGACGAAGAGGGCAACACTGGCACCATCGACCCGGATAACATCACCATCGATGGTGGCGAAGTCTTCATCACCCCAGGCACCGACGCCAAGGGCGAAATCACCGTCGAAATCGACAATTCGACGATGAAAGAGCCCTTTAAAACGAAGCTTCACGTCAATACCCAGGCTGATCGCTACACCCCAGAGGTCAGCGACAAACACACCGTCACGGTTGGCAAAACGCTCGATCGACCCCTTGCAAAGGAGATTGTCACCAACATCGACGACCTTCCGAGTGGAACCAAGGCTGATTTCAAGCCTGAGGATGGCAAAGCCCCGGTAGCAAACGACGAGGGCAACAAAGACGTCACCATCGTCGTCACCTACCCCGACGGCACCAGCGAAGAGATCCAGACCGATCTCACCGTCAAGCGCCGCACCGACGCGGAAACGAACGACCCGACGGTCGACGAGGACTTCGAAATCGTCGCTGGCTCTAAGCTGCGCCAGGAACATGCCGAGAAGATCATTGAGAACATCGGCTCCCTGCCCAGCGGCACCACCGCGGACTTCAAGGACAAGGGCGAGGGCTCGCTGAGCACAGAGAACCCGACTCCGAATGACATCGACAAGGATGTCACCATCGTGGTCACCTACCCGGACGGCTCTACCGAGGAGATCGACACCAAGATCACCATCAAGCCGCGCCCGGACAACTGGGACTTCCAGCCGCAGGTCCGCGAAAAGGTCATCACCGCCGGCGATAAGCTCGAAGCTCACGACGTCATCGAGAACCTCCACGAGCTGCCGCAGGACATTGAGGTCGAGCTCGACGGCGACGTGGACACCTCCACCCCGGGCGCGTACAACCCGCAGGTCGTGGTCACCTACCCGGACGGTTCCCAGGACCGCGTCGGCTCGACCGTCATCGTCAATCCGAAGCCGCTGACCAACAAGCAATTCGACCCCAACTACGGCGACACCGTGAAGCTCACCGCGGGTGAGTCCAAGAGCGCCGAGAACCCATTCGGCGACGAGACTGCGCCGGAGGGCACGAAGTACGAGGCCAAGTTCCGCTCGGACGCCACCGACTGGACCTTCGACGAGGACAAAGCCAACGAGACGGGCGTCGTCACCGCTCAGGCACCATCTGCCAGGGATCTGGCGCAGGAGTTCGCCCGCGTGACCAAGTACACGCACCTCGACTGGGACACCCTCGCAGCGGTGCTCAAGCCGATGGTCACCACCTCCGTCGAGGTAGACATCGACTACGCCGACGGCTCCTTCGACGCTGCGACCGCGACATTCGAGCTTGTCGACGCCGACGGCCACTCCCTCCTCGACCCCGAGGCCGACGCCGACGGCGACGGTCACACCAACCGCGACGAGGTAGAGAAGCGCTCCAACCCGTTCGACGAGGAAAGCGTTCCCGTGCCGCCGGCTGACTGGAACACCTCCAACGCCAACACCGTCTACCCCGGCGAGGACGTCACCGTTCCCAACAACGGTGGCCGCGTCCAGGTGGGCACCACCGTGAAGGTCGACGGCCCGGGCACAGCCGAGATCAACAAAGACGGCGACCTGGTCATCACCGCCAACGAGGACGCCAAGCCGGGCGACAAGATCGTGGCCACGATGACGGACTCGGACGGCAACCAGATCGACATCGTCCAGGTCTCCGTCAAGGAGGACGAGCGCCTGCAGGGCGACAAGACCAACGCCACCTTCGGCAGCGACCCGTACGTGCTGATCCCGGGCGAGACCAAGGACACGAACCGCCCATTCGGCCCGTTCGGGATCCCGGATGACACCGAGATCACCGTCCAGGTGCCCGCCGACGCCACCGACTGGAAGTTCGAGGGCAACGAGGACGGCACCGTCACCGCCCAGGCACCATCCGCGGCGCAGCTGGCGGCACAGTTCTCCGCACTGGACAAGGCAGTCCAGAAGGACTGGGACAAGCTCGCCGAGGCCCTCGCGCCGGTCGTCGCACCGACCGTGGGCGTGAACTTCACGTTCACCGACGGCTCCAACGACTTCGCCAACGCCCGCTTCGAGCTCACCGACGCCAACGACAAGTCCATCCTCGACCCGGACGCTGACTTCGACGACGACGGCCGCACCAACAAGCAGGAAGTCGCCACCGGCACCAACCCGTTCGAGCGCAACTACTTCGAACCCCACTGGGATGCCACCGAGGGCGAAGGCAGCGCCGAACCGGGCGGCAAACTCACCATCCCGAACAAGGGCGGCAAGATTCCGAAGGGAGCGATTGTCGACGTCGCCGGCCCCGGCAGCGCCGTCATCGACGACCGCGGCAACCTGGTTGTCGCAGTCGAGGAGCAGGCCATCCCGGGCGACGAGATCACCGCGACCGTGAAGGACGAGCAGGGCGCTGAGATCCAGAGGATCGTCATCATCGTCAACGCGAAGGTGAACAGCAACACCCACACCGCGGTCGGCGAGCCCGGCAAGGACACGTCCCTGAGCTCCAACATTGACCAGGGCAAGTGCTCCGCAGCCGCGATCGGCTTCGGACTCCCGATGCTGGCAATCGTCCCGCTCGCCATCGCCACCCAGGCAGCCATCCCGGGCCTGGCTGGCTTCCGCGAGCAGGTTGCCGTGCAGATCGAGCAGGTGAACTCCCAGATCCAAAACGGCCTGGGCATCATGAACCCGCAGATCGCCAAGCAGGTCTCTGACATTAACGGCCAGCTCCGCCAGTACGGCACGAACGTGGCCACGATCGGCGGCGGCCTGCTGCTCTTCGCCGCAGGCATCGGCGTCACCGCCCTGATCGTTGATAGCTGCAAGCCGGGCGGCCCGACAAGCTCCAACTAGCTCACCCAACGGCAACGCCGGCCCCGCTCCTCACTCCAGAGGATGCGGGGCCGGCGTGCTTCGTTATTGCAGCAGACGCTACACGCTGGCGAGGAACAGCTCTGCGCCGTCAGCGCCCTCCGCCGTGAACACTACGCGCGCGTCGCTCGCCGGGACCCACGCCGCTTGGCCCGGGCGCAGGGTGAGCTCCTCCCCAGTCGCGCCGCGCCCCAGGGCCTCGCCGCTCGTGCACAGCACGATCGCCGGCCCATCCGACTCCACCGCCAGCTCCGCGCCCTCGCTCAGGGCGTAACGGCTCAGCCGGAAGTCTTCCATTGGCAGAACGAACTCCTCCCCCACCGCGCCGCCATCCGCCGCGCGGGTCTTCGCCCGCGGGGACTCTAGCGCCTCGAATTTGAGCACGCGCACCAGCTCCGGCACGTCCACGTGCTTCGACGTGAGCCCGCCGCGCAGCACGTTGTCCGAGTTCGCCATAATCTCCACACCCAGACCCGACTGGTAGGCGTGCAGCTGGCCGGCGTCCAGGTACAGCGCCTCGCCCGGCTCGAGGGTGAAGTAGTTCAGCAGCAGCGCCGCGAGGGCGCCGATGTCGCCCGGGTAGGCCGCCGCAAGCTCGAGGAACATGGTGAGCACCTCGACCATCCACGGCTCCACGCCGGCGCCCCCGGCCTCGTCGGGATTTTTCAGGAGGGTGCGGGCGCGGTTGACGGTTTCGTCGATAAGCAAATTGCTCGCCTTGCGCGGCAGCGAGATGAGGGTGGTAAACAGCGCGCGCAGGCTCGCCTCTTCCTCGCTGGGGTCGACCATGCTGGTGTAGCGGTTGAGCAGTGGCGATCCCAGCGCGTCGAGCAGGCGGGCGGTGCGCGCGTACGGGCGGAACCCGGCGAGCGCCTTGAACTGCGTCAGCGCGACGATCAGCTCGGGCTTGTGGTTCGGGTCCTTGTAGTTGCGGCGCGGGTCGTGCAGGTCAATGCCCGCCGCCTCCTCGCTGCGGAACCCCTCGACGGCCTGCGCTTTCGACGGGTGCGCTTGCAGCGACAGCGGCGCGCCCGCCGCCAGCAGCTTGAGCAGGAACGGCAGGTGTTCGTCGAACTTGTCGGCCACGCGCTGCCCAAGCGCCGCGCGGGGATCGTCCGCGATGATCGCGTCCAGGCCGCGGGAGCCGATTGTCGACGGCGCAGCCGGGTGCGCACCGAACCACAGCTCCGCCTCCGGGCTGGGGGCGGGCGACGCGGTGCCGCGCAGATCGGCGAGCATGGTGCGCGAGCCCCACGGGTAGGTGCGCAGAGCAGGTTCGAGGAGCTCCATCGGTGTTTGTGCCTCGTTTCCTTCGGTGATGGGTGTGGGCTACCCGTCGCTGGGGTCGTCGAGCGCAGTCACGGCGTACGCGCGCGCCAGCAGCCGCAGCACCGTGACGGACTCGCCCAAGTGCTGCGACGCGACCGTCTCAGCGCGGGTGTTGGGCGCGACCGGGGCGTGCGCGTCCGGTTGCGCCCAAAGAACGACCTTTAAGGGTACCAGCTCCACCGGGCCGTCAAGGAATGGATCGTGGTAGATGTCGTCGGCCGGGGCGGGCGCGCCGCCGCGGGCGAGCTCGAGGGCCTGCGGGAGCTCGTCGGCGTCGACGAAGCCGCTCGCCAGGCCGCGGCAGGACCACAGGGCGGCCACGAGCTCCGCAAGCGCGAGGCCGTGGCGGGTGGTGCCGGAGTGCACGACGCGCGCGTCGCGGGCAAAGGCGCGCAGCTGGCGGGCGGCGTTGACGTCCTCGGCGCGTTCCGGGGAGACGGCGGTGAGCTCGGCGTCCAGCTCGTCCGCGAGCATGCGGAACCGCTCTGCCAGCGATTCCGCCGCCGCGCGGGGGTCGAGCGCGTCGAGCACCGCCGACAGCACGGCGATGGTGCGGGCCGGCGACGGGCCCATCGTGGTGGGCAGGGCCGGGACGACGACGGTAGAGTCGGGCGCCTCGTCAACGATCGGGCCGCGGGCGGGCCCCGCCAGCACCGTTTCCGCGCCGCGCTGCGCCGCCGTGAGCAGGGCGCGCACGTCGCGCTCGCGCGCCGCGGCGTCCCCCACCATGACCACGACGTCGAGCGCGCCGACGTAGCCGGGCAGCGTGTCCGTCACCACCACCGGCAGCGGGAGCGGTGCGCGCACCTGCGCCACGGCGCGTGCGGCGGCGCGCGCGACCTGGTCGGTCGCCACCACGATCACGCTGCGGGGTTGCATCCCGCGGAGGTTGGCGAGGGACGGCAAAGCGTCGATAATAGCCCTGACCTGCGCCCCCTCGTGGGCGATGTCGAAGAAGCGGACGGTCTCGCGGTCGTAATCGCCGGTGCCCTCGTAGTAGTCGCTCATGACCGCGATCTTACGCAGCGCCGGCGCGCGCGGGCCTAGGCGCGGATGATTCCCAGGATCTCCTCGACCAATTCCTGGACTTCCTGCTCCGTCTCCGCCTCAACGTTCAGGCGCAGCAGCGGCTCGGTGTTAGACGCGCGTACGTTGAACCACGCCTTCGTGCCCTTGAGCCACACGGTGACGCCGTCGAGGCGATCGAGCTTCTCGGTGCGATCCGCAAACGCGTCGAGCACGCGCTGGGTGGTCGCCTCCTGGTCGGCCACCTCGGAGTTGATCTCGCCGGAGGCGGCGTAGCGGTTGTACTCGGCCATCAGCTCGCTGAGCGGCGCATCCTGCTCGGCCAGCGCGGCGAGCACGTGCAGCGCGGCGACCAGGCCGGAGTCGGCGTTGAAGAAGTCGGCGAAGTAGTAGTGCGCGGAGTGCTCGCCGCCGAAGCGCGCGCCGGTGCGTGCCATCTCCGCCTTGATGTAGGAGTGGCCGACGCGCGTGCGCACGGCCTCGCCGCCCTGCTCAGCGATGATCTCCGGCACCGCCTGCGAGGTGATCAGGTTGTGGATGATCGTCGCACCCGGGTGCTGCGCCAGCGTGCGGTGCGCGATCAAAGCGCTAATCGACGACGCGCTCACCGGCTCCCCACGCTCGTCCACCACAAAGCAACGGTCCGCGTCGCCGTCGAAGGCCAGGCCGATGTCCGCGCCCTGCTCCACCGTGAACTTCTGCAGGTCCACCAGGTTCTTCGGGTCCAGCGGGTTCGCCTCGTGGTTGGGGAACGTGCCGTCGAGCTCGAAGTAGAGGGAGCGAACGTCCATGTCATCCAGCACGGCGGGCACGGTCAGCCCCGCCATACCGTTGGCGGCGTCGACGGCCACGACGAGCTTCCGGTCTGTGGGCACCGGCACCAGGTCGCGCAAGAACGTCGCGTAGTCGGCCAGGATGTCCTTCTCAGTCACGGTACCCGCGGCCACGTCAGCGGCGGGCACGCCCTCGAGCACCATCCGCCCGATCTCGCCCAGTCCGGTATCGGTGGACACCGGGGTGGCGCCGGCGCGGCACAGCTTGATGCCGTTGTACTTGGCCGGGTTGTGCGAGGCGGTGAACATCGCGCCGGCGCACTTGAGCGTGCCGGCAGCGAAGTAGAGCTCGTCGGTGCTGGTCAGGCCCAGCGCAACCACGTCGAGCCCCTGGGAGGTCGCGCCCTCCGCGAAGGCGCCGGCGAGCTCGGGCGAGGAGGGACGCATGTCGTAGCCCACGGCGATGCGGGTCTCGCCCTCGCCGCGCAGGATGTGGGCGAACGCCGCGCCGACGGTGCGGACAAAGTCGGCGTCGATGGTCTCGCCGACGACGCCGCGCACGTCGTACGCCTTGATGACGTTCTTTAACGTTGCTTCATTGTGTGCAATTGCCATGCCGCCAGTCTAGCGCCGCGCGACACCGTGCTACTCAGTACCGGAGTCCTTGTCCGCGTCTTCGGACGGGTCCGGGACCACGCGCAGGTGCGCGCGCCGCTGCGCCTTGTGCGCCGCCAGGTGCGCCTCGATCCGCTTCGTGCGGTGCACCGGGTGGTTGGAGGTGGCGGGGTCGTTGAAGTCGTGGGAGGCCGAGTACTCGATGGGGTCGGCGGAGGTGTCCACCAGGCCGGTGGTCACGCGGCCGGCCTCCCCCGCCTCGCGCACTGCCTCCGCGAGCGCCGTCAGCTCGGACTCATCGAGGTCGTCCAGGCTGGTGTTCAGGCTGCGAGCGAAGAACGCGGCGTGGGCGGCGTCTTCAGTCGCGTCGGGCTGTTCGGACTCCTCAAGGTCGGCGGGGTCTTCGGTGATGTCCACCTGTTCGACGCGCACCATGTCCCAGCCGACGGGGGCGGTGATGTGCGCGGAGTGGCGCTCGCAGAGGTCCCAGGAGTGCGGGTCCTGCTCTGGGGCGAGCGGCCCGACCACTGCCGTGGAATCCGCGTAGGCGTAGATCAAGGTGGCCACGGCGGGGCGGCCACAGCCCGGGCGACAGCAACGACGGAATACACTCACGGCGCACAAGTCTAAACCCCGGCTTGAGGTTTGTGAAGTGCGACGCGGCGCGCCCCGCCGGAATCGCGCACCCCTCCGCCTAGGATGTGGCCGTATGAGAGGTTCCACTCGGATTGGCGGCACGCCGGAGGATTCGCCGCTCCAGCTGCGCAGTGCGCGCGACCGGCACGGCCGGGGTGCCCGGGGGCCGCTGCTGCCGGTCGGCGTCCCGCGCTACCGCACCCGCTCGACGGCGTTTGACCAGCTGGTGCTCGAGTCTTACGCGCCGCTGCACAACGCGTACGCGGTGCAGCTGTCGGGGGTGGACCTCGCCGTTGACACGATCCCGCGGATGCGCCTGCGCGCGGACATGACTGTGTTGCCCGAAGAGATCATCGCTGACGGCCCCGTCCCCCTCGGCCGCGTCCTCCCTGCGGGTGTGGACCGCAACGGTCGTCCGACCCGGGCGCGCCTGGTGGTGTTTCGGCGTCCCGTCGAAAAGCGTGCGCGCACAGCAGAAGAGCAGTCGGAGCTCCTCACCTGGATCCTGACTGCTCTGGTCGCGCAGTACCTCAACCTGGATCCGCGCGACATTGACGACACATTCCCCTGGTAGCCAGGGGCGGGTGCTTGCTTGCGCCCCTTAGCCGATCTGCTTCTTCAGACGGCGACGCTCGCGGTCCGAAAGACCGCCCCAAATGCCGAAGCGCTCGTCGTGCTCCAGCGCGTACTCGAGGCACTCGTCGCGCACGGCGCACGCCTTGCAGATCCGCTTCGCCTCACGGGTCGAGCCACCCTTGTCCGGGAAGAAGGCGTCCGGATCGGTTTGCGCGCACAGCGCTTGGTCCTGCCATTCCTTCTCGACAGCGCCAAACAACTCCTCGAGGGTCATGCCACCCGCGACCGCGCCGCGGAGGTGTGCGTTATTCGCCTGATTCGCCGAGTCTTCCACGCTTCCCCCTCCTTCCGTTGTTGCTTTTGTTCTACTCGCTTGCCACGTGAAGCCCCCGCCGCTTCGGACACTACGGCCAGTGCCTGCGGGCGGGTCTCCACGGACGACTCACGTCGATGTGATTACGAAAACGATTACACACCGAAGCCCTAAATAGCCGCAACATAAATCAGTGATTACTTCACGCGTCCGGCACGTTTCCCACGTCATTCGCCACACAAATCACATGCGTCACACGCCCCGCCCGGAGGGGGTAAAAGGCGGGGGTACTAGATGTAGTGGGGGTGCCGAAATCTGGGAACTAGTTCGCGGTTTTGGCGTGTCGTTACGCGTCCGGCGAGAAGCGCACGCCCGAGTCCGGGATGCTCACGCCCGGCCAGATGCGCATCCCTGCCTGGAGCTCGCAGCGCGCACCGATCTCCACACCCTCGCCGATCACGCAGTCGGAGATCCGCGCGTTCGCGCCGATCCGCGCGCCCGACGCGATGATGGAGTTGCGCACGACCGCGCCCGGCTCGATGGTGACGCCGTCGAAGATCACGGAGGCGTCGACACGCGACCCCGCGCCGATCACGCTGCCCCGGCCGACCGCGGTGCCGCCGATGAGAATCACGCCGCCGGACACGCCCGCGGACTCGTCCACAAACGACTCACCCGTCTTGCCCGCCAGCAGCGGCGAGTACGCGATGCCGCGCACCACGTCGGAGGACCCCTCGACAAAGTCGTGCGGGCGGCCCATGTCGCGCCAGTACGAGGAATCGACGTGGCCGACCACCTTCGCCCCCGACTCCAGCAGCCCCGGGAAGGTCTCGCGCTCCACGGAGACCACGCGGCCCGCCGGGATCTGCTCGATCACACTGCGCTTGAACACGTAGCAGCCAGCGTTGATCTGGTCCGTCGGCGGATCCTCCGTCTTCTCCAGGAACGCCTGCACGTTGCCGTCTTTGTCCGTGGGCACCGAGCCGAACGCGCGCGGGTCAGGCACGCGCACCAGGTGCAGTGTCACGTCCGCGTCGTGCTCGACGTGCGTACCCAGGATCGCGCTCAAGTCCGCGCCGGAGAGGACGTCGCCGTTGAACACCATCGCGTTGTCGTAGCGCAGCTTGTCGGCGACGTTACGGATCGCGCCGCCGGTGCCAAGCGCCTCTTCCTCCACGACGTACTCGATCTCCAGGCCGAAGTCCGAGCCGTCGCCGAAATACTCCTCAAACACCTCGGCCTTGTAGGAGGTACCCAGCACCACGTGGTGCATCCCGGCCTCCTTAATGCGGGCGAGCAAGTGGCTCAGGAACGGGTGCCCCGCCGTGGGCAGCATCGGCTTCGGCGTCCCCACGGTCAGCGGGCGTAGGCGCGTGCCGCGACCGCCAACGAGGATCACCGCATCCGTCTGCTCCGGATGCGCAACAACGTTTTCAACCATCTCTTCTCACTTCGCTTCCGTATGTCGTGTGGCGTGCACCTTCGCCCGGGTCTGCATCACGCTGCGCAGCTTCAGCCCTGCCCACAGCGCCCATCGCACCGGTGCCTGCCACCAGGCCGGGTGCCTGTCGCGCTGGAACCGGTACGCCGACGCGTGGTGCGCCGGCACCGTCACCAGCGAGAACTTGTCCGCGACGTGGCCTTGGTCGTGCAGGATTATCGACGACGGGCAGTACACATTCAGCCACCCAGCGCGCGTCAACCGATCGCCCAGATCAATGTCCTCGAGGTACATGAAGTAGCGCTCGTCGAAGCCGCCGATCGCCGCGAACGCCTCCCAGCGCACGAGCAGGCACGCGCCCGAGAGCCAACCCGCTTCGCGCTGCACATCCATCGCGGAGCCCGCCTTATAGACGGTGGTGAAGGGGTTCGTTGGCCAGACGTCGTAAAGCAAGGCGTGCCCTATGCCCACGGTGAGGCCGGGCACGCGCCTGGCGCTGGGGTACGCGGAGCCGTCGGCCTCCTCGATGCGCGGGCCGACCGCACCGGCGCGTGGCGCGCCGTCGAGGCAGCGCAGCAGCTCGTCGAGGCTGCCAGGGCGGAACTCCACGTCGGGGTTCACAATAAGAAAGGCATCGGGGTCGATCTCGCCGGAAGCGCGCAGCGGCTCCAGGTGGCGCACCGCCGCGTTGATCGCGGCGCCGTAGCCGATGTTGCCGCCGGTAGGGAAAAATTCCACGTGCTCGTGCGCGCGGGCCGCCGCCTGCGGCGCACCGTCCGTCGACCCGTTGTCGGCGCACACCAAGCGCACCCTGCGTGCGGTGGCGCGCTCGAGGGAGGCGACCAGCGCCGCCAGGTGCTCGCCCGGCGAATAGGTCACGGTGATGACCGCCAGCGCGGGCTGCGCGTCGGGGCTGCCGTTGAGTCGATCGTCGTTTCTCACAATGCGCTCAGCATACCCACTGGCGCGCCGGATCCCGCGCACGGCGCACGGCGAGGCGCACCGAAAACGCGGATCCGGCGGAGGCATGTCGTATAATGCATGGCCGTGAACGACAACCCTAGGCGCGCCCGCGACATCCAGCCGGCCCCTTCCCGCACGAGGGACCTGAAGCAATCGGGCCACCCGGTGGTGAAGGGGATCCTCGCCGCGTGCTCCGCAGCCGCGCTCGTCGTCTCTGGGGTCGGCTACTTCACCGTGGGAAAGCTGGACAGCCAGCTCAGCGCCTCTGAGCTGAACATCGGGAAGAAGCAGCGTAACGACGACAACGAGGCGCTCGACGGCGCCGTCGACATCCTGCTCGTCGGCTCCGACTCGCGCACCGACGCCCAGGGCAACCCGCTGTCCCCCGACGAGCTCGCGCGCCTCAACGCGGGCGAGGCCGACGGCGAGATTAATACGGACACGATGATGGTCATCCGCGTCCCCGAGGACGGCTCCCGCGCCACCGCCGTCTCCATCCCGCGCGACACCTACGTGCACACCGACGACTACGGCAACATGAAGATCAACGGCGTCTACGGCGCGCACGCGGGCGCGAAGCGTGAGGAGCTGCTTGACGACGGCGAGGCGGAAGGCCCCGAGCTCGAGCAGCAAGTCGCCCGCGCGGGCCAGGAGGGGCTTATCGACGCCATCGCCGACCTCACCGGCGTCGAGGTCGACCACTTCGCGCAGGTCGGCCTGCTCGGCTTCGTCCTGCTCACCGACGCCGTGGGTGGCGTCGACGTCTGCCTCAACGCCCCGGTGAACGAGCCGCTGTCCGGCGCGAACTTCCCCGCCGGCGAGCAGACGCTCGACGGCACCCAGGCGCTCTCGTTCGTCCGCCAGCGCCACGACCTGCCGCGCGGCGACCTGGACCGCATCGTGCGCCAGCAGGCATACATGGCGTCGCTGGTCCAGCGCATCCTGTCGGCCGGCACACTGACCAACCCGTCGAAGCTGCGCGACCTGTCCAACGCCGCGGAGCGCTCCGTCACGCTGGACCGCGGCTGGGACGTGGTCCGCTTCGCGCAGCAGATGTCCGGCCTGGGCGGCGGCAACGTCACCTTCACCACCATCCCAGTGACCTCGGTGAACGGCGTCGGCGACTACGGCGAATCCATTATCACGGTCGACCCGCCGCAGGTGCACAGGTTCATGGAGACGGTCGTGGAGCCGCAGGACGAAGCGCAGGATGATGGCACCGGAGAGGACTCGGCGGCGTCGGAAAGCGCGGGCACCGCCGAGGGCTTTGAGAACTACAGTCTTTACGTGCTCAACGCTGGCGCCGGCACCGGGCAAGCGGGCGCGGTGGGCGACTACCTCACCGACGAGGGGATGAACGTCGCCGACGTCTCCAACGCCATGGACGGCGTGTACTGGGAAAGCCAGATCGTCACCGCGGATCCGGCGGACCCGGCCGCCAATCAGCTCGCCGAGCGCCTTGGCAACGTGCCCGTGACCGCCAACGCGAACGTCGAACCGGGCAGCCTCATCGTGGTCATCGCCGCCGACTACGCGGGTCCGGCGATGCTCAGCCCCGAGGAGCGCGAGGAGGTCCCGTCCGAAGCGCCCGTCGGCACTCCTGGCGAGGACTTCGGCGCCGCCGAGACCGGCCCGGAGATCACCGCGGGCGGCAACGGCCCCCGCTGCGTGAACTAGCAACCTATGATGGGCGGGCATGAGCATGCTCACCCCCCTTTTGCGTACTGACCCTGCGAGCCCGCGGCTGACCGTCTACGACGAAGCGCGCGGCACCCGCATGGAGTTCTCTGCCCAAACGCTGGACAACTGGGCGAACAAGGTCGCTAACATGCTCGACGAGGAGTTCGAGCTCCCGCCGTCCGCCGGCGCCATCTGCATCGACCTCCCCGCGTCGTGGCAGTCCGCAGTGATCGCGCTGGGCGCCTACAACTCGTCGCGCGTCCCGCACATCGGGCCGTGGGACTGCGGGGCGCCGGAGGTGGTGTTCGTGGGCGTCGATGATGCGGCACGGTGGGCGCACGTTCCGGACTGCGTCGTGGTGTCGGATGACCCCTTCGGCCGCGGCGTCGTCGAAGCGGGCGGTGAGCTCCCCACGGGCACCATCGACTTCGGCCCCACCGTGCGCTTCTACGGCGACCAGTACTTCGGCGCGTCGGCCGACCTCGCCGCGTGGTCCACCCCCGAATTGGGGCCGGAGCGGTACTGGGTCCCGGCGTGGACCTCCGCGGCGGAGTTCGAGCAGTACGTGCTCGCGCCGCTCGCCGCGGGCGGGTCCGTCGTCGCCGCGACAGGGCTCGTCTCCGCAGACAGGCAGCAGGAAATTATGGAGATTGAGAAGGTGGGGCGGCGGTTGGGCGTCGATAAGCGATAGCCCGCGCGCACCCCCGTTGGTGGGCAAAAACCAGAAATTTTGTGCGGAAACGGGCACCGGCGGAATACATTGTGAGGGACCAGCGAATACGAAAGGTATTGGTATGAAGCTCACCGCCACCCGCAAGACCGGCGCAGCGCTCTGCGCAATCGCGCTCGCCACCACCGGACTCACCGCCTGCTCCAACAGCGAATCCGACTCCGAGGCCTCCGGGGGCGCGAGCGGCGCCGCAGCCGAGGGCAACGAGCGCGGCCCCATCACCTTCGCCATGGGGCGCAATGACACGGACAAGCTGATTCCGATCATCGACAAGTGGAACGCCGAGCACCCCGACGAGCAGGTCACGCTCTCCGAGCTCGCCGGCGAGGCCGACGACCAGCGCGACACCCTCGTGCAGTCCCTCCAGGCGGGCGGCGACGACTACGACGTCATGGCGCTCGACGTCGTGTGGACCGCCGACTTCGCCGCCAACCAGTGGCTCCAGCCGCTCGAGGGCGACTTCGCCGTCGACACCTCCGGACTGCTGCCGGCCACCGTCGAGTCCGCGACCTACGGCGACAAGCTCGTCGCCCTGCCGCAGAACACCAACGGCCAGCTCCTGTTCCGCAACGCTGACGTGATCGAGGAAGCGCCAGACACTTTCGAGGACATCCGCAGCGCCTGCGCCGCCGTCGAGGGCAACACCGACTGCCTCACCACCCAGCTCAAGCAGTACGAGGGCCTGACCGTCAACTCCCTCGGCTTCATCAACGGCTGGGGCGGCGAGGTCCTCGACGATTCCGGCCAGCCCACCGTCGAGTCCGACGAGGCCAAGGCTGGGCTCCAGGCGCTTGTCGACGCCTACGCGGACGGCACCATCTCCCAGTCCTCCACCGCCGCAACGGAGGAGGAAACCAACCTGGCGTTCACCGAGGGCAAGACCGCCTTTGCCATCAACTGGCCGTACATGTACACCAACGCCGAGGAAGCCGGTCTGAACTTCGAGGTCCAGCCGCTGGTGGGCAAGGACGGCGTCGGCGTGTCCACACTCGGCGGCTACAACAACGGCATCAACGTGAACTCGAAGCACAAGGCGACCGCGCTGGACTTCATCAAGTTCGTGATCAACGAGGAAAACCAGCTCTCGCTCGCCGAGAACTCCTTCCCGCCGGTACTCGCCTCCATCTACGACGACGCCGAGCTGGTCAAGGAGCACCCGTACCTGCCGGCGCTCAAGGAGTCCCTGGAGAACGCGAAGCCGCGCCCGGTCTCCCCGTTCTACCCGGCGATCTCCAAGGCCATCCAGGACAACGCGTACGCCGCGCTGACCTCCGGAAAGAGCGTTGACGACGCGACGAAGGACATGGCCAGCGCCATCCAGCAGGCCTCCTAGTAGCCCACGCCTCACGCCCGCCACCGTTTACACTGCGGTCGCGGGCGTTTTGCCCGTTTACGCACCAAAAGAAATGGAGTGTGGTGTATGACAACCGCTTCCCCCAAACGGCGAAGGCACCGCAGCGACGCCGGCAAGGCCGCCGCGCTCGTCGCCCCGGCGCTCGCCGTGCTGGCCGTCGTGATCGGCTACCCGATCGTGCGCGCCATCTGGCTCTCGTTCCAGTCCGACAAACACCTCGACCCCGCCACCGGCCTGTTCACCGAGGGCGGCTTCGCGGGCGTCGAGCACTACCTGTACTGGCTGACCAACCGGTGCATGACCGCCTCCGGCGAGGTCGGCGCGTGTCCGGCAGGTGTGCTGGCGACCGACTTCTGGCCGTCGGTAAGCGTGACCCTCTTCTTCACCGTCGTGACGGTCGCGCTTGAGACGGTGCTGGGCATCGGCATGGCACTGGTGATGAACCACCCGTCGCGCGTCCGCGCCCTCATCCGCGCCGCCGTGCTCATCCCGTGGGCCATCCCCACCGCCGTGACAGCGAAGCTGTGGCAGTTCATGTTCGCGCCCAGCGGCATCGTCAACTCGCTGCTCGGCCACAATATCGCCTGGACCACCGACCCGTGGGCCGCGCGCTTCGCCGTCATCATCGCCGACGTGTGGAAGACCACCCCGTTCATGGCGCTGCTCATCCTCGCCGGCCTCCAGATGATCCCGCGCGACGTCTACGAGGCAGCGCGTGTCGACGGCGCGTCGTCCCTCCAAACCTTCACCCGCATCACCCTGCCGCTGGTGCGCCCCGCGCTGATGGTCGCCATCCTGTTCCGCACGCTCGACGCGCTGCGCATGTACGACCTGCCCGTGATCATGATCTCCGGGTCCTCCAACTCCCCCACCGCCACGATTTCCCAGCTCGTGGTCGAGGACATGCGCCAAGGCAACTTCAACAGCGCCTCCGCCCTGTCCACGCTCATCTTCCTGCTCATCTTCACAGTCGCATTCGTCATGATCCGGTTCCTGGGCGCTGATGTGGGTGGCAGGCAGGCGTCGAAAAGCATGAAAGGCACGCGATGAAAAAGTTCTGGCACTACGCAGGCGTCATCTTCATCATGTTCTGGGGGCTCGCTCCCTTCTACTGGATGCTCGTGACCGCGCTGCGCGACCAAGCGCACACCTTCGACACCACCCCGTGGCCGACGCACGTGACGCTGGACAACTTCCGCGACGCGCTCGCCACCGACAAGGGCAACGACTTCCTCGGGGCGATCGGCAACTCGCTGCTCATCTCGCTAACCACCACCGCGCTTGCCGTGCTCGTCGGCGTGTTCACCGCGTACGCGCTCGCGCGCCTCGACTTCCCCGGCAAGGGCATCGTCACCGGCATCATCCTCGCCGCGTCGATGTTCCCGGGGATCGCGCTGGTCACGCCGCTGTTCCAGCTGTTTGGCGACCTCGGGTGGATCGGCACCTACCGTGCGATGATCATCCCGAACATCTCGTTCGCGCTGCCGCTGACCGTGTACACGCTCATCTCGTTCTTCCAGCAGCTGCCCTGGGAGCTCGAGGAGGCGGCGCGCGTCGACGGCGCAACCCGCGGCCAGGCCTTCCGCCTCGTGCTGCTGCCGCTAGCCACGCCCGCGATCTTCACCACCGCCATCATCGCGTTCATCACGACGTGGAACGAGTTTATGCTGGCCAGGCAGCTGTCCAACACCTCGACGGAGCCGGTGACGGTGGCGATCGCACGCTTCTCTGGGCCGAGCGCGTTTGAGTACCCGTACGCGGCGATCATGGCGGCGGGGTCGCTGGTGACCGTGCCGCTGATCATCATGGTGCTCATCTTCCAGCGGCGCATCGTCGCAGGCCTGACCGCCGGCGGCGTGAAGGGTTAGCATGGACCAGCGCACAGACCTGAGGTGGCAGGCGATCGTCGGGTTCGTCGGCTTCTTCGCCCTCCTCGCCCTCGTGCAGGGGCTGGTCAACGTGTTCCGCGACCAGCCCGCGATCTGGCCCGGCCTGCTCGCCGGCGCGCTCGCGCTCGCCGAGTGGTGGCTCGTTCGCCGCTGGCTGGCGTGGCGCAGCTCAGCGCTTGACGACGACACCCAGACACCCCAATAGGCGCCAGGGGTACTGGCGCTACGTGGTTGCTGGGGTGTGGGCGAGGCGTTGTTCGCGTCTGTCGGGGTCTGTGTGATCAACCCCGCCGGGTATTCGATACCCACTCGGGCTCTGCCACGTGACGCGCCCGCGGTGCCGGTGCATCCTGCCGCGTCCTGGCCTGCCGTTTTGCCGATTATGATACGTACACAACCAACACAGGTTCCCAATCTCCGTCCCACCCCCGCTGGCCCACTCGGTGAGATGGTGCGCCTCGGAGACATCCGCCGGCTGGTGGCAATCCGCCCAGGCGCACGTCGGCCCGTCCGCACTCATCAACAGCCGCAGCTCCCGAGTCGCCCGCCTCGGGTTGGCCGGGTCATCCCCAGCAAGGGTGGTGGCATACAGGTTGACCGGCCCGTCAGTCGGCGAGATCAGCGCGATATAGCCCGCCTTGTTGAGCTTCCGGTTGACCAACTCGGCACCGTCAAGCCACTCGCCGTTGGTCAGCTGCACCTGGATCTCGGCGGTGTTGTCGGGGTGGGTGCGCCAGGTGGCGAACTCGCCGATGTCCATGTTGAGCACCGTGGTGATCGCAGGTGCGGCAGCACGGGCGGTGGCATCACCGGTCAGCCAGGCTGCCGGGTCAAGGCGTGCCGCGTGGTAGGCGGCGAGCACGTCGCTGGTACGCCCCGTCACGTGCAGGGTGGACAGGCCCTTGTCGTGGTAGGTAATGCTTGCTTTCGGTGCCCGCGGTGGAGGTGGGGCGAGTTGCTTTTTCAGTTTCTTCGCAGCACGCATGATGGTGCGCAAATCGCCGTCGGTCTCGCACAGGGCGCGGCGGTACTTCCAGCGATCCGCATCCTTGGTCAGGCTGCGCGACGAGCGGGCGATAAAAGCGAGGGTGTCGATCCGGTGGCCGCGGCTGCGTGCGGCGTCGACGCAGGCGGTCTGCGCCCGGCGGTTGCGTACCGGGGCGAAGAAGACCTCGGCGGCGGTGGTCAGTTGGGCGGCGCGGTCGGGGTCCATGCCGCGGGAGATCAAGGTCTCGGCGCTTGACGACGCGGCCGCGGCAACAATGTCGATACCGCGGTTGTCGAGGGTGATCAGGTCGTCGAGAAGCGTCATGCCACACAGCATAAACTTCCCTGACCTGCGGGTTCAATGGTTTGTGAGAAGGATTCCACTTTCGGCCAACCAGGGAACCGGCGGGGTGTTTTCAACGTCTAATAAGGTTTCGGGGTTTCAAGGCAGCGCGCGCACAGGAAAGTGCTACAACTGATGCTATGAAACGAGCAACCAGGGCGTTTATCGCCGCAGCAACTTCCACCGCCATGATCGCCGCCGCGCAGCCGGCCCTCGCACAGGAGGGCGCCGGCGAGATGAGCGTGACCGTCAACGGCGAGCCGGTGAGCGTGGAGCAGGGCGAGGGCGACGAGGTCGTCGTCAACGTCGACGTCGCCGCCGACGGCACCGCCGATTCCGGCGAGCAAGCGCAGCAAGCGCAGCCGGCCGAGGAGGAAACCCAGGACACCAACGTCACCGTGGGCAAGGAGCTCGACGTCGCCGCGATGCTGCTCGGTCTCGTCGCGCTCGTCGCTGCGCTGGCCGCCGGCTGGCTGTACTTCGCCGCGCCGGTCCTGGGCATCGAGCTGCCCACGTTCAACCTGCCGTTCTAGCGGCGCGGGGGCTGTGCTAGCGTCGCCAGTGTGACACGGGGTGCCCCGAGCGAGGGGCTGAGATCAGACCCGTCGAACCTGCACTAGCTCGAACTAGCGAAGGGATTGTCCCCATGCACGCTGCGCCCGCACTGCCCCGCATCCTCACCATCGCCGGCACCGATCCGACCGGCGGCGCCGGAGTCCAGGCCGACATCAAGTCGATCCAGGCCGCCGGCGGGTACTCGTATAGCGTCGTGACCTCGCTGGTCGCGCAGAACACGACCGGCGTGCAGGAGATCTTCGCCCCGCCGGTCGAGTTCCTGCGCTCACAGCTGCGCTCCGTCGCGGACGACGTGGAGATCGACGCCATCAAGATCGGCATGCTCGGCACCACCGAGATCATCGACGTGGTCCGCGACTTCCTCACCGAGCACGCGCAAACGTGCAGGGTGGTGTTGGATCCGGTGATGGTGGCGTCGTCAAGCGATAGGCTCCTCACGCGCGAGGCTGAAGCGGCCCTGCGCGAGCTGGCGCGGCTCGCCGACGTGATTACCCCGAACCTGCCCGAGCTCGCGGTGCTTGCCGGCGCGGAGCCCGCCGCCGACTTCGACGCCGCGATCGCGCAGGCGCAGGGGCTGGCGCGCGAGCTGGGCACGACCGTCATTGTCAAGGGCGGCCACCTGGGCGGCGCGCACGCGGATAACGCCGTGGTCACCGCCGATGGTGTGCACCGCGTGCCCGTGCAGCGCGTGGACACGAAGAATACGCACGGCACCGGCTGTTCGTTCTCTTCGGCGCTGGCCACGCGGCTGGGCGCCGGCTTTGACACGCCCGCGGCGACGGAGTGGGCGTCGCGCTGGCTGCACGAGGCGATCGCGCACGCTGATGCACTCGCCGTTGGGCGCGGGCACGGCCCCGTCGATCATGGGCATATGAACCGTCGCATGCAGCGCGCGGCCGATACGCGCCCCGAGCACTTTTTGCTTATCGACGCCCCACCAACCCTTCCCCTCGCCGCCCCGGCCGGCCCCAACACCCAGGCACTGTGGGACGCCTCGGCGCCGTACCTCACCGCCATCATGGAGCTGCCGTTCATCCGCGCGCTCGGCGACGGCACCCTGCGCCGCGAGGACTTCCTCTTCTACCTCGAGCAGGACGCGTACTACCTGGTGAGGTACGCGCGCTCCCTGCACGCGCTCGGCGGCGCGTGGGCCGAGGACGCGAACGAGGCGATCGCCGACGAGCAGGAGATGCAGCGCACGTGGCTCGCTGACCTGGACCGCGAGACGCTGCCGTCGCCGATCACGCGCGCCTACACCGACTTCCTGCTGGCCTCCACGCTCGGCGAACCCGCGGCGATCGGCCAGGCCGCGGTGCTGCCCTGCTACTGGCTGTACTACGAGGTCGGCGCGCGCCTGGCCAAGCGCAACCACGACGCGCACCCCTACCGCGACTGGCTGGCCACATATGCCGGCGACGAGTTCCTGGCGTCGGTGCGCGGCGCGATCGACCGCTGCGAGCGCACGCTCGCCGACGACCCGGACTCGCTCGACGCCGCGGTGCGCGCCTGCGCCGTCGCCTCGCGCTACGAGCTCGACTTCTTCGACCAGGCGGACCGCGCGTGGGTGATCCGCGATGTCTAGGCCGCTCGACCTGCGCTGCTACTTCGTCACCGGGCAGCCCGCCGAGGAGGTCCCGCGTATCGCAGCGGCGGCTGCTGCTGGCGGCGCGGGCGTCATCCAGGTCCGCAGCAAGCCGATCGAAGAGTCCGCGCTCGAGTCGCTGGCCTGCGCGGTCGCCGACGCCGTCGCTAAAGCCAACCCCGCCACGCGCGTGCTTATCGACGACAACGTCCACCTCGCCGCCCGCCTCATGCCCACCCACCACATCCACGGCGCACACATCGGCCAGGACGACATGGACCCGCGCGACGCCCGCGCGCTGCTGGGCCCCGACGCCATCATCGGGCTGACCACCGGGACCCTCGACCTGGTGCAGGAGGCCAACGAGTACGCCGGCGTGATCGACTACATCGGCGCGGGCCCGTTCCGCCCCACGCCCACGAAGGACTCGGGCCGCGCCCCGATCGGGCTGGACGGCTACCCGGCGCTCGTGGAGGCGTCGCGGCTGCCGGTGGTGGCGATCGGCGACGTCCACGCCTCCGACGCCGCCGACCTCGCCGCTCGAGGGGTGGCGGGTGTAGCCATCGTGCGCGGCTTCATGCGCGCCGAGGACCCGCGGGCGATGGCGGCGAGCATCGTCAAGGACTTCGACCGCGTGGCTGCGGGCGGCGCGCTGTGAGCACCTACGAGCACGTCATTGTCGGCGCCGGCATCATCGGCCTGACCACCGCGTTCGAGCTCGTGCGACGCGGGGTGGACCCGCAACGCATCGCGCTCGTGGACCCGGCGCCCGCCAGCGGCGCGACCAACGTTGCTGGCGGCATGCTCGCCCCGGCCGCCGAGGTGCAGTACCGCCAGGAGCCGCTCTACCCGCTCATGCTGCAGTCGGCGGAGTTGTACCCGTCGCTGGTCGCGGACCTCGTGGCCGCCGCACCCGCCACCGACGTGGGGTACCGCACCGAGTCGACCTTCGTCGTCGCCGCCGACCGCGCCGACGCGACCCACCTGCGCGAGCTCACCGACCACCAGCACGCCCACGGCATGGACGTCGACCGGCTCACGCTGCGCCAGGCCCGCTCGCAGGAGCCGGGCTTGAGTCCGCAGCTCGCGGGCGTGGTGGAGATCCCCGGCGACCACCAGGTCAACCCGCGGATGTTCGCCGCTGCCCTGCTGCGCGTGCTGGAACACAAGGGCGTCCGGCTTGTCCGCGAGAAGGCGGGCGCGCTGTTGTGGGAGGGGTCGGCGTGTGTGGGGGTTGAGGTGGGCGTCGAGAAGCGAAACGTGCTCGGCGCGACGACCTATGTGTGCAACGGGCTTGGGGCGCGCGCGCTGGGCCTGCCGCTGAACCTGCGGCCGGTGCGCGGCGACATGCTGCGGCTCGGGGCCGCCAACGCGCCGGTGGGCCGCGTGATCCGCGCGTTTGTGGAGGATCGGCCGGTCTACATCATTCCGCGCACCGACGGCACGATCGCCGTGGGCGCGACCAGCCGCGAGGACGCGCGCGAGCGGCCAGCCGTCGACGGGGTGTACACGCTGCTGCGCGACGCGATCCGCATCGTGCCCGGGCTCGAGGACTGCGAACTCATCGAGGCGCTCGTGGGCAACCGCCCCGGCACCCCCGACGACCTGCCCTACCTGGGGCTGCGCGGCGAGAACCTCGTCGTTTCCACCGGCTATTTCCGGCACGGCATTCTGCTGGCGGCGCTCGGCGCGCGCGTCGGCGCTGACCTTGGGCTTCGGCGCACCACGGCGGTGGACATCGCCGCGTGCGACCCCGCCCGCCACGAGTAAAGGAGCATCATGCGCATTACTGTCAACGATCAACCCCGCACCTTCGACGCCGCGCCCACCGTCGCGCAGCTCGTCGACGAGGTGGTGGGCCGCACTGAGGGGGTCGCCGTGGCCGTCAACGGCAAGGTGGTGCCCGCGAGCCAGTGGGGCCTCATGCTTAACGACGCCGACGTGGCCGACATCCTCACCGCCGTCCAAGGAGGCTAACCGTGCTGCAGATCGCGGAGAAGGAATTCGACTCGCACCTGATTATGGGCACGGGCGGGGCGACGAGCCAGCAGCTGCTGGAGGACGCGCTCGTGGCCAGTGGGACGCAGTTGACTACGGTGGCGATGCGTCGGCACGCGGCGCGCGCGGACGGCGGCGGCGAGAGCGTCTTCGATATGCTCACCCGCCTGGGGATCGACCCGCTGCCGAATACTGCGGGCTGCCGCACGGCGCGCGACGCGGTGCTCACCGCGCAGCTGGCGCGCGAGGCGCTCGGAACGAACTGGGTGAAGGTGGAGGTCATCGCCGACGATCACACGCTCCTGCCGGATGTGGTCGAGCTCGTCGACGCCTGCGAACTCCTCGTCGCCGACGGCTTCACCGTGCTCGCGTACACCTCCGACGACCCGGTGGTGGCGGCGCGCCTGGAGCAGGTCGGCGTCCACGCGGTCATGCCGCTGGGCTCCCCGATCGGCACCGGCCTTGGCATCCTCAACCCGCACAACATCGAGCTGATCTGCTCGCGCGCCGAGGTGCCAGTGCTTCTCGACGCCGGCGTGGGCACCGCCTCCGACGCCGCCCTCGCCATGGAACTCGGCTGCGACGGGGTGCTGCTGGCCAGCGCCGTGAACCGCTGCCAGGACCCCGTCGCAATGGCGAGCGCGATGCGCCACGCGGTGGAGGCGGGCCGCCTGGCCCGCGGCGCGGGCCGGATTCCGCGGCGGACACATGCGGAGGGGGCGTTGGCGTCGTCAAGCTTTGAAGGCCTGGCGAGCTGGGAGGACCAGGTGCTATGAGCCTCCCCCACGCTGAGCTACGGCGCACCGCGCGCCAGACGCTGCTTCCGGGCTTCGGGCTGGCGGGCCAGGAGGCGCTCAACGACGCGCAGGTGCTGGTCATCGGCGCGGGCGGGCTCGGGTGTCCGGTGATGCAGTCGCTGGTGGCGACGGGCGTCGGCACGATCACGGTCATCGACGACGACGTCGTGGACGACACCAACATCCACCGCCAAATCCTGTTTAGCGCCGCCGATGTCGGCCGGCCCAAAGTCGAAGTGGCGGCCGAGCAGCTGCGCAGGCACCGCGATGACGTGCGCATCAACGCCCGGAACGAACGACTCGACGCGTCCAACGCCGCCGAATACTTTCGCGACGCGGACCTGGTCATCGACGGGTCCGACACGTTCACCACGAAGTTCCTCGCAGCCGACGCCGCCGAACTCACCGGCACCCCGCTGGTGTGGGGCTCGGTGCTGCGCTTCCACGGCGAGGTCGCGGTCTGGCACTCCGGCCCGGGCTCGCGTGGCGTGAGCCTGCGCGACCTCTACCCCACCCACCCCGCGCCCGAGGACACCCCGGACTGCGCCACCGCGGGCGTGCTCGGCGTGACTACGTCCGTCGTCGGCGGGCTCATGGCCACCGAGGCGGTGAAGCTCCTCGCCGGGATGGACGAGGCGGAGATCGGCGTGCTCACCGTCTACGAGGCGCTCGCCGGCACGCTCAAGCGCTTCCAGGTCGCGGCCGACCCGGAGCGCGAGCTGGTGACGAGCCTGGACGCCCACGCCGCGCCGGCCGCCTCGTGCGCGGTGCCACAGCACGGCGACGGCGAGAAAGCGCGGCTACTCGCGCAGATCGCGGACGGCGAAGCGACCGCGCTCGACGTGCGCGAACTCGGCGAGAAGGCGATCAAGGACCTGCCGCAGGAATCCGCGCACCTGCCCACGTCCGCGTGGCGCGAGGACCCGGACGCGGCGATCGCGCTGCTCGACGAGCTGCGCGGTGCGGGCGACGTCGTGGTGTACTGCGCCTCCGGGAAGCGGTCCGCGGACTTTGTGGAGCGCTTCGGCAAGGCCGCCGCGGAGCGCGGAGTCACGCTGCGCAGCCTGCCAGGCGGGCTCTAGCCGCCGCGCCGTGCAGGTTACTCAGTCAGAGTGCTTTCGCCTCGGGCCTCGAGGAGCTGTTCCATCTCGTCCATCTCGGCGGTTTGGACGTCGAGCATTTGCTGGGCCAGGTCCACGAGGGGCTGGTAGCCGCCGTTGTCGATCTGGTCTTGGGTCATGGCAACGGCACCCTCGTGGTGGGAGTGCATCAGCTGGAGGAACAGGGTGTCTGCGTCCTCGCCATCAAGTTTTTCCAGCTGCTCCATCTGCTCTGGCATCAGCATGCCGTTGGCGACGTGCGGGGCGTGCTGTGCCATCAGGTCGCCTTGGTCCCATTGCTCGGCCCAGTCGACCATGGTGTCGATCTCTTCCTCTTGCCCGACTTTAATCCGTTCAGCTAAGTCCGCTGTGGCTTCGCTGGTGCCGTCCGCGGCCAGGATGATGTCGCTCATGTCCACGGCTTGCTGGTGGTGCGGTGTCATCATCCCGAGAAAGTGCAGGTCCACCCCGTTGACTTCTGCGGGTTGGTTGGCCCCGGATGTCACCTCGACACCGTCCTTGTCGGTCTGGGTGGCGTTTTCTCCGGCGCATGAGACTGCACTGACCCCCAGTAGTGCAATGGCAGCCAAGCCGATGATGCGTCGTCGTAGTGGTGTGCGTGTCATGAAAGGGCCCTCCTCAGACCGAAGTATCTGCGCCATACCCAGGATGGGTATACCCCCTAAGGGTATCGCAGAGCGTTCACACCACGCCGAAGGGGGCCAGCGCTCGCCCTATCTAGGCGGGATTCCCAGGGTGTGCGCGAGGCGTCGCCAAGCAACGCGCGCGGCGGAGTGCGGCAGCGCGACGACCTCGCGGGCATAGTTCTTCGCCCGCGAGCGACGCGGGGTGCGCGCCGGCACCATCTCCACCGGTATGCCCAGGTGCCAGGCCCACACGCGCGTGCGGCGGACGTGGAAGTTGCTGGTCACCACGATTAGGCGCGACGCGTGCGGGAAGAGCGCGCGGGAGTTCTCTAGGTTCTCGTTCGTCGATGTCGCGCGAGGTTCCTCGACAATCAGTTCGCGGGGCACGCCTCGCTCGGCGAGCCAGCGCGCCATCACGCCCGACTCGCCACGGCCGGTGACCACGATGGTGCGCTCTACCCCGGCGCGGGCGTCGATACGCCAGCGAACGAGCGCGGCGATGAGGCGGGCGTGGAGCATGCGGGAGGGGCGACCGTCGACAATGCGCGCCCCGAGCACCACGATGGGGCTGCTATTCACCCAGCAACCGGCTGCGCAGCGCCTCGTCCTTCTTCTCCACGGCGGCGGCCATGTCCTCCTGGTAGCGCACCATCTTCGCCTGCAGCTCGGCGTCGGCCGCGCCGAGGATGCGCGCGGCGAGCAGGCCGGCGTTCTTCGCCCCGCCGATAGAGACGGTGGCCACCGGCACGCCCGCCGGCATCTGCACGATGGACAGCAGCGAATCCATGCCGTCGAGCGTGTCCAGCGCGCGCGGGATACCAATGACCGGCAGCGGGGTCGCGGCCGCAACCATGCCGGGCAGGTGAGCGGCGCCGCCAGCGCAGGCGATAATCGCGCGCAGGCCCCGCTCGTGCGCCGACTTCGCGTACGCGAGCATCTTGTCGGGCGTTCGGTGCGCGGACACCACGCCGACTTCGAAGGGCACGCCAAATTCGGCGAGCACCTCGGCGGCGGGTTGGACGGTGTCCCAGTCGGAATCGGAGCCCATGATCAGGCCAACGAGGGGTTGCTGTGCGGTCATCGGTTCAACCTTTCTTGTTGCAGCGCTTTTCGACGCCAGCCTACGTCCAGCTTGCCGTCACCAGGAACTGCGCGGCGTGCTCGGCGAGCTTGCGCGTGGACACCACGTCGTAGCCGGTGACGTTGACGTGCCCGATCTTGCGGCCCGGGCGCCAGTCCTTGCCGTAGAGGTGGACCTTCGCCTCCGGGTAGCGCAGCATGACCTCCTTGACGCGGCGCTCCATCGGCATCTCCGGGTCCTCCTCGCCGCCGAGCACGTTGACCATGACGGTGACGGGGGCGACCGTTTCGGTCTCGCCGAGCGGGAAGTCGAGCACGGCGCGCATATGTTGCTCAAACTGGGAGGTCAGGCAGCCGTCCTGCGTCCAGTGGCCCGTGTTGTGGGGACGCATGGCCAGCTCGTTGACGGACACGGCGGTGCCGGTCTCCGTCTCGTACTCGAACAGCTCCACCGCCATCACACCGGTGACGTCGAGCTTGCGGGCGATGAGCTTGGCCAGGTTCTGGCACTCGCGCGCCAGCTGCGTCGACAAGTCCGGGGCCGGGGCGATCGCGACGTGGCAGATGCCGTCTGTCTGGCGCGACTCCACCACCGGCCACACGCGCATCTCACCGGAGCGCGTACGCGCCACCATGGCGGACAGCTCGCGGACAAAGTCGACCTTCTCCTCGGCGTACAGCACGATGTCTTGGCCCAGCATGTCGCCCACCAGCTCCACGAATTCATCGAGCGAGTCAGGAAACCACACGCCCTTGCCGTCGTAGCCGCCGCGGGTAGTCTTCAGGCATACGCGGTGCTCGTGGCGCTGCCAGAACGACGTAGCGGCCTCCACCGAGTCGATCGGCGCGTAGTCCGGCACCGGCACGCCGAGCGATTCCAGCTCGCGGCGCTGCTCCAGCTTGTCCTGGGCGTAGATGAGGGCTTCGGGGCGGGGTTCGACGACCACGTTGGCGTCGATAAGCTGCTCCAAATGCTCGTTGGGCACATGCTCATGGTCGAAGGTGACCGCGGCCGCGCCGTGCGCAACCTCCTGGAGATCCTCCAGGTTGGTGTAATCGCCGATGCGCACATCGCCGAAGACCTGCGCGGCCGACGAGTCTTCACTCCCCGCGAGCAGGCGAGTGTGCAGACCAAGCTCGATAGCCTCGGTGTGCATCATGCGGGCGAGTTGGCCGTCACCGACGACCACGACAGTTGGCATTTGTTGTGCGTCTTTCACGCACTTCACCTTACCCTGGTGCTATGGCTTCGAATTATCAGGCGCTTTCCCGCCACACCATCTTCCAGAACTCGCTCATGACCGCACTCCTCGACGGTATTTACGACGGCGAGCTGACCATCAGCGACATCCTGTCTAAAGGCAACTTCGGCCTCGGCACCTTCGATGCGCTCGACGGCGAGATGATTATCCTCGACGGGGTCTGCTACCAGCTCACCAGCGACGGCAAAGCCCGCATCGCCGACCTCGACCAGCGCACGCCGTTTACGGTGGTGACGAACTTCGTGCCGCGCATCACCGTCGACGCGCCACAGGGCATGCGCCGCGGCGAACTGTCTGCGTTCGTCGACTCGCTCGAGCCCAGCCGCAACTTCTTCTACGCCGTGCGCATCACCGGCACCTTCGACAAGGTGGTCACCCGCACCGTGAGCAAGCAGGAAAAGCCCTACCGCCCCATGACCGAAGCAATTAACGACGACGCCGAGCACCACTTCGAAAACGTCACCGGCATCATCGGCGGCTTCCGCACCCCCGCCTACGCCAAGGGCATCAGCGTGCCGGGCTGCCACGTCCACTTCATCGACGACGAGCGCACCTCCGGCGGACATGTCCTCGACTACACCGTGCGCGAGGCCCGCATCGAGCTGTGCCCCGGCACCGACATGGACCTCCACCTGCCCGTTACAGCCGAGTTCCAGCAAAGCGACCTCACGCCGGAAGATTTGGACAGCCAGCTGCACGACACCGAGATCAAGGGCGCGCAGATCAACGGCTAGCGCAGCTCGCCGTTGAGCGCTTTCTGCAGCGCCTTGTCGACGGCGCGCGCCTTGCCCACCTGCTCGAAAACAAGCGGGCGGTCGTAGCCATAGACCGCCACCGAGATCGAACCCTTGACGCGGCGGGCGGAGTGGATCTGTTCCAGAGGGATGGAGTCGACCGCGCCACGCCGCCCGCGCGCGAGGATGCGGCGGTCCGTGAGGATGAAGCGGCGCCGACGGGAACTCACCAGCGGCGCAACGAAGCGCCACAGCGCCAACAGCGCCCACGCGAGGACGACCAGGTTGCGCAGCGCCGGGTCTACGTTGGTTGTTACGTCCATCCAACCGATCGCGATCCAGGCCACGCCTGTAATCACGATGAGTTCCATCAGGGGGAAGGTGAGGGTGGAAAGGGGGGCGCAGACGTCGACAAGCACCTGCTCGTCTTTGCTCGTCTGAAACCGCACCTTTCTTGACATGCGACCAGGCTACTGTTTCGGGCGCAGGTGATGCACATCGCCGACGGAGTACGCGGTGCCGTCGATGATGACCTCGCCATTGTCATTGACGCCGTCGACGCGGCCGTGCACATCGCGGTCGTGCAGCTCCATGCGCACCGTCTGGCCGATCGTCGAGCAAACCCGACGGTAATCGGCGAGCAGCTGCGGGTCGCCGTCTTGCCACTGTTTCAGGCGAGCGCCCATGGCGCGCAGGATCTCGATGGTGAAGTCGTCGAAGTCCACACCGATGCCTTCGATGTTGAGCGCGGTCGCGGTGTCGACGGGCAGCTGCTCGGGACGGAAGTTGACGTTGATGCCGATGCCCACGACCACGTTCGGCAGCGCCAGGTTGGACAGAATGCCCGCGATCTTCTTGCCGCCGATCTGCACGTCATTCGGCCACTTCAGGCGCGCCTGCGGCACGACGTCGGTCACCGCCACCCCCGGGGCGATGGAAAGCAGGCCGAAGTGGTTGGGGTCTTGGCCTGCGTCGATGACCATGCTCATGGCCAGCTGCGCGCCCTTCGGCGTGACCCACGTGCGATTCAGACGGCCCTTGGAAGCGGTCTGCTCATCGGCGATGAGCACCATCCCGGCCTCGCCGTCCTTCACCATGTCGGCGTTGGTGGAGCCGGTGGTCTCGACGTAGCGCACCTTCGGCCAATAGGAGGCGACGGCGGTTTGGATGCGGGCGAGGTCCTTTACAGTCATGCCGACGATTCTAGGCGGTGTGGGGTGCGGTGTGGCGTGGTATGCGCGTGGTGACGGGGACGCAAGTAACGACGCGGGCGCTTACCGCGGATATGCACACTGCGCAGGAAACAGGGTGGGCCACTTCCCCCGGCTCACCCCGTTTTGTGTGTCTACGTCGTCGCCCACCTTTAACTCGCACTCTAGGTAAACAGGTCGCGGAGAATGTGTCGCATTAGGGTCAATACATTGGAAAATATTTCGACGAGGAGACTTCTCCGCAAGAAAACCCCAGGGAATGCCGACGCCATGTGTCGCGATCGAACTGTCGCAATGGGGTGTACCCTATCGGGAGATATACGGGCACGTCTCTGACGAATGCCTGAGTGCCGTGTCCCGAAAGAAACTCCTCGAGACACGGCACTGGCGCAGCTACTTGCCGCGACGCTTCGACACTTGGGACAGTGCGCTGGCGGCAGCCGTCTTCGCGACCGCACTGTAGCTCTTGCCACGCAGCACCTTGCTGGCTGCCTTCGCCGCAGACCTGCTGGTCTGCCTAGAGTTGCGAGCCATTCCCTTCTCCTTCCTGACAGGCGGAATGGTTCCTGGGGTCAGGGTGGCTAGCGGCCCAGCTTGCGCAGCTTGGTCGTCGCGGTCCAGGTCTTCACAGTGGTGGTGACCCTGACGGTCACTGGCCCCTTGCGGACCGTGCGCACCCGGCGTCGAGTGGTTGCCATCTTCCCTCCTCTCGAGTCGATCAGCCCGAGAGGAGGAATACTCCGCTACTGTTGAAAGATGCATGGATCTTGACAGTTCTCGAGACTTGCCGGTGGGTCACCTCGTTGCAGCGAGGTGACCCTCTTTCATACCTGGCCCCGACCTTGCGGAACCAGTGCCACTAGTGTAACATACTTCATGCAAAGGGTGATGAGCCCTATGCAGGTAAAGAAGTATGGTCGCGTCAGATGGGCGCGGCGTTAGTGAACTGGACGAGGTGGACTTGGTGCGCATCCTCTTCGAGGACGACGAACTTCGACGAGTGGCCGAGGATGTCTCTTACACCCCCAAACAATGGAGCGCGGATATCGCCAAGGCATACCGCAAGAAAATCCAGATCCTGACCCACGCCGTGGATGAACGCGACCTGAGGGCCCTGCGGTCGTTACATCTGGAGCAACTGAAAGGCGACCGAGCCGGGACCTCCTCGATCCGCTTAAACAAGCAGTTTCGGCTCATCCTCAAATTCGCAACCGACAGCGATGGCCGCGTGGCCATCGTTATTGAAATGGTGGATTACCACTAAGAAAAGGTGAACTCATGAATACCCCAATTGCGGCAGAGCTATTCCCGGCCGGAGAAATCCTCGCTGACGAACTGGACGCCCGCGGTTGGAGCCAAACCGACTTTGCCGAGGTGCTCGGACGGCCGGCACAGTTTGTCTCGGAGATCATTTCTGGAAAGAAGGAGATCACGCGCGAATCCGCAGCCCAGATCGGCGCTGCCCTGGGCACTTCCGCGGAGTTCTGGCTCAACCTCCAGGACTCCTACCTCCTATGGAAGCAGTCCCAGGACGCCCGGACGCGGGACAACCTCAACGTCGTGAAAACCCGCGCACAGTTGCGAGAGTTAGCCCCCGTCTCCCTGCTAACCAAGCGGGGATACATCACAGCCACCGACGTGCAGGTACAGGCTCGTGAGGTGTTGAATTTATTCGGCAAGGAATCCTTTGAAGACCCCTTGGGGATAAGCTTCGCCGCCCGCCGTAGTAACCACGAGGAAAATGTCACCGTTTTGCAAGAAGCGTGGGCTGCTTGCGTTAGAGCGACTGCCAGCGCCCTCGACGCTGCCCCCTACTCCCGTGAAGCGCTAGAAGACCTCGCCCGGACGCTATCGAGCAGAGCGCGTGACCCGCAGGCGTTTGCTGAGTTCCAGGATCTGTTCGCCGAAGTGGGGGTGAAGCTTGTTTATGTGGAGGCTTTCCCGGGAGGAAAACTCGACGGCTGCGCCATGATGGTCGACGGACACCCCGTGATTGGCATATCAGGACGGGGAAAACGGCTCGATAAGGTGCTGTTCACCATCCTTCATGAGATAGCCCATATCTTATTGGATCACCTTGCTGATAATGGCGAGGTCATCCTCGACGACCTATCAGTTGATAGTGCCAATAATGAAGCTACAGCAGACCAGCTGGCCAGCAAGCTCGCAATTTCTTGCCCTTTACCGGAAGTTCCTGATCGTGTGCACTCATCCTGGATTAAAGAACAAGCCGACCGCCTAGGGGTTCATCCCATCACCCTGATTGGGAGGCTTCAAAAAGAGGGCAAATTGTCGTGGAAAACCACTCTCGCGCGCAACGCTCCCACCGTCATCGCTCAGCTTGAAAGCTGGAAATCACCGCTCCCAGCCTGACTAGGATTGGTTAGCTTCGTTCACTGTCAGCAAAAGCTGAGAACGACGTGCAGAACGCTGCTTCCTGGACGATTCGTACACCTATAGGTCAAGTGGATCTGCTTATTGCCGGAGCAAGAGGTACGAAAATGCTACTTTTTTACATGCCACGAGAAGAGCCGCCTGTGGTTTAGCGTTGCGTAATTAATATCCATTCCGCGTGGTCACTGGTACGTAATGCATTGTTTCAGGTAATGTGCAGACCGAGAGGCAAAATGATGGAGGATGATTAAGTATGGCCACCGCTCGAAAAGTAATTTCAACAAGATCCATCGCGACATCTATTGCAGCCGCCGCAATTGTATTCGCGGCTAGCCCGGCTATAGCAAACGCTGGGACATACCATGGGCCGTTCCGATTCGAGGCGCAATGCATGTTTGCATCTGGTGAGTATAAGCTTGCTGCTCCTCATTTGGAGCGTCGTTGTGAACGACATGACGATGGAAAGTGGTGGTTCGTCACTAAGTAAGATTCACCCCAGTATACGAAGTAATCCGGCGGCATCGGATTACTTCGTATATCCATTTTCGCCACCAAAGGTCCAAAATTTATTGAGGGTGAAGTTTATCGGCATTACCAGTGCTATCGAGATTACCTGCCCCCAATATTTGATATTCCGTAAGCCGCTTGAACTATCAAAAATGGACGGGTTTAGCTGCAGGGGTCCAGGACGTGTGAGTTCAGCAAATATAAGTATCTGGATTATGCAAGCCAGAATTCCTATGATCATGAATTTTGCGGGTCCTGTTTTATTTCTACGGGCATTTGAACCGAAGTTAAAGCGCCGGTTCATAGTGTAGTTAAAGATGTTCGCTATCACGAATGCTGTAGCGATAAAGACATGCTCTAAGCGCAAACTATAATTTAGAAAAACATTACTGATTAAAGGCATGGATGGATCTATTCCTGTCCATTGCGTAAATTTTACGCAGGAAATAAAAACTACAAGATTTACAATTGTTCCAAACCCGCCGATGATTCCGAACCGGAGGAAATCTGCGAATTTAGACGTATTCCGTATAAGCACCCTTACACTTTAGCGTTGGGGGCCAAAAAGAGTGCGGACCGTGGTCATTTTCTCGGCGGGCACGTCAAAGTGTGGCTTCTTCTATGCCGGGCGGTGAGTGTCCTACCAGGACTGCAAACCTGTATCCGGTGCCCTGCGGCAGGCCTACGCCGCTTCATACCGTTTCCACAGTTCCCGCCTGCAGCTCGCCGGGTGCTCTACACCACCAATACCATCGAGGCGCTCAGCAGTGAGCTGCGGAAAGCTCGATGCCACTGAGGGAAAATCATAACTGCCCAGGGGGCAGGGGAACCGTATTTTGCTTTATGGCTTGCATCATTTAAATCGGGGGACGTCGCCCTCGAGACAATCTAATTCCATCTGTCCGAAGGGATCTTCTGACAGTGTCACGGGATACCCCAAACTCGTTCATTGCATCGGAGATAGACGGCCACCTGCCTGTTTCAGCATTAGCGGCCATAAACCAACTAGCAATAGCGAATCTGCTCGCTTTCGCCCCCGTTTGTCAGCGCTGGTTGGCTTCTTTGAGGGCGATTCGCCGCCCTTAGGCGTATTC
The DNA here is from genome assembly GCF_002285125.1 of Corynebacterium gottingense. NCBI lineage: Bacteria > Bacillati > Actinomycetota > Actinomycetes > Mycobacteriales > Corynebacteriaceae > Corynebacterium > Corynebacterium gottingense. Next base: position 129,557 of record NZ_NSGN01000003.1, read on the forward strand.
CCCTTCGGGGTCTGTTTCCCAGCGTTTGGCGGCTTTTGGCCGCCTCTGTGGCCCATGGTGGACAGGGCCTTGCGCCGGCTTGTGGTGGCGTATTTCGCCGTGGCGTGCCATAGGAGTCGGTCTTGCCCTGGGTGACGTAGCCACGCACACGCCGAGCCATGGTCTGGCGGTCTCGCATCGGCGGCATCTCCGCTGCCCTGTCTCGTTTCCTTGTACCTATATCAAACATGCACATCCCAATGCTTCCCGCGGGTAGAGAGCTCTCGTCCGCCAGAAGCAACTGACCCCAAGCCCCCTGAGCACCTTAAAGCCTTTCGTTGGAACCCCTGCAGAGCAGTCCCTGAGCTATCCATCCACTCGATTGCCGCTCGATCAGGTTCAGTGCATTTTTACCGAATGCACACCCAAAGTGCAGACATTAAAGCAATATGTTAAATCAATAAGAATAGCGCATTATCAGTTGCGCGACCGGGCAGCTTTTAGAAGATTTTACGCCGGATGACTTTTCATCCTGCTTTTGTTCACTTTCACCCAAGAAAGGGATTTATGCCGCACGCCCAGAAGAAACTACTTTCCGGCTTTACTGCAGCTGTGATTGCATTGACAGCCACCATCGCAATCGGAACGGCTAATGCGGAGACGCCCGCAGTCGATGAGTCTGTACAAAGCGCCATCGAAAAAACGAGGATTGAGCAAAATGCTGATCTTTCCTCGACTGAGGAAGCCACCTTCGAGCCATCTATTTCCACTTACTCTGCAGATGGACTCACCGCAGCTCCTGGAGCAAGTGGAGCATACGTAGGCATCAACGTAAACGGTAGTGGACTTCATGTAGATACTGTCTACGTGAATTACTTTTCTGGGGTTGAGCTTGAAAACTCCACAGTAGAGGACATGGAGCTCGCCTGGTACGAGGGTGGACAGCGACACGCAGAAACCACTGGTCCTGACAGCGGATGGGCGCGTGCTACTCGTAAGTGGGATTTTAACCGCAGCATTGACGCCGGCCCTATGTGCGGTCGCGTAAAGGTTGAAGGACAGTGGAGTAACTACGCCTGCGTAGATATCAAACCTTAGGAAACTCCCAAAAGGGCGAGGGGCTTCAGTAGTTCCTCGCCCTTTTGCCTTGGCAATCTTCTCTACATTCTGTCCTTTTGCTTATCGGCATCGGTATGTAAATCCGTTTGACTTGCCGATCGGTACCCGTTGGTAAAGCCCCTCAGAATTTTGGCCACCCACCAAATCGCCATAATTGCGATGAAAGCAAGGATCGCATAGACGAGAAATTCCTGCATCGAGAAATTAATTGTCGGTCTCCTATCAGATACAGCAGTTACAACAAATTCACCGCAATAGTAAGGCGGCCAGTTATCTGACGCACGGTTGAGAAATTATTCGTATCCAATCCGTTACGTAGCGATACGCGGTGACACCGAAGCACTCAAACAGTTCCGACCAGTAACTCTGTGCGTACTTGCGCTCTAGCGCGCCTTGGTCGGCGCTGCCCCAGCCGTCCAGGCGGTCACGCCACCACAGTTTGAAGCGGTCGAGGTTCTGGCGCATAGTCGCGCGGTCAAGACGAAGTGCAGCAGAGGAAGTCACTCCACCACCTTAGCCAGACCGCACGACGTGGCCATTGAAGTATCGAACATTCATTACCCAGCGCACTTGGTTGAGTGGTGTTAGTCTGACGAGGACGCTGGGGGTGGGTTCCTGCTCCGCAGGCGTCCGAAGACCCTGGGTTGAGCAATCCCCCAACAGCATCTCCAACGTAACGTTTATTGCTAAAGTTTTTGGAGTGGGGAACATCGGGGAATTTTCGCAGTCCGTTCTGGGAAGAATAAGAGACCTTCTCTTCGGCATCTTGGTTGTGTTAGCGATTCTTTTTTATGCCGCTTAGCTCTTCGAAGACTCCGCCTCGAGAGTCGCGGTCTTTGAATTTGGTGGCAGGGTATTGGGATCATCAATTCCCGCAGCCGTTGCGTATTTCGGAGTCATGAGAACCATCGAAAACTCACGTAAGCAAGATCTTTTAAAGGAGTGGCACTCCAACCTGCGTTGGGCAACAGATCTTTGCGCTTCACAGGAGCCGAAGATGATCGCCTTGGGAGTGACCGCAATAGTTTCCCTTGATGATGCACCTTTTCTGGGCGATAATGAAAACGATCTTGTTGATTCATTGGTGAACCAAATCGCAAAGAGTTGGGATCCGGAAGGTAGGTGACCCAAGTGGAGAAGCGTCACATCTCAGAGGACGAGGTCTACGTCCCCAAAACCAACGTCCCACCTCACGCTGGTCAGATCGCGGCGGCCAAGCTGATCGTGAAGCGCCACCGCGAGGGCAAAAGTCGTTTGGAGATCACACCGAAGATCCGTTACCTGGCCAACTACGAGCTCTAGGACTTTCCCTCGGCGGGCGTGGCCGGCGTACCGTGGCAGGCATGAATACATTGCAAAAAGCGCTCATCCCCGTTTTCGGAGGCGCGGGCGTGCTCCACTTCATCAAGCCTGAGCCTTTCGACGGCATCGTTCCCGAGCAGCTGCCGGGCAGCGCGCGGACCTACACCTACGTCTCCGGCGTGGCCGAACTCGCCACCGCAGCCCTGCTTGCTAACGCGAAGACGCGCGCGACCGGCGGCGCCGTCGCGGCGGCGCTTTTGCTCGTCGTGTGGCCGGCTAACTTCAACATGGCGTGGCAGTGGCGCAACAAGCCCTGGTACCTGCAGGCGGGCGCCATCGCGCGTCTCCCGCTGCAGATCCCGATGATCCGTGCTGGGTGGGACTTGTACAAGAAAGGCAAGAAGTAGCGCGCATCGAGCGCACCCCCGCAATTTTAGAACGCCGGTTCGATTACGCACCTGCGGATGTCAGGCTGCCCAATTACTGTGGGCCACATGACAGCTACGCCCCACCCGCCCTCGTCCCCCTACGCCACCGCGCTGCTCGCGGCCGTCGATACTGCGCAAGCCGACGACCCTCTCGCCCCGGTCACGGTGCTGTGCCCCACGCCCGCCTTCGACGATGTGGTCGCCGCCATTGCCACCGGCGGCCCGCGTCTCGGGGTGGACGTGGTCACGCTCGACATGCTGCTGCAGCGCGCCGCGCGTGATCAAGAGTCCCGCACGCTGCTGCAGCGCGCCGATGTCGCCGCCTTCGTCGCCCGCACCCTCGCCGACGGCGCCGAGCCGACTCCCTTCCATGAGGCCAAGCTGCATACTTCCGCGGCCACGCATGCAGCGCTTATCGACGCCCTGTACACCCTCCTCAACTCCCCCGCCGAATGGCGCGCGGACCACGGCGGCGCGCATTTGCCCAGTATCGTGGCCGAGATCGCCCAGCGCGCCGCCGAAGAGTTCCGCGACACTCGCTTCACCTTCCCGGACGCGGTCCGCGCCGCCGCCGACTCCCACCGCGGGGCGCTCATCACCGTCGGCGCGCTGGCCCACGACGCGCGCACCGAATGGGCGCTCGCCCAGTTCCACCAGGCCACGCCCGTCGAGCTGCCGGACCTACGCGAGGAGACCGAGCGTGTCTCGCTGATCTCGGAGCCGGACGAGGCCACCTACGTCACCGGCCGCATCCTCGACGCCGTCGCCGCCGGCACCCCGCTGCACGCAATCGCCGTGGCCTACTGCGACAACGCGGAGCTTCCTTTCCTCACCCACGCCCTCGACGAGGCGGGCATCCCCTACCACGCGCCCGCGCGCGACGTCTGGGCACAGCAAAACACCTTCCGCGCTTTGACCGCGCTGCTCACTCTGCGCCCTGCCGAGATGCACCGCCACCAGCTCGTGGAGCTGCTCTCCACCGGCAAGGTCAGCAACAGCCCCAGCCTGCGCGCCTTCGACGCCGGCTCGCGCGACCGTCTCGGCACAGCGCTTACCGGTAGCGACTGGGACGCGGTGCTCGACACTGCCGCGCGCCAGGACGAGGACGGCACCCCAGAGCGCGAGCGCGTACCCGAGCGCTCTGTGACCGCAGCCCGTTGGGTCGTGGACCTGCGCGCCACACTCACACCGCTGACCGAGGCGGAGAGCTGGGAGGGCTTCGCTTCAGCGTTCCGCGCCGCGGCACTCGATGTACTCACTCTTGGGAAGCAACAGCAGTCGATCTACCTGGACCCGCTGGTAGACCAGCTCGCCGCCCAGCAGGGCGCGCCCCAACGTGAGCGCGCTCTCGAGATCACTCGCGAACTCGCCGCCCGCCCGGCGCGCGCCACCAACACCGGTGTGCTCTCGGTCGGACCGCTTGAGAGCCTGGACGGGCGCAACCTCCAGCTCGCGTTCATCACCGGCACCACCGACGCTGCCCTGCCCGGCTCACTGACCCCGAGCGCGACGATGACGCAGGCGCAGCAGCACACCACTCCGGACAAGTTCCTGGCGCGTAGGGAGCGGACGCTTGCGGGGGCGCTGCGGGCGTCGAGAAGCATTGTGCTCACACGCGCCCGATCTGGGATTGCCGGCGGAGGCTTGACCGAGCCCTCCACCTGGCTTGACCAGGACGAAACCCGCGTTGATGCGCTCTACCCGGGGCTAGTAAGCGGCGAGCGCACGCCCACGAGCCAGACTGAACTGGCGCTCGCGAACGCGCTGACCGGCCACCCGAGTAAGCAGGCGGCGCGCTACGCGGAGATCATGCAGGCGCGGCATGCGGGCGTCGCCGGCGAATTTACCGGCTACACCGGCACCGACTTTGGCCTGCACACGCTACAGAAACCGATTTCCAGCTCCGCGCTGGAGGGCTTTACCAAGTCGCCGCTGGAGTACTTTATCCAGCGCGTGACCGGCAACTGGGTGCTTGAGGACGACGCGGAGGATATGCACGTCGCCTCCTCCGACACCGGCACGATCCTGCACGCCGTGTTTGAGCGCTGGACCAACGAGGTGTGGCTGGACAATCCCAACCGCCCCGAGCACTACGCCGACCTGGATTGGGAGGGCGAGGCCGTCGAGGTGATGGATCACACCCTAGACCGGGAACTGGCGCAGCGCCGCACTGACCAGATCAACCCGCTGGTGTGGGTCACCTTTGCCGAGCAGGCGCGCAAGGACGTACACGGCTGGCTCGCCCAGGAGCGCAACGAGGCAGAAGAAGGCTGGACGCCACTTGCCACCGAGTTCGCCTTTGGCAACACCGAGGAAGAGCCCGCGGCGTCGCTTCCGCTTCCCGAGCTCGGCGTGGACCTGCCGGTGAAGGGCTACGCCGACCGCGTTGATTACAAGGTGGAAGACGGCACCGTCATCGTGCGCGTGACCGATTACAAGTCCGGCAAGGGCAAGACGACAAGCACGTACGTGGAGCAGAAGACGCCGACCGGGCAGGTCAAAGACGGCGCGCCGCACTACTACTTCCAGCTGGCTCTGTACGGCTACATCGTGCGCGCGCTTGCCGCCACGGGTGATCCGGCCGTGCTTTTCCCCGGCGGGCCCGCAGAGTGGCCCGGCGAGGTCACCGAGGTGCAGGCGCGCTACTGGTTCTTCCGTGACCCGGACGACTCACACGTGAAAATCACTGTCGACGACGACGCAGTTGCAACGCTGCAGACCAACCTAGGCAATGTCTACCGCCACATCCAGCACGGTGCGTTCCCGCCACACGCTATCCCGGAGCGCTGGAACAGCGACGAGCGCCTGCGCCTGGGGGTGTCCAACTACAACGCGTTGACAGCGACTATGCCGCCTTTGGACTTCGAGCAGCCTCTGACCACCGAGTACACTGCGCCCGCCGACGCCTAGCCCCGCGAGAGGAAAATCAATGACTCAAGCACCATTTGCCGACCGCCTCTCCGAGGACGAAGCCAACCGTGAATTCATCCAGAACCAAGTCGAGCTCTCCTGCTTCGTCGAGGCGGGTGCCGGCTCCGGCAAGACCGTCATGCTCATCCAGCGCCTGCTCACGCTGATTATCGAGCGCGGCACCCGCATCGATCAGATCGCCGCCATCACCTTCAACGAAGCCGCAGCCGCGGAGCTCACCGCCCGTTTGCGCCGCGCGCTCATCCAGGTGCGCGACACCGGGGCATACACGCTCGGCAATGGGCAGCCCCGCGCATTCCACGACCCGGAGCGGGCCAAGCAGCGCGCCCAAGAAGCGCTCGAAGGTCTGCCCGGCGCCGCGCTCGGCACGCTTCACTCCTTCTGCCTGCGCGTGCTCAAGCAGTACCCGTTGGAGGCCGGCCTGCCGCCCAAGGTCGACGCCGTCGATGACCTCGCCGCTTATTTCTCCTCTGCCCAGCACAGCGAGGCAATTATCGAGACCATTACCGCGCTCTTCGAGGGCAGCGAAGAAGCCACAGCAACTATCGACGCCCTGCCGACGAACATCTCCGCAGCCGAATTCATCACCCAACTGCAGTACCTCCTGGGCGAGGGCGTGACCTTCAAGCACCTGCAAGAGCTGGTCGAGTGGATGGACGCGCACTGGGGCGAGCTCGGCGCCACGATCAAAGCGTCCGCCTTCGAGGCGCCACCCGAAGACGAGCTACGAGCCAGCCTGTGCAAGCAGCTGCGCCTGATCCGCGATCGTGCCTACGCCTCGGGCGTCTCCGACAAACTCCTCGCCTTCTTCGATGACCGCCTGGCCGAGCTCGACGCGGCGGACTCCCTCGCCGAGCTCAGCTTGCCTAAACCTGGCAATACCGGCGGCAGCAAGCCGGAAGCTAAGCAGGTCAAGGAGGAGTACAAGGACTTCCTCGAGCGACTCGATGAGCTTGGGTGCTACGCGGGGTACACGGCGACGTCGACAATCGCTCCCGTGCTCGCGGCCCTCGTGCTCAGAGCCGCCGACACGCGCCACCGCACCGGCGTCCTCGAGTTCCACGACATGATCTACCTGACGCAACAGCTCGTGGTCGACGACGAGGTGCGCGCAAAGCTGCATGAGCAATACCGCGTCATCTTCGTCGACGAATTCCAGGACACCGACCCCGCGCAGCTCGACATCGTCACCGCGATCGCCCGCGGGCCGCACGACACCCCGCAGCCCGGCCGCCTGTTCATGGTCGGCGACCCGAAGCAGTCGATCTACAAGTTCCGCAACGCCGACATCGACACCTACGTCGCTGCACGCACCAGCGCCGCCGCCCGCGATGCCGACCACGGCGTGAAGCAGCTCTCGCGAAACTTCCGTTCCTCGGAAGCGGTCGTCGCCGCTGTCAACGAACTCTACGGGCAGCTTTTCGACGCCCACGCGAGCTCCAACGACGGCCCAGCCCAAGCCCACTACGTGCCCATGCTTCCCCAGGACGCCACGGAAGGCCGCGAGGGCGCGTTCATCGTGCTGCAGGACGCAGACGCGGAAGACCTGCCGCCCGCCGAACTGCGCGAACGCGAAGCCGCCGACGTTGTCGCGCTCATTCGTGCGGCGGTTGCCGGTGCGGACCCTCGCTTCGTCCACCACAGCGGTGCGCAAGCCGGAGCGCCCCTGCGCTACTCCGACATCGCCATCGTCGTGCCCACCCACAACGATGCGCTGCGCCTGATGCAGGTCCTCGGCGACGCAGACATCCCCTGGGTTTCCGAGGGCTCCGGCGCGCTTTTTGCCACCCCGGAGCTGAACGACCTGTTCACTGTACTGCGCGCGGTGGCCGACCCCGCTGACAACTTCACCCGCATCGCTGCCCTGCGCACCGCACTTCTCGGCTGCTCGGATGCGGACATCGCTCGGTGGGCGCAGGTACGCCGCGAGCACCTCCATGAAGCCCCGGAGTCGCTCGACGCCGCGATGACGCAGGATGAGGTTGCTGCGAGCGTCGACACTTGCGTCGAGCAGCTTCGCCGACTTTCCGCGGAAGCACAGCGCACCGATGCGGCGACCATGGTGCGCCGCATCGTCGCGGAGTTCGGACTCGCGGAGGCCTACGCCGCAAGTGGCCACCCCGACCACCTCCCGCGCGTGGAGACGTTGCTCACGCTCGCTGACCGCTTCTCTGCCACAACCGGGCTCGGCCTCCGCGAATTTGTTCGCTGGTCTGACACCCAAGCTGAAACCAACCAGGGCGTCTCCGAGCCTCTGCTTGATACCGGCACCGACGCAGTTCGCTTCATGACGATCCACAAGTCCAAAGGTCGCGAGTTCCCCATGGTCATCGTCGCTGGCATGTCCGGCCACACCTCGAGCAGTCGCGCGGTACGCACCTTCTCCCGGGCAGATAGCACCGCGCAGTTCAAGCTCAAGGACGCGCCGACCCCCAACTACCTCGTTGCCAAGGCCTTCGACGACGAAGCCGACGCCAACGAGCTGATCCGCCTGCTCTACGTCGCCATGACGCGCGCCAAGTCCGTCCTGGCTATCCCGCTGCAACTCAAGAAAAACAGGCCCAAGAAGAAGGGTGGACCACGCGAGTACACCAAAGCGCAGCGCGGCGCGAAGCTCGCCGAGGTCATCGACGACTCCACCCAATACGCCCCCATTGCCCGTGAGGAACTGCCAGGTTTCGACGCCATCGCGGCACCCAAGGCGCCGGACGCCGCCCGCAGTGCGCCGAACGCAGAGCGCTTCACTACGAATGCCGAAGCACTTGCCAAGGCGACCGGCATCACCCAACGAATGGGCGTCACCGCCATCGCTCACGCTAAGGACCAGGCCAACCCCGAGCCCACCGCCGACCCGAACGGCGTGCATCGGGCGCAGTCCCGCCCGGCGGACGACGCGGTGCCGCGCCACACACACGTCACTGGCGTACGCCTGCGCCACTCCCTGGATGAGCGGGTGGCGGCAGCCGGCTTCCCGGCCCGCCAGATCAACAGCGGTCTCTACCGGGACAACGCCGGCACCGACTTCGGCACCGCAGTCCACGACGTGATGGAGCACCTGCCCCAGGGCGACGAGCTCGAGCAGGTCGCCGCCACAGTGGCCTCGCTCTACGAGCTGCCGACCTCGGCCGTGAAAGACGTGGTGCGCGTCGCCGCGAGCTTCGCCGAATCCGCCCCGTACACGCGCAGCCTCGAGGCTGATGCCAAGGCACAGCGGGAGCTGCCGGTTATCGGCACAGTCGACGGCACCGCGGTCAACGGCTACATCGACCTGCTCTACCGTGACACCAGCAGCGACAATGCCGGATGGGTCATCGCCGACTGGAAGACCGACGTTACCGCCAAACCGGAGACCGTGTCCAGCTACTTTTTGCAGCTGGACATCTACGCCACCCTGCTCGAGGAAGCGCTTGGCGAACCGGTCACTCGCCTTGAACTGATCTTCGCCGGAGTTGAAGAACCGCAGGTGGTGGTGCATGAGCGTGGCGTCGATAAGCGATAAGCCCTGACGCGACAAAGCGGGTGCCTCGGATAACTCGAGGCACCCGCTCAGTGTTTGGGTGGGCCGGAAGTGACTAGAAGAACTTCGGCAGGCCCGGGATACTCGGCAGCAGACCAGCCTGGTAGGCGCCAGCGATCAGGGCGAGCACCAGCGCCAGGCCACCGGCGACACCGGCAGCCTTAGCGCCCTGGGAAGAACCCTCTTCCTGTTTGCCCTGGTCCTATGCGACGTCGTTCTTGTCGTCGCCCTCGCCTTCGTTGACGTCGTCGGCGTTGTCGTCGAGCTCAGAGCCGAGGCGGGTGGAAATTGCGCTAATGAGATTCTTGGCGTCATCGGAATCGTCCGCATCAGCGACCCCCGGGACGACACTCAGTGCCAAAGCGGAGACGGCAAGCGCCGCGACGGTGCGCGGGGCGAAACGCTTATGCCCGACCGGACGATACAACGTGTGGTTTTATCTTTGGTGCTTAACAGATAGGGGCATAGACTGAGGGCTTATGGGCGACAAGACTGCAAAACCCGATTTGAAGACCACCGCGGGCCGCATCCAGGACCTGCGCAACCGCCTGGACGAGGCGCGCACGCCGGCCGCTGATCGCGCGGAGGCGCCGACCGAAGGCGCGATGACGGCACGCGCGCGCGTGGAGGCGCTGCTCGACGACGGTTCGTTCGTGGAAACCGACGCGCTCGCGCGCCACCGCGTCGAGGCGTACAAGATGGATCGCACGAAGCCCGCCACCGATGGCGTCATCACGGGCTATGGGCTTATCGACGGCCGCCGGGTCTGCATCTTCAGCCAGGATCCCGACATCTTCGACGGGGCCATCGGCGAGGTCTACGCCGAGAAAATGCTCAAACTCTTTGATCTGGCAACCAAGACCGGCGTACCGGTCATCGGCATCTACGACTCGGTCGGTCCGCGCTGGCAAGAAGGCATTGTCACCGCCCACATGCAGGCCAAACTGCTGCGCGCCGCCACCCACGCCTCCGGCCTCGTGCCGCAGATTGCGCTGGTGGCCGGCGAGGTCGCCACCCTCGCGGCGACCACAGTGCCGCTTGCCGACGTCACCGTGATGGTCGAAGGCGCGAGCCTCCACCTGTCCGACACCGACATTGTCAGCCAGGTCTCCGGCACCGCGACGACCGCCGACGCGCTCGGCGGTGCGGCCGTGCACGCCGCGACCACAGGCCTTGCGCACGTCACCGCCGCGGACATGGCGGGCGCACTCGATGCGGTGCAGCGCATCGTGGGCTACCTGCCGCTGAACAACCAGGCCGCCTCCCCGCTCGGCGCGGACGCGGAGCACGCTGCCGCAGAGGTCGACCTGGACTCCATCATCCCGGACGACGACGCGCAGCCCTACGAGGTCGCCGAGATCGTCGCCGCAGTCACCGACGGCGACTTCTACGAGCTCGGCGCCGACTACGCCGGCAACGTGCTCACCGGGTTCGCGCACGTCCACGGCCGCGCCGTCGGCGTGGTGGCCACCCAGCCGAGCGTGCTCGCCGGCTGCCTCACCGAAGCCGGCGCGCGCAAGGCCGCCCGCTTCATCCGCACCTGCGACGCGTTCAACCTGCCGCTTGTGCAGTTCGTGGACTCCCCCGGCTTCGTGCCCTCCGTCGACGAGGAGCACGCCGGCGCACCCGCTGGTGCCGCCGCGCTCGCCTACGCCTTCGCCGAGGCGCAGGTCGGCACGATGACCGTGGTGACCCGCAAGGCGCTCGGCACCGCCTACACGGTGCTCGGCTCCAAGGGCCTGGGCGCTGACTTGGTCTTTGCGTGGCCCACCGCACAGATCGCGCTTGCCGACGCCCCCACCGCCGCCTCCCACCTCGGCGTCGACGCCGAGCAGTACGCCGAGGAGAACCTCAACCCGTACGTGGCCACCGAGCGCGGACTCGTCGACGCGGTCATCCCACCGTCGGCAACTCGCCGCCACGTCCTGGAGGGCCTGCGCCTGTTGGAGCGCAAGGTTGCATATCCGGCGCAGAAGAAGCACGGCAACATCCCGCTGTAGCCGATATACTTTCGCTACACTAAATTCTTTCTCGCTGAAAGGAATGCTATGACTGCACCAACTGCCACCCGGTTCACGGTGACCAAGGGCAACCCCACCGAGGACGAGCTCGCCGCGCTCGCAACCGTCCTTACGGACCTCCAGGCAGCCGCGAAGGCGAAGCAGCAGCCTGCAGACCAGAACCGCTGGGGCGCCCCCGCCCTGGCACACCACGGGGAGCAGCTGTTCAACCCGCACGCATTCGCCAACGTCACCTACTTCTAACCCCATGCGCCTCGTTCTCGCCTCCCAGTCCCCCTCGCGCCGCATGCTGCTTGAGCAGGGTGGCGTCACCCCAGTGTTGCGGCCCGCCCACGTCGACGAGGACGCGATCATTCGGGATTTGGCCGGAGCTGAGCCACGGGTGATCGTGGAAAAGCTTGCGCAAGCGAAAGCCGCCACCGTGGCACCCGACTTCCCCAACGACGTGGTCGTCGGCTGCGACTCGATGCTGCTGCTAGACGGCCAACTGCTGGGCAAACCCCACACCACCGAGCGCACCATCGCGCGCTGGAAAGCCCAACGTGGCAAGGAAGCACACCTGCTGACCGGCCACGCCGTTGCGCATAAGGGCGAGTGGGTCGTGGACACCATTTCCACCGCAATCCGCTTCGGCGACGTCTCGGACGCCGACATCGAGGCCTACGCCGCCTCCGGCCAACCGCTCGAATGCGCCGGCGCGTTCACGCTCGAAGCGCTGGGCAGCTGGTTCATCGACTCCATCGACGGCGACCCTACCAGCGTCATCGGCCTGTCCATGCCGCTGCTTCGCCGCTGCCTCTACCGCTTCGGCCTCAACGCCTCCGATTTCTGGGACTAGTACCCGCGGGCAGAAAGGAACTCGTCGAGCACGGCGAGGCCTTCGGGGTTCGCGTCCACGCACATGCGTAGCCAACCACCGATCGTGTTTTTCGGGTTGCGCACGCTCGACGGCAGGCTCAGGTCGAGCACGCCCGTGCCGAACAACGCCTCGTAGATCGGCCGACGCTGTGCATCATCCATCCCCATGTCAATGGCCAGCTTGATGGGCACGTCCCCGCTACGGTTGCGGAAATTCACGTCCGCGCCGCCGTCGATAAGCCTTTGCACCAGCGCGGCGTCGCCTGCGCCCAGCGCTTCGTGCGAGCACACCAGGGTCAGTGCGTTCTGGCCAGTGTCGACCCGCGCAGCGTCAGCGCCCCCGCCCAACATGTCGTTGCTGATCTTCGCGCGCGCCTCCGGGTCACCGTTGGTCAGTGCCGCGAATAGTATGTCGGTCACGTCGTTTTCTTCCGCGTCGAAGACCTCGCAGAACTCCTCGTAGGTGCCATTCCCGGCAACATAGAGCGGGCTTGCCATGGGGGCCTCCTTCACTCACTCGCCACGGGCCTGGAGGAACTCGTCGAGCACATCCAGCTTGCCGGGACGCCCATCCACGTTCATGCGCAACCAGCCGCCGACGGTGTTTTTCGGGTTGCGCACGTTCGACGGCAGGCTGAGGTCGAGCTCCTCGACGCCGAACAGCGCCTCGTAGACTTCCCGGCGCTCCTCGTCGTCGGAGGAATTCGACACCACGAGCTTGATCGGCACATCCCCTCGGCGCTCGCGGAAATTCACGTCCGCGCCACCCTGAACAAGCCTTTTGACCAGCGCCCCGTCGCCCGCGCCGAGATGGCGATGCCGACCGAGCAGGATCGTCAGCGCGTTCTGCCCGTATTCCTCGCGCGACGCATCCGCGCCACGATCCAACATGTCGTTGCAGATTTTCGCGCGCGCCTCCGGGTCACCGTTGGTCAGCGCCCCGAACAACATGTCAGTCACATCGTTTTTCGCGGGATCGAAGACCTCGCAGAACTCTTCGTACGTTCCCTTCTTCGCAACGTAGAGCGGGCTTGCCATAGGGTCTCCTTCGTGTCAGTTGCGTACTACTGTAAGGCAACTGGTGCGCGCTGGCACGTCGAAAAGCCCAAACTGCTAGCCTGGCGCGCATGGAAATCAACGACATGCTCGCACCCCCGCCGCTCCACCTGCCCGATGATCCCGCGAGGGGCGAGGACCCCCTGGCCCGCGAGACCGCGCTCACCCACCCGGATTCCCCCGCCGTGTGGGCCGCCCGCGCCGAAAAGGAGCTCGACGGCGGCGACGAGCTGATCGCCTACGCGTACGCGCGCACCGGCTACCACCGCTCGCTCGACCGCCTGCGCGCCAACGGGTGGAAGGGCTGGGGCCCGGTCCCGGCCTCGCACGAGGCGAACGTGCCGGTGCTTAAGGCAATCGCCATGCTCGCGCTTGCCTCCAAGGCGATTGGCGACGACGCCGAGTACGACCGCTGCCGCCAAATGCTTTCCGACGCCGACCCGGCCAGCGTCGACGAACTCCTCTAAGAACCCATGCGACGAATCCTTCCAGCCGCTGTCCTCGCGACACTGCTCCCGCTTGCCGCCTGCAGCAACGAGCCAGCCGACCCGCCTACCGTGACTGTCACGCAGACCACCGTGGTGGAGGAGCCCACAGGCCCGGAGAACACTGCCTCGGACAACGCTGCCCCGGAGAGCACTGCCTCGGAGAGCGCCACGCCGCCGGCGCAGCAAACTCAAGACAACGCGGATGCCTGCGCGCAGCTGCCGAAGGACCCGCGCGAGGCCTACCCTTCCGGCACAGCCCCTGGCCGCATGCCGGCAGATGACGGCAGCGACTTCAACTACTGGATCGAGGACATCGACAACGCCTACGACCCGTGCGCGCCACTGAGCTGGATCATCTTCCGCGGCTCGCTTGGCGACGAGCACCGCCCCGCCGGCACCGGCGCCTCCATCGCCGACGGTCTCGCCTTGTACGTCAACGGCGCGCCCGCCCAGGACATGGCGGCGGTGGACAAGATCGAGTCCGTCACCCCCACCCCCGACGGCGGCGTGGACCTGGCCTGGGGCGAGCGCACCGGCGCCACCGCCGAGGGCATCACCGCGCACTACACGGTGCATTTGCGCAACGACGGCGGCGCGGTCGTCCCGGTCTCTGGCAGCATCGACGAGTTCAACAGGTGGTGGAACTACCCGGTCCACTATCTGCTCGGCACCTACGACTAGTGGCGCCTAGCGGCGCCTAGCTCTGCGGGTACCACTCAGTGCCCGGGGAGTTCGCCGCCACCGAGCTCATCGGGATCGGCTCGCGCAGGCGGCCGGCGTTGTGGAGCTCCGTGACGACGCGCGGCACGTCCTCCGCAGGAACGGCGATGATGGGGATCTGGCCATCCTCGTGCTGCTCAATCCTGCCGCCCCGCACGGTGCCGCCGACCACGGCAAGGATGATCATGGCGACGTCGCCGCGGTTGAGGCGCGATGCCTCGAAGCGCGTCGTCCTGGCCGCCTTCTCGCGGTACTGGCTGCCCGCGTGGTTCGGGCCTGCGGTGAACTGGCCGTTCTCATCCAGGCTGAGCTCGCCGGTCCAGTGCTTCGTGTCCACCATGATCACGCCCGCCGCGGTGGACAGGACGTGGTCCGCGTTGGCGGTCACCGCGCTCTTGCGGGACAGCTCGCCGAGCATGCCGATCACGCCCATCGCGAGGCCGAACTTACGGGTCTCCGGCGTCGTGCCGTAGAACAGCTCGGACGTTGCGTCGTCGAAGCCGTCGACGGCCTTGGCCAGCCCGGAGCGGGAGTCGGTGCGGATCGTCACGTCGTGGGCAACCTCGATGGAGTCCGGCAGCTGTTGCTCGAGCATCTCACCGATCCGTTCCTCCGCCAGGTAACCGCGGGAGACGCGCTGCAGCGGCTCCGGCAGCCCGGTTTCCTCCGGGCGGCCCTGGCGCGCCAGCCCGACGAGGCGCTCGACCTCGGCGCGGCGTTTCTCATTGACCTGCTTCTCCAGGCCCTTGTTCACATACGCCTTGTTTTCCTTATCCTTGTTGATGCGGCGGTCCATGGAGCGGAAACCGCTCAGGCCCAGGTAGACCAGTGCGAGCACGCCCGCGAACATCATGATGCCGCCGAGGCCCTTGTTGAAGAGGGAGACGATGATGCCCAGGACAAACAGGACCGGGAATAGGACGATGGCGATAAGCCGTCTCTGGGTGCGCTTCCGCGCCTTCTTTGCACGGTCGTCGTTTTCGCCCAGCCCGTACTTTTCGGCGTGCTCGCGCATCGCGAAGGTCACGGCGTAGCCGTCGACCTCGCTTTCCAAGTACTTGTCCACCTCGGACGCAAAGTCGGCCCATCCGCCTTGGCCGGGGCGGGTCTTCCCGTACACAGTTGCCACTCGCTACGTCTTCCTTCCGGTTGAGCCTCACTGATTAATAAGGCCAATTGCATTAAAGCATTACCTTTTCTGCAATGTACCGGAAACGCGTCAGGCGAACTTCGCCTCCACGCGGCCAATGGCTTCCTTGGCCACCAGCTCCTGGATGCCCATGTCCAGCTCGGAGGTGAAGCCGACGCAGGAGCAGTTGATTTCGCCGAGGACGTAGGTGTCCTGGCCGGTCTCGTCGTCGTCGGCAAGCATGAAGTCCGCGGTCCAGATCAGCGGAATGTTGTCGCCGCCGAGCTTCTCCGCTATCACCGGGCGGGCCGCGGCGAACATGTCCACCAGCTCCTGCCACTCCTCCGGCTTCTGGTAGGTGTACGTCGCGCCCGAGAACAGGGTCGCGGAGAACGCATCGCCGCCGGCTGCCGGCTTTTTGTGCACCACGAAGACGGGGTGCGGGCCGACGAGCAGGATGCGGATCTCGCCCTCGGTGATGCGCGGCATGAAGCGCATATCCACGAGCATGCCGTTGTCGCCGATGATGTACTGGTCGCAGAAGTCCATGAACTCGCCCAGCTCGCGCTCCTCGGTGTGGTTGTCCACCGCCTCGGTGCACTTGAGCTTGGTGTCCAGCGGCAGGGCGGTGCCCGGCTCCAGCGCCTCGGCCTGCGCCTTATCAGCCAGCCGGACGCGCCAGATGCCGGAGCCGGTGGAGCCGCGGTTCTGCTTGAGCACGCGCTCGCCGTAGGACAGGGAGGTCGGGAACGTGTCGTGGAAAGAAGCGACGTCGTAGTAGGCGGCCGTGTCGGCGGGCACGAGGTCGGTCTGGTTGAGCTTGACTAGCGCGTCCTTCGCCCCGTACGCCATCATTTCGGCCGGGGTGGACATGCCGACCAGGCCGGCGTCGGCAAGCTTGGTCAGCAGCTCGAAGTACCCCTTCTCCCCGCCCGGGATGTTGCCAGGGTTGACGCGGGAGATGTAGGCGTCGAAGCGCTCGGTGACGTACTCGAACAGCTTTTCCGACCACTCGGGGCGGTAGAAGACGACCTCGGCGTGCCAGCCGGCCGCCTTGATCGCGTCGACGATGGGCATGGTGTCTTTCCGGTGGCCGTTGAACTGCTTGTCAGATCCGCCCTCGACCTCGAAGACGACGATTGCTTTGTGCACGGGATGCCCTTTCTTTTAGGCCTGGTTGGCAAGAGTCTCGGTCGCAGGCGCTGCCGAGCAGGTGTTACACACGGAATTTTAAGGCCAGCGCTGCGGTTCCACCGCGCGAGCGGGCGCGAGGTGTGCAACTTCACAACTGGCTGGGTGCGCGCAGCGCAGCGACCAGTTCAAACAGGCGTCCAATCCGCTGTTTTGCCCCGGCGGCGCGCGGCACGCGGTAGGGTGAGCGGTGAAATCGAGGCGAAGAAGCGTCGATAAGCATGCACCGAAGGGGAACCACCATGAGCATTGAGCTCGACGACAACCCGAAATTCAAAGACTTCGCGCACCCCGAGAAGTTCGTCTCCGCCGCGTGGCTCTCCGCGCGCCTGGGCAAGCCGGGGCTGCGCGTCGTGGAGAGCGACGAGGACGCTTACCTCTACGACATCGGGCACATCCCGGGCGCGGTGCGCATTGACTGGCACCGCGACCTCAACGACCCGGTCACGCGCGATTTCATCGACGGAGAGGCGTTTGCCAAGCTGATGAGCGAGCGCGGCATTACCCGCGACGACACGATCGTGGTCTACGGCGACAAGTCCAACTGGTGGGCCGCCTACACCGCCTGGGTCTTCGAGCTGTTCGGCCACCCGGACGTGCGCCTGCTCGACGGCGGCCGCGACGCCTGGATGGGCGAGGAGCGCGACACCTCCTTCGCCGTGCCGGAGTTCCCGGCCTCCGACTACCCCGTGGTCGAGCGCAACGACGCGCCGTACCGCACCTTCGCCGCCGATTTGCTCGCGGAGACGCCCGCGCAGCTTATCGACGCCCGCCCGGCCGACCAATACGACGGCACCGCCGAGGACCCGACCGCGGACCGCGCCCCTGGCAAGTCCCCGAGCACGCTACGCCACGGCCACATCCCGGGCGCGGTCAACGTGACGTGGGGCCGCTCCCTGTTCCCGAACGCCCTGTTCAAGGACCTGCCGAACATCGCCGCGATCTACGAGGACTTCGACCCGAAGGCGCGCACCGTGGTCTACTGCCAGCTCGGCGAGAGCAGCGCGCACACCTGGTACGTGCTCAACCACATCCTCGGCTTTGAAAACATCTCGCTGTACGACGGCTCCTGGGCCGAGTGGGGCAACATGGTGCGCGTGCCGGTGGAGCAGGGCTCCGGCGCCTCCTAGAATCCTGCGCTCGGGCGCGGAACTTCCGCCTCGCGACCTCCGGGTTGTAACATTGGGCACCGAAAACCGATATAGTTTGGCAACACTAATCGATTGCGAGAAAGACGGGATTTTCGTGCGTACTGAACCGAGCACCAGCCAGAACCCAGTCACCAAAGTCCTGGTGGCCAACCGCGGCGAAATCGCCGTGCGCGTGATCCGCGCCGCGAAGGACGCGGGCATCGCCTCCGTCGCCGTGTACGCCGACCCGGACCGGGGCGCGCCGTTCGCAGCGCTTGCCGACGAAGCCTTCTCCCTCGGCGGCGCCACCGCCGCAGAGTCCTACCTGGACATGGACAAGATCCTCGACGCCGCCGCGAAGGCCGGCGCGGACGCCATCCACCCCGGCTACGGCTTCCTGTCCGAGAACGCCGAGTTTGCCCGCCGCGTGATCGACGCGGGGCTGACCTGGATCGGCCCGTCGCCGGAGTCCATCGCCGCGCTGGGTGACAAAGTCACTGCCCGCCACATCGCCGAGGCGGCCAACGCCCCCATGGCGCCGGGCACCAAGGACCCGGTCGCCAACGCGGACGAAGTCGTAGCGTTCGCGGACCAGCACGGGCTGCCGGTGGCCATCAAGGCGGCGTTCGGCGGCGGCGGCCGCGGCATGAAGGTGGCGTACACCCGTGAGGAGATCCCGGAGCTGTTCGAGTCCGCCACCCGCGAGGCGACGGCCGCGTTCGGCCGCGGCGAGTGCTTCGTCGAGCGCTACCTGGACAAGGCCCGCCACGTGGAGGCCCAGGTGCTGGCGGACATGCACGGCAACGTTGTCGTGATGGGCACGCGCGACTGCTCACTGCAGCGCCGCTTTCAGAAGCTCGTGGAGGAGGCACCCGCGCCGTTCCTCACCGACAAGCAGCGCGAGCGCATCCACGCCTCTGCCAAGGCCATCTGCCGGGAGGCGGGCTACTACGGCGCCGGCACCGTGGAGTACCTCGTCGGCTCCGACGGGCTGATCTCGTTCCTGGAGGTCAACACGCGCCTGCAGGTGGAGCACCCCGTCACGGAGGCCACCACCGGCGTGGACCTGGTGCGCGAGCAGTTCCGCATCGCGCGTGGCGAGCAGCTGCGCTTCACCGAGGACCCGACCCCGCGCGGCCACGCCTTCGAGTTCCGCATCAACGGCGAGGACGCCACGGCCAACTTCATGCCCGCCCCGGGCACAGTCACTGAGTACGTCGAGCCGGCCGGCCCGGGCGTGCGCGTCGACTCCGGCGTGCGCGCGGGCTCCGTCATCGGCGGGCAGTTCGACTCTATGCTGGCCAAACTCATCGTCTACGGCGAGGACCGCACCGAGGCGCTGCAGCGCGCCCGCCGCGCCCTCGACGAGTATGTGGTCACCGGCTTCCCCACCGTCATCCCCTTCCACAAAGCGATTGTGAACGACCCCGCGTTCGTGGGCACCGAGGACTCCTTCGACGTGTACACGCGCTGGATCGAGGAGGAGTGGGTCAACGAGCTCACCAGCGACGACACCACCGACGACGCCGACGCTACAGACGACGCCGAGACGCGCACGTTCGCCGTCGAGGTCAACGGCCGCCGCATCGAAGTCGCGCTCCCCGCCTCCCTCGTCTTCGGCGGCGCCCAGCGCAAGAAGCCGAAGAAGCGCCGCTCCGGCGGGTCCAAGGCGGCCGTCTCCGGCGACGCCGTGGCCTCCCCGATGCAGGGCACCGTGATCAAGCTCAACGTCGCCGAGGGCGACGCCGTGGAGGAGGGCGACGTCCTCCTGGTCCTCGAGGCCATGAAGATGGAGAACCCGGTCAAGGCCCACAAGGCCGGCACCGTCACCGGCCTCGCCGCCGAGGAAGGCGCCCAGGTGAACAAGGCCGCCGTGCTGATGGAGCTGAAGTAGCGGCCTACCCAAGGATCCCCTCGCCCTTCCACTCCACCACGGTCTGCAGGATCTGCCCGATGACCGGCGCGGATGCCGCGAGCACGCCGACGACGATGATCGCGATCACCGGCAGCGTGCCCTCTTCCAAACTGGTGCTGCCCTCGATGCGCTTGGCGGAGCCCGCGGCGGCGCCGCTGAGCGCGTCGTCAGGCAGCTCCGCCTTGTGCGCCGTCGGCTGCTGCACGCTGTAGTACTTCGAGATCAGCGCGATCTCGTCAGCCGACTCGACCGGCCCGCCGTTCTTCGCCGCCGACGCGCGCGACAGCTGGTGCTCCCCCTCGCTCTTCGACTCAATCACGCTCACCCCCGAGTACACGCCGAGGAACCCGCGCCCGGGCGCCCACACCGGCCCGCCCGAGTCGCCGTGCTGCCCCGTCTCGCCGTCGAAGTACACGTTATTGTTCACGCTCCCCGCGTACTTCCCGCAGATCACGCGCCGCGAGGCCGCGCCATAGGTGCACACTTGCTGCCCCGGACGCATCTCGCTTATCGACGCCACCTCGTCCCCACTCCTCCCATTCCCCGCAAGGCGCACCCCGTCGTCCCAGCGGATCGCCGCCCAGTCGTTGCCCGTGACGCTGTCGCCCCAGCGCGAGGAGGGGTACAGGGTGCCGATTTCTGGGGTGAGCGTGCCGTCGACAAGCTTGACCCTCACCCTGTCCCCCGAAAGGCCGCAGTGCGCGGAAGTGTAGCTGATGTGCTCGGCGTGGTCGTTGAACGCGACGGCGCAGCTGGAACTGTCAGCAATGACGATCTGCGCGCCCTGCGCCACCGCGGTCGCCGCGTGCGCGGGCGGGGCCACGGCGGCGGTGGCGGCGATCGTGGCGGTGAGGGCGACGGCGACTCGGTTACGCATACGGCAGATCCTACAACCAGCAGCGTTCCTGCTCCGAGTTGCTATCGTGGGGCGCATGACATTTCAATTCCGACGCGCCGTCGAAGCCGATCGCACCTACCTCCAGCGCTTGAACTACCTCACCGAGGTGTTCGGCGACGAGGACGCGCCGATGCACGAGCAGCACCGCGACAGCATCGTCTCCGGCGTCGACGACTACGTCTACGGCTGGGACCCGGATTCCGACGGCGGCATCATCGCCACCGACGAATTCCACACCCCCGCCGGCGGCCTCTGGTTCCGCTACTGGGACGACCCGTCCAAGGGCCACGCCAACCTCGGCCCCGACATCCCCGAGCTGGCCATCGCGATCGAGGGCCGCTTCGCCGGGCAACGCCTCGGCGCGCTCCTCCTCGAGCAGGCCGTGCAGCTGGGGCGCGAGCAGGGCGCCGAGCGCCTCGCCCTCTGGGTCGACCCGGACAACCCGCGGGCGCGCCACCGCTACGAGCAGTTCGGCTTCGACGACGTCAAGGGCCTCGACAACGTCATGGCCCTCGACCTCTAGAGTTCCGGTTGCGGGGTCCGTGCGCCTGGGTTAGCGTCATGCGCATGGGGGAAGCACAACTGAAGGCCTTTTTCGCCTTCAAATCCGGGGGTATCGCGGCGCTCGAGCACGTCTACGACGCCGGCTATTCCGCCGACGCGCTGACCGGCCTCGGCGCGGCCGATGACTACGCCGAGACGCTGTGCCAGCTGGCGTCGAAATTTTTCGCGCCCACCACGCACTCCCGCTATCAGCAGCGCGCCCGCGACGCCGCGCGGCGCAACAGCCACTGCGTCGAAACGCTCGACATGATCGTGTGCACGGGCCGCGCCATCGCGGATCCCACCGACCGCTGGGACTACACCGAGCAGCTCTGCGCCACCCGCGGCGACACCGCGACGCTGACCAAGCGCGCCGCCACGCTGCGCAAGAAGTTTCTCGCGCCCCGCGTTCCCAAGGACGGCGCCACCATCCGGCGCAGCACGGCGCACGACAAGATCAGCGTGACGTTCACGGCGTCATCAAACGCGATGCAGGACGTCATCACCACCCTGGAGACGCGCGACGAGCACGGCGCGACGATCGACGCGATCGATTGGCTGGTGAACAACCGCTCGCTGTCCCAGGCCCCGGCGGCCGTCCACCTCATTGTCACCGACGACCAGATCGACCACATCCTCGCCGGCACCGACGACCAGCCGGACACCGAGCCGGTCGTGGTGACCAACACCGGGATCCGCATGACCACCAGCCAGGTGCTCGACCGGCACATCCTCCCCGACGGATACATCACCCTCGCCTCCGGGCACCTCGGCCCCATTAACACGCACCGCATGCGCCTGGCCTCGCCAGTGCAGCGGCTCGCGCTCGAGGCGGATTCCCCGACCTGCTGCTGGCCCGACTGCAACACGCCAATCAGCGGGTGCCAGGCCCACCACCTCACCGAATACATCCAGGGCGGCGAGACCACCCCGGCTAACATGTGCTGGCTTTGCCCGCACCACAACGCCGTCAACGGCCAGCCGGGCCGCGGCCGCATGACCCGCATCGACGGCCGCATCGCCTGGGTCGGGCCGAACAACAGCCCACCCAAGTTCACCGGCCGGAGCTACACCCCGCACCGCGCCCCCGTCGGCGGCCCCGCCCAAGGCCGACCACCCGACTAGCCGTTGAAGATCAGGGATAGGACGGCGAGGAGCAGCTGCAACGCGCCGCTGAACACCGCGCGCAGCCAGGAATCACTGCTGCCCGCCGGCTCGGGCGGCGGCGGTTTCGGCGCGCCCGCCTGCGCGTCGTCGCTGAAGTAGCTGACGAACACGTCGATGATCGCGTCGCGGATCGGCCCGCCGTCGGCCGTCGTCGCGCCGAGCGTGAACGCTTTCGTGCGCCCCGTCAGGTTGTCGCGCCCTTCGAGCGACGCCGAGTGCACGCCGACGAAGCCGCGCCCCGGAATCCACATCGGCCCGCCGGAGTCGCCCGGGGCGCCGGGCTCGACGTCCACGAGGAACGAGTTGCCCACCCGCGCGTAGTAGGTGCCGCAGGTCGCGGCGCCGGTGGCCCAGCCGTAGTAGCAGACGGTTTCGCCGCGCCGGATGTCGTCCAGCGGGATCTGCGCGTCGCCGGTGTACTCGTTCGGCCCGAGCTCGACGCCCGCGTCCCACCGGATACGGGCCCAGTCGTTGGTCGTCTCCTCGCTGCGCGGCGAGGTATCGAGGGTGCCGATTGCGGGGGACCACGTGCCGTCGTCAAGCACTTTGCGCACCCTGTCGCCGCTAGTGCCGCAGTGCGCGGCGGTGAAGCTTTCGCGCTCGCCGTTGAAGCCGACGGTGCACTCGGAGCCATCCACGACGACAGCGTCCCCCTGCCCCACCGTCACCGCCCCCGCCGCGGGCGCAGCCAGGAAAAGGGCCGCAGCCGCTGTCGCGACGCTGCGGCCCATCGGCACGGGAAGCATTCTCACCCGGGCAATTGTACCCAACTGCTCAGGTGGGCAAAACTTACTTTTCGGAGATGACAACCACCAGGTCGCCGCCCTCAACCTTGGTCGGCTGCGAGAACGCGAGACGCTCGATCGTGCCGTCCTGGGTGGCGGAGATGCCGGCCTCCATCTTCATGGCCTCGATGGTGGCGACCTGGTCGCCGGCCTTGACCTCGTCGCCGACCTTGGCGGTGATGTTCACCACGCCCGCGAACGGCGCGGCGACGTGGCCCGGGTTCGAGGCGTCCGCCTTCTCGGCCTCCGCGACCGTGGACTCGGCGTGCTCGTCGCGCACCAGCATCGGGCGGACCTGGCCGTTGACGGTAAGGATGACCTGGCGCATGCCCTTCTCGTCCGGCTCGCCGATGGCGTCCAGGCGCACGGACAGCGGCGGGCGCTGCTCGTCGATCTCGCCGTACCAGATCATGGTCTCCTCGCCCTCGACGAGGCCGTAGAAGAAGGTGCGGTCCGACAGCTGGTCGGTCACGCCGTAGGTGCGGCGGTGCTCCTGGAACTCGGCGTACTGCTTCGGGAACAGCAGCTTGTCCAGGGCCACGCGGCGGACGTCGTGGTCGTCGGACGCCAGGTCGCCCTCGAGCTCAGCAGGGACCTCGACGGTGTGGTCGACGGGGCTGCGGTCGGCCAGGGCGGCGTCGCGAAGCAGCGGCCAGCCGCCCGGGGGCGTACCGAGCTCGCCCTGCAGGAAGCCGATGACGGACTCCGGGATGTCGTACTTGCGCGGGTTCTCCGCGAAGTCCTTCGGGTCCACGCCCGCGCCCACGAGGTGCAGCGCCAGGTCGCCGACGACCTTGGAGGACGGGGTGACCTTGGTCGGGCGGCCCAGGATCTCGTTGACCGCGGCGTAGTAGTCCTCGATGAGCTCGAAGCGGTCGCCCAGGCCCAGCGCGTTCGCCTGCGTGCGCAGGTTGGACAGCTGGCCGCCCGGGATCTCGTGCTTGTACACGCGGCCGGTCGGGCCGGGGATGCCGGACTCGAACGGGGCGTAGACCTGGCGCACGGCCTCCCAGTACGGCTCCATGTCGGAGACGGCCTGCAGGGAGATGCCGGTGTCGCGCTCCGTGTTGGCAAACGCGGCGACGAGCGCGGACATCGACGGCTGCGAAGTGGTGCCGGCCAACGGCGCGGACGCCACGTCGACGACGTCGGCGCCGGCGTTGGCGGCTGCGAGGTAGGTGGCCAGTTGGCCGCCCGCGGTGTCGTGGGTGTGCACGTGGACCGGCAGGTCGAAGCGCTCGCGCAGCGCGGAGACCAGCTTCGCGGCGGCGGCCGGGCGCATGAGGCCCGCCATGTCCTTGATGGCAAGGACGTGGGCGCCGGCGTCGACAATCTGCTCCGCGAGGCGCAGGTAGTAGTCCAGTGTGTAGAGGTCCTCGTTCGGGTCCATGAGGTTGCCGGAGTACGCCATGGCGACCTCGGCGACGGTGGTGTTGGTCTCCAGGACCGCCTCGATCGCCGGGCGCATCTGGGAGACGTCGTTGAGCGCGTCAAAGATGCGGAAGATGTCGATGCCGGAGGTGGCCGCCTCCTGCACGAACGCCTTGGTCACCGAGTCCGGGTACGGCGTGTAGCCGACGGTGTTGCGGCCGCGCAGCAGCATCTGGATGTTCACGTTCGGCATCGCCTCACGCAGCTCGTCCAGGCGCATCCACGGCGACTCGTGCAGGAAGCGCATGCCCACGTCGTAGGTCGCGCCGCCCCACGCCTCCACGGAGGTCAGCTCCGGGGTGAGGTGGCCGACGTGCTTCGCCGCAGCGACGAGCGTGTTGGTGCGGATGCGGGTGGCCAGGAGGGACTGGTGCGCGTCGCGGAACGTCGTCTCGGTGACGCCGAGCGCGGTCTGGTTACGCAGCTTCTCCGCCCACTTCTTCGGGCCGAGCTCGAGCAGCTCGTCGCGGGAGCCGCGCGGCGTGTCGGAGTACTCGGTGGTGGGCAGCTTTTTCGACGGCCGGATCGTGGTCGGTCGCGGACCGTTCGGCTTATTCACCGTGACGTTGGCCAGGTAGTCGAGGATGCGGCCGGCGTCGTCAGCTGCCGGCGGGGCCTCGAGCAGGAACGGGTGCGCGGCGATGTAGCCGGTGTTGATGCGCTCGTGCTGGAAGTCGTCCTGGGAGAGCAGCACGCGCAGGAAGCCAATGTTGGTGGAGACGCCGTTGACGGTGAACTCGTTGAGCGCGCGCAGGGCGCGGTCCACGGCGACCTGGAAGTTGCGGCCGCGGCAGGTCATCTTCACCAGCAGGGAGTCGAAGTTCGGGGTGATCTCCGTGCCGACGGACACGCTGCCGTCCAGGCGGACGCCGGCGCCGCCCGGCGAGCGGTAGCCGGTGACGGTGCCGGAGTCGGGGCGGAAGCCGTTGTTCGGGTCCTCGGTGGTGATGCGGCACTGCAGGGCGGCACCGTTGACCTCGATGAGATCCTGCTCGAGGTGGACGTCCTCCAGCTTGGCGCCGGCGGCGATGTACATCTGGTTCTTCACAATGTCCACGCCCGTGACCTCCTCGGTCACGGTGTGTTCGACCTGCACGCGCGGGTTCATCTCGATGAAGACGTGGTTGCCCTTTTCGTCCACGAGGAATTCGACCGTGCCGGCGCCCTCGTAGTTGATCTCCTTGCAGAACTTCACCGCGTCCTCGCAGATGCGCTGGCGCTGCTCCTCGGTGATGTGCTGCGCAGGCGCGATTTCTACGACCTTCTGGTGGCGGCGCTGCAGGGAGCAGTCGCGCTCGTAGAGGTGGACCACGTTGCCGTAGGAGTCCGCCATGACCTGGACCTCGATGTGCTGTGGGTTGATCACGGCGCGCTCGACGTAGACGTTCGGGTCGCCGAAGGCGGCCTCCGCCTCGCGCGACGCCTCGGCGGCGAGCGCCTCCAGGTCTTCCGGCTTTTCCACGAAGCGCATGCCGCGCCCGCCGCCGCCCGCGACGGCCTTGATGAAGACGGGGAACTGGAATTCCTTCGCGTACTCGGCAAGCTGTGCGACGTCCGAGGACGGCTCAGAGTCCTTCAGCGTGGGGAGCCCGGCGCGCTCGGCAGCCTGGACGGCGGCGGACTTGTCGCCGGTCAGGTCCAGGGTGTCCGCGGAGGGGCCGATGAACTTAA
Organism: Corynebacterium gottingense; assembly: GCF_002285125.1. Lineage (NCBI taxonomy): Bacteria > Bacillati > Actinomycetota > Actinomycetes > Mycobacteriales > Corynebacteriaceae > Corynebacterium > Corynebacterium gottingense. The sequence continues at coordinate 155,836 of NZ_NSGN01000003.1, forward strand.
TGCCGTTGGCGTCGCAGGCGCGGGCCAGGTCGGCGCGCTCGGAGAGGAAGCCGTAGCCCGGGTAGATCGCGTCCGCGCCGGTTTCCTTGGCGGCGCGGATGATCTCGTCAATGTCCAGGTAAGCCTTGACGGGCTGGCCCTCGGTGCCGATCTGCACGGCCTCGTTTGCAAAGGGGCGGTGGAAGGAGTTGCGGTCCTCCCGCGGGTAGACCGCCACGGTTTTCGCACCGGTCTCAAACGCTGCGCGGAACGCGCGCACCGCGATCTCGCCGCGGTTGGCAACGAGGATCTTCTTGAAGGCGGGGAGGTCATTAAGTGGGAGTTGTTCCACGAGAACTTTGTCCTTTCGCTGTGTGCAAGGCACGGTTCGCATATCGAACGGAGCACCTCGACTCTACCGCGTCCGACGACGCCAGATGTACATTTTATGAACTCATTTGGGGCGGGCAGCGCGCGCAACAGCCCGCCGAGCGCGTGGTGTGCGACGGGGCGGGCTGGCGTCGATAAGCAAATTGCTAGAGGTGGCGCTCCTCCGGGCCGTTGTAGGCGGACAATGGGCGGATGAGCGAGTTGTTCTCGTACTGCTCGATGATGTGGGCGATCCAGCCGGTGATGCGGGCCATGACGAACAGCGGGGTGAAAAACTCGATGTCGAAGCCCAGGATGTAGTAGGCCGGGCCCGACGGGAAGTCCAGGTTGGGCTTGATGTGGATGGAGGTGTTCTCGTACATCGTTGTTTCCATGATGTCGTAGATGTCCACCCACTTCTGGGAATCCTTCTCCGGGTGCTCGGAGGCGAGCTTCTTAAACGCGGCCTCCATCGTGGGCACGCGCGAGTCGCCCTTCTTGTACACGCGGTGACCGAAGCCCATGACGAGCTCCTTGTTTTTCAGCTTGTTCAGCGTCCAAGCCTCCGCGTTGTCCGGCGAGCCGACCTCGACCATGTTGTGCATGACAAACTCGTTCGCGCCGCCGTGCAGCGGCCCCTTGAGCGCGCCGATCGCCGCGGTGATGGCGGACCACGCGTCGGACTGCGTGGAGGTCACCGTGCGGGCGGTGAAGGTGGAGGCGTTGAAGGAGTGCTCCGCGTACAGGATGAGCGACTTCTCAAAGGCCTCGATGTCGGACGGAATCGTGGCCGGCGAGCCCTCATCGTCGCCGAAGACCATCCAGAGGAAGTTCTCGGCAAAGCTCTTGTCGTGCGACGGCGCGAGGTAGTCCTTGCCCTGGCGGCGGCGGATGTCGGTGGCCACGACGGTGGGCAGCTTGGCCAGCAGCTGGGTGCCGATCTTGCGGATGTGGTCCGCGTCCGGCGTGAACTTGTGCTCGTCGCGGGTGCCCAGGAAGGACACGGCGGTGCGCAGCACGTCCATCGGGTGGCAGTCCTTGGGCAGGAAGTTGATGACCTGGATGAGGTCCTCGTCGATGTCGCGGTTGGCCATGCAGCCGTTGCGGAACTCCTCGCGGCCCTGCTCGTCCGGCAGCTCGCCGTGCCACAGCAGGTACGCGACTTCCTCGAAGCTGCAGTTCTCGGCGAGCTCCTGCACGGGGTAGCCCTGGTACAGCAGCGAGTTGGTCTCGGGGTTGACTTTGGAGATGGCCGTGTAGTCGGCGACGACGCCGGCGAGGCCCTTGCGAATTTCCTGATCAGACATGATGTGCTCCTTTGGGGGGATGGGGATGGGGTCTACTCGAACGTGGACGAGTAGCTGTCCTTGGAGTAGGTGAAGACGGACTGGTCGAACTGGTTGTATTCGTCGTAGCGGACGAGCTCGTAGAGGCGCGAGCGGTGCTGCATCTTGTCCAGCCACGGCGTTTGGATGCCGGTGTCGGCGATGTCGCGCAGCATCGCCTCGGTTTGACCCATGGCGATGCGGAACGTGGTCACCGGCCAGATCACCGCGTTGTAGCCGAGGTTTTCCAGCGTGCCGGCGGACAGCAGCTCGGTTTTGCCGAACTCCGTCATGTTGGCCAGCAGCGGGGTGTCCACGGCGGCGCGGAACTTGGCAAAGTCCTCCTCCGAGTACAGCGCCTCGGTGAAGATGAGGTCCGCGCCCGCGTCGGCATACGCCTTCGCGCGCTCGATGGCCTCGTCGATGCCTTCGATGCCGGCGGCGTCGGTGCGTGCGCAGATGACGAAGTTGTCGTCGGAGCGCTCGCGCACCGCCGCGGTGATGCGACGCACCATGAGGTCGCGCGGCACGACCTCCTTGCCGTCGAGGTGGCCGCAGCGCTTCGGGTTCACCTGATCTTCCAGGTGGAGCGCCGCCAGTCCGGCCGCCTCGAATTCGGCGACGGTGCGGGCCGCGGACATGGGCTCACCGAAGCCGGTGTCGGCGTCGATAAGCACCGGCAGGTTGGTGGCGCGGGCGATCTGGCCGCCACGGTTGGCCACCTCGGACAGGGTGGTCAGGCCGATGTCGGGCAGGCCCAGGTCGTTGGCCACCACAGCGCCGGAGACATAGACGCCCTCGAAGGCGCCGATGTCTTCGATCAACCGCGCCGTGAGCGGGTTAAACGCGCCCGGCAGCTTGGTGATGGTGTCCGCGGTAAGCGATGCACGCAGTGCCTGCCTGCGCTCGCGCGGGGTTTTCTCGGGTGCAAACATTTAGAAGATGCCTCCTGGGATCTCGGGCGCGTTTGCCTTCGCGTCCTCGTTGACAACAATGTTGAGTTCGGACAGGTCAGTGAGGTTTTCCAGGTCCTGCACCGCGGCCAGGAAGCGATCCTGCTCCTCCGGGGCGACAATGCCCTCGGCCAGGGTGCGGAACTTCTGGATGTAGTTGTCGCGCTCAAAGGGGCGAGCGCCGAACGGGTGGGCGTCGGCCACGGCCATCTCGTCTTCGATGACGGTGCCGTCGGCGAAGGTGATCACGGCACGTGCGCCGAAGGCCTTCTCGTTCGGGTCCTGCGAGTGGTAGCGGCGGGTCCACTCCTCGTCCTCCACCGTGGAGATCTTGTGCCACAGCTCGACGGTCTCGGGACGGCCGGCGCGCTCCGGGGTGTAGGAGTTGACGTGGTGCCAGGTGCCGTCCTCGAGAGCGACGGCGAACATGTACATGATCGAGTGGTCAAGGGTTTCGCGGGATGCGGTGGGGTCCATCTTCTGCGGGTCGTTCGCGCCGGTACCGATGACGTAGTGGGTGTGGTGCGAGGTGTGCAGGACGATGGATTCGATGTCGGCGGTGGACTTGCCGGCATCAGCGATGGTCTGCTTCATGCGGCGCGCCAGGTCGATCGGGGCCTGGGCCTGGTACTCGGCGGAGTGCTCCTTGGTGTAGGTCTCCAAGATGGCGCGCTTGGCCTCGCCGTCGGCCGGCAGCGGCACGGTGTAGGTGCGCTCCGGGGAGTGCAGCATCCAGGCGATGAACCCGTCCTCGCCTTCCCAGATCGGGGCCGGCGCGCCCTCGCCACGCATGGTGCGGTCGACGGCCTCGATGCCCATCTTGCCGGCGAATGCCGGGGCCGATGCCTTCCACGAGGAGATCAGGCCCTTGCGGGACTGGCGAGTGGCGGTGGTGGTGTGCAGCGCTTGGCCTACGGCCTGGTAGATGGTGTCCACGTCCAGGTCCAGCATGGTGCCGATGCCGGCCGCGACCGACGGGCCGAGGTGCGCGACGTGGTCGATCTTCCACTCGTGCAGGCAGATGCCCTTGACCAGGTTGACCTGGATCTCGTAGCCGGTGGCGATGCCGCGGATAAGCGCCTTGCCGTCGAGGCCCTTGTGCTGGGCGACGGCCAGGATCGGCGGGATGTTGTCGCCCGGGTGGGAGTACTCGGCTGCGAGGAAGGTGTCGTGGAAATCCAGCTCGCGCACGGCGGTGCCGTTGGCAAACGCTGCCCATTCGGCGGAGTAGGCGCCGTCGATACCGAAGATCTGCGCGCCGCCCTCGGCGACCGGGTGCGCCTCGGCCATCACGCGGGCGGTGGCGACCGGGCGGCGACCGTAGGAGGCGACCGCGACGGACGCGTTGTCGATGATGCGGTTGATAATCATCTCGCGCGTATCTTCCGGCACCTCAACCGGGTCGGCGGCGACCTTGGCCACCTTGTAGGCGAGGTGTTCCTCGATGGGGAAATCCTCGGCGGACTTCCGGGTGCGGACTTCGTGGTTGATCATTCGGTGTGCAACTCCTCGGCTGGTGTGGGGGCGAGTGGGCGTCGATAAGCGATTGCCCTGTTGTTGCAACTCATAGTAGGGCGCAAAATGTGGGCTAGGTCATTATCCAAAGTGTGAAAAGGAGTGTCACGGGTGCGCGGTTTTTGTAAACTTTGTAAAACCACAGTTCAACGCACCGAAGCGGCGGGGAGGCCCAATGACCAAGCACTACGCGGGGGCAAGAATCCACACGCTGCGCGCCAACGAGGGGCTCACGCAGGTGGACATGGCGCGCAAGCTCGGCATCTCCACCAGCTACCTCAACCAGCTGGAAAACGACCAGCGGCCCCTCACCGTCACCGTGCTCCTGCAGCTCACGCAGGTCTTCGGGCTGGACGCGACGTTCTTCTCCCCCGACGCCGAGCAGCGCGTCGCCGGCGAACTCGCGGAGCTACTGCCCGGCGCGCCCGAGTCGGAGCTCGCGGAAATCGCGCTGCGCTACCCCGCCGTTGCGCAGGGCATCAAAGACCTTCCCGGGATGCTCGCCGGCGCCGCCAGCAACCCGCACATCGTCGTGCGCGACTTCTTCCAGCAGCACAACAATTACTTCCACGACCTGGACACGGCCGCGGAGGACTTCGCCACCCCACTCCACGCGCGCCAGCTGCGGCTCACCCGCATCGCCGCCGTGCTGGACCGCGACTTCGGCTACACCGTCCGCTTCAACCAGCACACCGGCGGCGAGCGCTCGGCCGCCAGCGCCGACGCGCGCGAGATCCGCCTGCGCACCGGCCTTTCCGAGGCCCAGCAGTGCTTCGAGCTGTCGTACCACTACGCACGCATCGCGCACGGGCAGCTTCTCGACGCCCACGCCTCCCCCATCGCCAACCCCCGCGCCCGCCAACTCGCGCGCCACGGCCTGGCGCAGTACTTCGCCGCGGCCGCCACCATGCCGTATTCGCTCATCCTGGAGGCGGCGGAGGAAACCCGCTACGACGTGGACGTGATCTCCGCGCGCTTCGGCACCGGCTTCGAATCCACCTGCCAGCGGCTGGGCACCCTGCAGCGGCCCGGCGCGACCGCCATCCCCTTCGTATTCATCCGCACCGACCGGGCTGGCAACATCTCGAAGCGGCAGTCCACCACCTCGTTCCACTTCTCCCAGCGTGGCGGGACCTGCCCGCTGTGGGTGGTGCACCGGGCGTTTGAGACCTCCAACCGCGTCACCCGGCAGGTCTCCGTCATGCCCGACGGGCGGACGTACATGTGGGTGGCGCGGATGGTGCAGGGCCCGGCGGTGGAGTTTGGGAAACCGCGCAAGGAAAACGCCGTGGCGCTGGGGTGCGACTCCGCCCACGCGGACCGGATGGTCTACGCGGACGGGCTCGACCTGTCGCCGGACTCCGCCACCCCGATCGGGCCGGGGTGCGAGACGTGCCCGCGGCGCGCCTGCCCGCAGCGGGCGTTCCCCGCGCTGTGAGGTTTAGTCCAGGTCGGACTTCTTCACCAGGCGGCGCGCCGCCTCCGTGACGGAGCCGGACAGCGACGGGTAGACCGCCATGGAGTTGGCCAGCTGCGCGACGGTGAGGTTGTTGGCCACCGCGATGGTGAGCGAGTGAATGAGCTCCGAGGCGGTCGGGGCGACGATCACGCCGCCGATGACCTGGCCGGAGCCCTTGCGGGCAAAGATCTTGACAAAGCCGTGCTGCAGGGAGCGCATCTTGGCGCGCGCGTTGGTGGCCAGGGGCAGCTTGTACACCTCGGCGGCCACCTCCCCGTCCTTGATCTGCTGCTCGGTCACGCCCACCGCGGCGATCTCGGGGCGGGTGAACACGGCGTTGCCCACGGTCTTGATGCGCAGGGGGGTCACGCCCTCGCCGAGTGCGTGGTCCACGGCGATGCGGCCCTGCTGCGCGGCCACAGATGCGAGCGGCATGAGGTCGGAGCAGTCGCCCGCCGCGTAGATGCCGGAGACGTTGGTGCGGGAGACGCGGTCGACGTGGATGTGGCCGGACGGGGTGGTCTCCACGCCGGCGGCCTCCAGGTTCAGGTCGGCGGTGTTGGGGATGGAGCCGATGGACATCATCACGTGCGAGCCTTCGATGGCGCGCCCGTCGGTGGTGTGGACGACCACGCCGTCGCCGGTGTTTTCCACGCGCTCGACGCGCGCGTCCTTCTCCAGCTGCACGCCGAGGTTGCCCAGGACGGTCTCGAGCACGTCGGCGGCGTCCGCGTCGTCGTGCGGCAGGATGCGGTTGCGCGAGGCCACCATGGTCACCTTCACGCCCAGCTCGGCGAAGGCGGAGACGAACTCCGCGCCGGTGACGCCGGAGCCGACGACGATGAGGTGGGTGGGCATCTCGATGAGGTCGTACATCTGGCGCCAGTTGAGGATGCGCTCCCCGTCCGGCTCGGCGCCCTTGAGCACGCGCGGGCTCGCGCCGGTGCAGACGAGCACCATGTCGCAGTCGATATGCTCGGTGGTGCCGTCGGCGCACTCGACTTCGAGGCTGTGCGTGGTGTGGCCGTGCTGTTCGTCGGTGAAGTGCGCGCGGCCGTCGATAAAGCGCACGCCCACGCGGTCCAGCTGGGCGCGAATGTCGCGCGACTGCTCAGCGGCCAGCGCCACCACGCGATTGTTCAGCGCGCTCAGCGCCAGGTGCGCCTCGCCCAGGCCGTGGTTGAGCCCCATGTCGTCGGCGCGACGCAAGTCCGTCTTAATGTTGGCGCCCGCAATGAAGCTTTTCGACGGCACCACGTCCTTCCGGATCGCCGATCCGCCAGCCCCCTGGTCCTCCACCACGATGATCTCCGCGCCGTAGTTCGACGCGACCAGCGCGGCCTCGTACCCTGCCGGACCTCCACCAACAATGACGATCTTCTTCGACACCGAGTTTCTCTCCCCTTTTATTTGCGAGCGGAATTTTTCGTGCGCCAGTGTACAGGCCCGCCTAAGGCTTCGATGCGTTGAAGTACTGCTCCACCACGGAGCCGAAGAAGCGCACGCCGACGGCGATGGCGCGCTCGTCAATGTTCAGGTTGCCCTGGTGCAGGTCGTACTGTTCCCCGCTCCCGCTCCACGCGCCGAGGCGCACCATCGCGCCGGGGACGTGCTCGAGGTACCAGGAGAAGTCCTCCCCGCCCGAGGACTGCGGGGCAGTGACGATCCCGTGCGGGTCCACGGCGCGGCCGGCGGCGGCCGCGAGGGCGGTGGCGGCGTCGTCGTTCAGCACCGGCGGCACGCCGCGCACGTAGTCCAGGTGGTAGGTGCAGCCGGTCGGCGCGACGACCAGGTCGATCAGGTCCGTGAGCAAGTCCTCCAGCCCGCGCCAGGTGGTGATGTCCGCGGTGCGGATCGTCCCGTCCAGCACGCCGACCTTTGGGATCGCGTTCGGGGCGTCGCCGGCCTCCACGTGGCCGAACACCAGCACGGTGCCGGTGCGCGGGTCCACGCGGCGCGACAGCAGCGCCGGCAGCTGCGTCACCAGCGCGCCGAGGGCGTAGACCACGTCCGTGGTCAGCTGCGGCCGCGAGGTGTGGCCGCCCGGCCCCTCCACCCGCACGCTCAGCACGTCTGAGGCAGACGTGATCGCCCCGGCGCGCACGCCGACCTGCCCCACCCGCAGCTTCGGCTCGGTGTGCAGCGCGTAAATCGTGCTCACGCCTTCGAGCGCGCCCCACTTGATCACGTCGAGCGCGCCGCCGCCCATGACCTCTTCGGCCGGTTGGAAGATGACGCGTACGCCGTGGGGCAAGGTGGCTTTGGCAAGCGCACATGCGAGCGCCAGCGCAACGGTGGTGTGGACGTCGTGGCCGCACGCGTGGGAGACCCCCGGCTCGGTCGAGGCGAACGACAGGCCGGTCTGCTCGGTGACCTTCAGGGCATCAATGTCTGCGCGGAACGCGAGGCGTTCGCCGCCCTCCGGTCCGATGTCCACGTACAGCCCGGTGCCCGGGAAGGGGACGGGCTGCAGCCCGTGCGCGACGAGGACGTCGTGGATGAACCTGGTCGTCTGGACCTCTTCGTTGGAAAGCTCGGGGTGGGAGTGCAGATGTCGGCGCCACTCGATGACCTCGTCGTGGTGCTGCGTGACCCATGTGTCCACGGCTGCCGCGATTGATGCCGTGTCTGCCATTGTCCCTCCGGCTCTCTCGATGTGGCGTGTGCTTAGCCTGACAGTCTACGCGCGCACGCCCAGCGCAGAGCTAAAAGTCAATATTGCGCGGCCCGTAGAGGCGATCGCCGGCGTCGCCAAGCCCGGGCACGATGTACGCCTGCTCGTTCAAGCTCGGGTCGATCGCCGCGGTGATGAGCCGGATGGGACCGCCGTGAGCTTGCAGCTTATCGACGCCCGGCTGCGCACTCACCATGCACACGCAGGTAATATCGTCCGCCCCGCGGTCAACCAACAGGTCGATCGCGTGGATGAGCGAGCCGCCCGTGGCCAGCATCGGGTCGACGAGGAAGACGGGCTGGCCGGACAGGTCGTCCGGCAGCGCCTCCAGGTACGGCACCGGCTCGTGCGTCTCCTCATTGCGGGCCATGCCGATGAAGCCGACTTGCGCGTCCGGGATCATGGACAGCGCGGGATCGATCATGCCAAGGCCGGCGCGGATGATGGGGACGATGATCGGCGGCGTCTTCAACCGGGACCCCTGCGCGGTATCCACCGGGGTGACGGTGTCGAAGGTTTCGACCTCGAGGTCGCGGGAGGCCTCGTAGATCAGCATGGCGCCGAGGTCCGCGAGCGCCGCGCGGAAAGCTGCGTTGTTGCTGCGCTCGTCGCGCATGATGGTCAGGCGGGAGGCGGCAAGGGGATGATTCACAACGGTGATGTCCATGACTCTCCATGCTAACCCACTGGCGCGAAACGACCGCGAAACAACGAGGTCCAGCGGGCGCGACAAAAAATCTGCCACTTTTTTGGCTCTCGATGGAACCGGGGGCGCCTTCGCTGCGTCTAATACTGCATGAACGTATTTGAACTCGACGCCACATATGTCCGCTCCCACACCGATGCGCTGCGCAATGACGCAGCATCGCTCTCGCCCCTGTCCGAACTGCCCATCCCCGCCACCGGCCCGCTCGCCAACTTCGCCCGCGCCACCGCTGGCGCCATCCGCTGCTCCAACGGCAAGGCCGAAGAGCTGCAGGAGGCCGCCCGCCGGATCGCGGGCAACATGGACCTCACGCTGCAGGCAGCCCACTGCGTAGACGAGACCACGGGGCTCACCCTGGAGGGCGCGCTATGAGCACAGCAACGCCATCGCCCCTGACCGCGTTCGCCCAACATCCCACCTTCACCGCGGTGCGCGATACCGCGCGGGGCTCGTGCATCGACCCGCTTTACGCGGCCACGAAGATCTTCGCGTCCTGCCCGGAGATCTTCCCGACGCTCCCGCCGTTTTCCACCCCGCAGTTCGCCGCCTTCGACCCGCTCGCCAGCGTCGTCGGGGCGGATGCCGGGCGCTACCGCGACGCGGTCACCGCGCTGACCACGCAGCGCGACGAGATCAGCGACATGGTCGTCACCGGCACCACGCTCGTCGCCACCGCGGTGGCCGAGCTCGTGGACACCGCCATCTCCATGGTCCGCAACGCGTCCGCCGCTGCCGCCGCAGCTGCCGTCGGCGGTCCGCTCGCGCAGCTCTCCGCCGCCGCGCCCGTGGTGATCACCGGCCTGCTCAAGGCTGGCGCGATCCTGGAAACCCTGGGCAATGACCTCGACGGCCTCGCCGACCGGCTGAACCAGACGACGCTGGCGATGCACGCCCAGGAGGCGCTGGTGGCGTCGCCGGTCGCGCAGGAAGCGCAGCGCACGCTCGGCGAGCTGGTCGATCGCTCTCCCCTGGCCGCGATCCGTCCCACCGCCACCCCGGTGCCGGAAACCCGCCCGGCGGCGCAGCCGATGGCGGCGAGCGTGGGCGGCGGCGAACCCGGCCCCGCGGGCGATGCGACCCCGCCAGAGCTCGGCGAACCGGTTAGCCCTGCGAGTACGGCCGGGTCCGCTGCGGTGCAGGCGGCGAAGTCGCAGATCGGCACCCCGTACACCTGGGGCGGCAGCCAGCCCGGCGGCTTCGACTGCTCCGGTCTCACCTCCTGGGCGTACGGGCAGGCCGGCGTGGACATCCCGCGCACCGCAGCGGAGCAGGCCGTCGGCCAGCAGGTGGCGTACGAGGACCTGCAGGAAGGCGACCTGGTGGTGTGGGACGGCCACGTCGCCATGTACGCCGGCGACGGGATGATGATCGAGGCGGGCGACCCCGTCCAGCTCAATCCGGTGCGCACCGAGAACATCGGCATGCCGTTCCGCGGCTTCTGGCGTCCGACGGCGTAGCCGGAAGGGGCAGCGGGTTGGGTGCGTCGCGCGCAGCGACCTTTAGTAAAGTTTGCGTTCATGAGCACGCGCGCGATCCTCCCCGTCAAGATTTCACTGACCCAGGGCGACTTCTACACCCTGTGGGCCCCGACCTGGAAGGAGCACGGCTCCGAGTGGCAGGCGTTCCTCGGAGACGACCAGTCCATCCTGGTGTTTAATTCACCGGCCGAGCTGCTGGCGTACATCAATACCCACGCCGAGCACGACCTGACGGACCACCCGAAGTGGGCGCACTTTAGCGGCCAGGGCGACGACCGCGTCGTGCCGGACGAGAAGCACACGTTCGACATCATCGGCGCGCCCGAGTACTTGGCGGGGCGCCCGAGCCACGTCAACGTCTCGTCGCTGGGCGGCGTGCTGCAGATCGCGCGCTCGCTGGCGGACGTAGCCAGCGCGGAGCACGCGCAGATCTTCTTCGCCTCGCACTCGGTGCTGGGCAACGTGGCGCGCGGCGCCGACCACTACGCGGGCGAGAACGGCATGGACGAGTGGACCGGGCTCGGCCACGTCATCCTGGCCAACTGGAAGGAGGTCGTGGAGTCGCTCGATGGCGCTGTGCGCTTGGTGTCGGCGGATGAGCTGGATGCTGTGGCCGTCGATAATGCGACTGCAGCGATCGAGTCCGCCCAGGCGACGCGCGCCGCGAACAAGGAGCGCGAGGAGGCGGCGGAGAAGGAGCAGGCCGCCGCGGCGGACCCTTACGACGCCACGGTGTGGGCCAACGCCGGCATCGACCCGGTCAAGATCTCCATCCAGGGCAAGAGCGTGTACACCCTGCGCACCTACCTCGGCTCGGCCCCTGTGTTCATGGGCAAGTACGGCGAGATCATGACGTTCCCGTCCACGAAGCACCTCGGCCGCTGGATCCTGCAGAACGACGAACACGACCTGGCCTCCGTGTCCACCTGGCCGGACCTGGTCAACGCCGCCAACGCTGGCGACCTGAAGGTGGAGGTCCACCCGGACAACTCCTACTCGTTCAACGGGCTTGCGCAGGACATCGCGAAGGGGGTCGACGCCGTGGACACCCAGCAGATGGCGAAGGCATACGAGCTGCTTGCCGACGCCGCCGACTGGGCCAAGGACGACTCGCTCAATTCCTTCCTGCTGGCCAACCCGCGCTTCCAGGACTACCTGGCCTACATGCTCGGTTCCACCGAGGCCGCAGGCTACGTGCCGTCCGCGCCGTTTACGGATAAGGCACAAAGCTGGACGGAGATGGAGCAGCAGCTCATTAAGCGCTTCTCCAAGTTCTAGAAAGCTTCAGGCATCCCACGCCATGACCCCAGATCAGGTCGATCCCCTAATCACCACTATCTACCGTTGGTTCGACGTCTCCGGTGTGCTGCTCATGGGCATCATCGGAGGAACCCTAGCCCGCCACCGCGGCTACGACATCATCGGTTTCTTCTTCATCGCCATGCTGTCCGCCCTCGGCGGGGGCATGCTTCGCGACGTCCTAATCAACCAGGGCACCGTCGCCGCCATGAACCAACCCGAGTACCTCATCTTGGCGTTCACGGGCGCGCTCATCGCCCGCTTCACCTACTTCAAGGGCAAGGCCTGGGAGCTCTTACAAAGCCACGGCGACGCGTTCGTCTCGGCGCTGTGGGCCGCCACGGGCGCGGGAAAGGCGATCACGTACGGCCTGCCCATCCTGCCCACGATCATGATGGGTGTGTTCACGGCGACGGGCGGCGGCATGATCCGCGACGTGGTCACCGGGCGCGAGCCGTCCATTTTCGGCGACAACCAGCCGACGGTCATCCCGGCGGTCGCCTGCGCGCTGATCATGCTGCTGGGCAACGCGACCGGGTTCCTCGCCGTGGGCATGGTGCTGGGGCCGATCGTCAGCTTCGCGCTGTTCCTCGCCGGCTACTGGGGGAATTGGCGCGTGTCCACCAACCCGGAGTACGCCCCGGTGAATGAGACCGCGGTACAGGTGGCGCACCTGGCCAAGAAGGCGGAGCACCGCTCGCGCGCCGTCGCCCGCGAGCTGGAGCCGACCCGCGTGCGCTCGTGGCGCCACCGCCAGATGGAGAAGGCGCTGCAGCGACGCATCGAAAGCGAGGTGCGCAAGGGCAAGCGCCGCGCCACCGCACAGACGGAGGCGGACGATTTCCTGCAGGAGTTCACCCACGAGTTCTCCGCCATCGACCCGACGATGCTGGACAAGGCCGAGCAATCGCCTCGCGACGCCACTGAGCCCGCCGAACCCGAGAGCCTCCTCGACGGCCTGGGCGTGGACCTCGCCGGCGACTCGTACGACGACGACCCAGCCCCCGAGGACCGCCGCCCCGCCGACGCCGACACAATTGCAATGCACAACGACATGCTCGATACGATCCTCGCTGACGACAAGCTCACCGACGAGCTCATCGAGCGCCTCGCCGCCCGCTACGCCCAGAACGACGAGTAGCGCCGCCCGCGCGTCCGTCCGCGGGCCCGTGGCAGGCAGCGCGTACGATCATGCGATGTGTTTGTGCAACGGAGAAGTGTCGCTGCCGTGGCGGTGGCGTCGATAGCCATCGCGGTGCCTGCCGCCCCGAACCTGGCGGTCGCGCAGGAGACGTCCACGACTGCGCTCACCCCAGGCCCCGGCCACTTTGACGAGTTTGGCAACTGGGTCCCACCGGTGCGCGACCGCGCCCCGGACACCGACAGCTGCCCGAACGCGCAGCGGCCGTCGGAAGCAATGTCCACCTCCGAGCGGCTCGCGCCGGGCCAGCCCACGCCGACGCCGCCGCCGCAGGTCTACGACGGCCCCTGCGGCGTGATCGTCCCGCCCGGTTATGCGGTGCCGAGCGACGTGTACGCCTCCGCCTGGGCCGTGTTCGACGCCGACTCCGGCGAGGTCCTCGCGATGAAGGACCCGCACGGGCGGTACCGGCCGGCCTCGATTATCAAGGTCCTGCTCGCGCTCGTGGTGATCAACGAGCTCCCGCTGGACCAACAGGTCCCGGTCTCGGAAGCGTCTGCGAACCAGGAGGGCTCGCGCGCCGGCATTGGGGCGGGCGGCACCTACACCGTCAGCGACCTCCTGCACGGCCTGCTCATGGCGTCGGGCAACGATACCGCCCACGCCCTCGCCCAGGCGATCGGCGGCGACGACGCGGCGCTGCGCAAGGTCAACGCGCTCGCCCAGGACCTCGGCATGCGCGATACCTACGTCGCGTCTTACTCCGGTCTCGACGCCCCCGGCATGTCCACCTCCGCCTGGGACCTGTCGCTGGCCTACCGCGCCGCGTTCCAGAACCAGACCTTTGCCAGCATCGTGGACACGGATTCCTACGAGTTTCCCGGCTTCGATGACCTGCCCGGCTTCCAGCTCTGGAACGACAACCAGCTCTACCTCAACGACCCCGAGGGCATCGGCGGCAAGACCGGCTACACCGACGACGCCAATCACACCTTCGTCGGCGGCGTGCACCACGACGGTCGCCGCCTCGTCGCGGTGCTCCTGGACACCACCGTCGGCGAGCACCGCGCGTGGGGCCAGGCCCAGGAGCTCCTCGCCGCCGCCTACCCCGTCGCCGCGGGCCAGGGCGTCGCATCGCTTGACGACGCCACCGCCCCCTCCACCTCGCCCTCCACCACTCCCCTCGCTCCGGGTCCGGACGAGGGGGCGTCGACAAGCACTGATGCGCAAAAAGCGCCGGCGACCACCCCGTGGAAGTCCATCGGGATCGTCGCCGGCGTGGCCGTGCTGGCGCTGGTGGCGCTGGCGCTTAGCCTCGGGTCAAGAGGGACACCACCCCGACACCGACGGCGCCGATAGCCGCGCCGACACCGAGCGCCTTGCCGGTGTTGGAATTCTGGCGGGCGGCGCCGGAGCGCACGTTGATCACGGCGGGCTCCGGCACCTCTGCGGGCGCACGCTTCAGGCTCTCCTGGGTCGTCGCGGTCCACGCGGACACGTACAGGACGACGCGCCAGATCAGGTAGAGCACAACCATCAGGGAGATCAGCGGGCCGAAGATGGCGCCCGCCGGGTTGCCGGTCATCGCGCCGATGATGAGGCCGGCGAACTGCTTGATCACCTCGAAGACGATCGCTCCGAGCAGCGCGCCCTGCATTCCGGACTTCACCGGCACCTTCGTGCGCGGCAGGAACATCACGACCCACAGCATGACGAGGAAGTTCGCCAGGATGCCCACGAGCAGCCCGACGACCCACACCAGCACGCGCGCACCCGGGACCTGGTCCAGGCCGACGTACTCGAGCAGTTGGTCCGTCCAGCCCGAGACACCGAGCGCGGTGACGGCGAACGCGACGACGAACAGCACAATCAGGCCGATCAGGCCAACGAGGTCCCACAGCTTCTTCGACACGAAGCCACCGCCCTCGTTGGCGTCCAGGTTCCACATCGCGGACACACCGACGCGCAGGTTGTTCATCCAACCGAGCCCGGACCACAGGGTGGTGAGCAGGCCGATGCCGGCGACCGCGCCGCGCTGATCAATCGCGGACTGGATGAGGTCATTGACCATGCTGCCCATGTCGCCCTCCAGGCTCTCGCTGACCTGGTTCTGGATGTCCTGCATGAGGTCCGGGCGGGCGTTGAGGAAGAAGCCAAGGCCGGCGAAAACCAGCATCAAAAGCGGGAAGAGCGAGAGCACGGAGAAGTACGTGATGCCCGCAGCGTAGTGGTTGCCGCCCTGGGCGCCGAAGCGGTCGTTCATGCGCAACAGGTGGCCAACGGCGGGCGCCTTCTTCTGCACCTCGTCCATTGCGCCGTCCTGCTGCTGCTTCGTGGCACGCTCAATGCCGTGCTCGTCGGTGTACGCCTTGGACGGCGACGTCGATGTTGCCATGCGGCAATCCTTCCTCACTCAGTGGACTGTTGTCAGCACCACAATCGTAGAGGAAGCGTTGGGGCGTCGATACTTGATGCCCCGTGTGGTGCTAGGCGCGCTTGAGAAAACCGGTCTTCTCGTAGACATCGGCGAGCAGCGGCGCGGCGACCTCTCGGGCGCGCTCCGCACCGCGGGCGAGGATGGCCTCGAGCTCCGCCTGGTCCGACATGAGCTCGTCGTAGCGGGCGCGCAGCGGGGTGGTGAACGCCTCGAGCGCGTCCGCCGTGTCCACCTTGAGCGCGCCGTACCCCTGGCCCTCGTAGCCGGCGACCAGGTCATCGATGGACTTGCCCGTCAGCGCCGACTGGATGACCAGCAGGTTGGACACGCCCGGCTTGTTCTCCTTGTCGTAGGCGATGACGCCGTCCGCGTCGGTCACGGCCGAGCGGATGCGCTTTGCCGACGTCTTCGGCGCGTCCAGCAGGTTAATCAGGCCCTTCGGGTTCTGGCCCGACTTGCTCATCTTGGAGGTCGGATCCTGCAGGTCATAGATCTTCGCCGCGCCCTCCGGGATGAAGCCCTCCGGCACCACGAAGGTCTCGCCGCGCTTGGCGTTGAAGCGCTCCGCCAGGTTGCGCGTCAGCTCGAGGTGCTGGCGCTGGTCCTCGCCCACCGGCACGAGCTGCGGGGAGTACAGCAGGATGTCCGCGGCCATGAGCACCGGGTAGGTAAACAGACCGACCGAGGTGCGGTCCTGCCCCTGCTTCTGGCTCTTGTCCTTGAACTGGGTCATGCGGCTGGCCTCGCCAAAGCCGGTCAGACACTGCAGCACCCAGGTCAGCTCCGCGTGCTCCGGCACGTGCGACTGCACGAACAGGGTGGACTTCTCCGGGTCGATGCCCAGCGCAATCAGCTGTGCGCAGCCGGCGATCGTGCGCTGGCGCAGCTCCTCGGGGTCCTGCTCCACCGTGATCGCATGCAGGTCCGGGATGAAGTAGAACGCCTCATATTCGTCCTGCAGGTCGATCCACTGCTTCAGCGCACCGAGGTAGTTCCCCAGGTGGTAGGAGTCGGCGGTGGGCTGGATTCCGGAAAGGACGCGTTTCATACACCACATATTAACCCGATACGTAATCGAGGGAACCGGGGGTTCTTTATCGCTACGATGAAGCCCACGAAAAGAGCAGCGATGACTGTAAGTAACCGCCCTGAGACAGTTCAGGATGCCAAGGGAGAACATCCGCACCGTGGCTAGACTTCATTCGAGAAGCTGATCCTCAAGAGAACACGAGGGCAACGGCAGATCCGCGTCACTGATGAAATGCGTCGCATCGTCTCGTTTGATTCCTCAACGTGCGTATCACTGCCCTCCAGCTCGACCCGATCAGCCCGCTCCAGAGCTTCGGCCACCAGATCATCGCCGACTGCTTCGGCGGTGACGTCTCCGTTGGCCTGGCCAGCCAGAACAAAAAGGGCACCGTACGGCTGTCGCTGACCGAAGCCGGTCGCACAGACCCTCTCCTCGGCCCCCTCATCCTCGAGCCGGTTGTCGTCGAATCCCACCACGACGCAGTAGTGTCACTCCCGCCCGGCGCGCAACTACTCGGTTCGAGTGCTCACTGCCCTATCCAGGCAATGTGGCTCGACCCCATCGTTTCGGTGCAGTTCTCCCCCGAATGCGCCCCTGATGTCGCAGGTCAATGGGCCGCACGCAGCAATTACGACGCCACCACCGTCGCCCACGATCTCTCGCGTCACGTCGACCGCCTCACCCATACCGGCGACACCCTCGCCACCGGCTCCTTCCATGCCCCCCCCAGGTGTGGCGGTAGTTGCGGTAGGTATTTCAGATTTCGCCTACCACTTGCTCGACCCGACCAGTAGTACAGGGATGCAGCACTGCTAGAAATCAGCGCTGACAAGCAGCTTTCGCGACCTAACCGGCCCTACCGGCGCGTTGGAAAATTTGGGGGTTGACACGCCAGCCTTGCTGGTTCTATGGTTACCCACATGAGTGGTAAACCCATCTACCAACAGATTGCCGATGAGTTACGTGACCTCATCGGCGCTGGCGCCCTCGCTCCCGGCGACCGGGTGCCGTCCACCAACGAGTTGTCCGCCTATCACTCCGTCAACCCAACAACCTCCGCCAAGGCGCTCACCGAACTATTCGACGAGGGCCTGCTGGAAAAGCGTCGCGGGCTCGGCATGTTTGTTCTAGAGAGTGCGCGTGACCAGGTATTAGGTACGCGTCGCGAGGCATTTGCCCGCAACTTTGTCCAACCGCTTGTCCATGAGGCCAACCAGCTCGGCATCACCACCGAGGAGCTGGCCGCAATGATTAAAAAGGAGCGCCCCCAATGAACCCCGGCTTCTACGCGCTGGTCGGTCCAAACGCCGCCGGCAAAACCCACTTCCTACACACACTCATGGGCCCGCACGCCGCGTTTGTCCCGGCTGGTGCGGACGCGAAGTTTGCGGGCACGACCGTAGACGACCACCTGCGCGCGGTCGCGGCCATCCACCCACATGCAGAGCTCGACTTCCCCAACACCCGTATCAGGGACCTCTCCGTTGGGCAGCGCCGACTCCTCACCATCGAGGTAGCCCTAGCCATCGGCAAGGACCTGTTACTCCTCGACGAGCCGTTTGACGGCATCGACACCACCACCCGCAAACAGGTCCGCCAACGGCTGATTGACTACATCGCGGAGAACCCGCAGCGCAGCGTAGTGATGGCGTCGCATCGCGCCGAGGACTTCGCCGGTTTGGCCACCCATGTCATGCAGACATTCGATCACGAGGTCTCGCGCCCTGTCCCACTCGACGACGCCCGCCTGCGTTTTCCGACGGTCACCGGCCCCACCGCCGAGATCAAAGAACTTATCGCCCGCTTCCCTGTTGCGGAGTCAGCGAGCCTCGGGCCGACGACACGCGCCACTTTCACCGAACCCATCAGTGAGAACGATGTCCACCTACCCATCGAGTACCCGGACGATGCCGAACTCATCGACCTCCTTGCGACAGAAAGGCCCGCACGATGAAACTCTTCCTCAGCCCCTTCAAGCCGCTGTCCTACCTGGTGGCGTTGGCCGTATTACTAATCCTGGCCCCTCTGGGCCGTTTCTACAGTGGAGACGGTTCCTTCTGGACCATCTTCGGAGGCTTCGCCCTGACCGCCCTATTTATCCACGCTGGCACGCAGTGGAGCGCGTTAAACCAGCTCGGCGCGAGCTTTTCCGCGTGGATGAACTCTGCAACAATCACCGCCGTCATTGCGGCGGTGATACTTGGAGTGTCCACCGCGGCATCCTCGATCTACAACCAGTTCAAGAACCCGTACTACCAGCCCTATGACCTGTTCCTATTCACCAACGGCGCAGACGTACCCTGGACGGACACGAACGGCGATGCCTACATCATGGCGAACGCCGGGCAAGACACCACATCTATGACCCTGACGATGCTGCTCCACATCGCGTTCTTCTTCGTGGCTGCCATCGTGGGGGTTGCGCTCGGTTTGGTCTACGCCTCCTACGGCACCGGGCGCGGCCTCATCACCGCTTTCTCCACCTTCCTCATCGCGGTGACACTGTGCTGGACTATTGAATCCCATATAGGTGAGTGGTACACCGCCGCAGTCAGTGGCATGAGTGCCGCATGCCTGGTCACACTCGCCGTCAGCGCGGTGGCGTTTCGTAGCACGAAGCGCTTCGTGCCCTAGCAACCACTCGCCCCCCCTACCGCTCCAACCACTCCGAGCGCAGCAGCCCGTGGCGGGAGCAGCAGGCCTCCCACCCAAACGGGCTGATTTTCACCACCATGCGACGCTCGCACACCGGGCAGATGCGCGGCGCGTCATAGGGGCGGTTCGGGTTCACGGGCAGCTGAATCTCGCCGGACAGGATGGCGTCGGCAAGCTCGGTGCTCTCCGGCACGCGCATTAGAGGGCCTTGATGGTGTCGTAGACCGCGCCGTGGCCGGACTTCATCTTCTGGCCGACCGGGGTGATGCCCAGGTCAAGCACGCGGTCGACGGCCTCGCGGTCCTGCTCGATCGGGCGGCCCAGGGTGGTCAGGTAGTTGCCGCCGATGATGGCGTTGGCGCCGCCGAGGAGGCCGGCCTCGGTGCCGTCGTCGCCGAGCGCGAGCTCGGTGCCGCCAGCGAAACGCAGCTGTGCGGTCGGCATGGCCAGACGGAACGCGGCAACAGCACGCAACGCCTCGCCCTGCGGAACCAGCGGGCGGTCTTCAAACGGGGTGCCCGGGCGCGGATCGAGGAAGTTCATCGGGACCTCGTGCGGCTGGATCTCCGCGAGCTGGGTGGCAAACTCGGCGCGCTGCTCCAGGGACTCACCCAGGCCGATGATGCCGCCGCAGCAGGTTTCCATGCCCTCGGCCAGCACGTACTCGAGCGTGTTCTTGCGCTCCTCCCAGGTGTGGGTGGTCACCACGTTGGGGAAGTAAGACTTCGCGGTCTCAAAGTTGTGGTTGTAGCGCGACACGCCCATCTCCTTGAGCTGGCGCGCCTGGTCCTGGGTGAGGATGCCCAGGGATGCGGAGATGGAGATGTCCACCTCGTCCTGGATGGCCTTGACCGCGGCGGCAACCTGGTCGAGCAGCTGCTGGGTCGGCCCCTTCACGGCGGCGACGATGCAGAACTCAGCCGCGCCCATCTTCTCGGACTGCTTGGCAGCCTCAACGAGCTCGTTGATGTCCAGGGTCACGGCGCGGACCGGGGACTCGAACAGGCCGGACTGGGAGCAGAAGTGGCAGTCCTCGGGGCAGCCACCGGTTTTCAGGGAGATGATGCCTTCCAGCGACACGTCAACGCCGCAGTGCTTAATGCGGGTCTCGTGCGCGATCTCCAGCAGCTCCTGGAGGTCCTCGTCAGGAACCTGGAGGACCTGCAGGATCTCCTCCTGGTTCAGACCCTCGCCCTTCTCCAGGGCCTTTTCGCGTGCAATATCAAGAATAGGTGCGTGTGACATTGGTTAAACTCCGTTCTCAATGTAATGACTGCCAAAAGGCTACCGCATTGCTTGAACAGTGTTCAGGTGTTGCCCCAAAAATCCCCCGCGTCCCCGAATCTGGGGGCGGGGGTGCGCGATGTCAGGATCACTCGCCGTCGGAGCGCTTCCGCTCGCTCCTGGGCGGCAGCTTCATCTTCTTCAAGCCCCGGTACGCGGTGCGCGCGCCCGGAATGTGGCGAGCGCGGTGATACATGAAGGTGGTCAGGGCGTATCGCGGGTCGTACGCCGCGGCGGCCTCCTCGTCGTACTCGTAGACCGGCAGGCTCCAGCCCCGCTTGAGCGAGAACAGGCGCACCCCGAGCACCGCGACGAGCGTTACTAGGATGACCGCCCACTCGTGGACGCCCAGCCAGGACAGGACCCACCACACCACAACACCGATGACGGCGGCAGAGGCGTACATCTCCTTGTGGAAGACGAGTGGGACGCGGTCGGAGAGGACGTCGCGAAGCACACCGCCCGACACGCCCGTGGTCACCGCCGCAACGCACGCGATGATGAAGCCGTGCCCGTTCTCCACAGCAGTTTGGATACCCAGCACGGCGAACGCCGCCAGGCCGATCGCATCGGCGACGAGGAAGCTGCGCCGCAGCCGCACGAGCAACCAGCTCACCCGCACCGTCACCGCAGCCGCGACGATCACGGTGACCAGGTACAGCGGCTGCTCCACCCACGTCAGCGGGTACGTGCCGAGCAGCACGTCGCGCACCGTGCCGCCGCCCAGCGCGGTCAGCGCGCCGAGCGTGATCACGCCGAACAGGTCCATGCGCATCCGGCCCGCCGCCACCGCCGCCGTCATCGCCTCGGCCACGATGCCGATGACGTAGAGGATGGAGACCAGGTTCGCGGTGCTGAAGTTGGCAACATAAGAAGCGATCATGCGCCACCCCCGTCGGCGTATTCCACCAGCAGTGGAGAGTGGTCCGACCAGCGCAGCTCCACCGCGTCGGCCTTTTCCACCCAGCTGCCCCGGGCCCGGGCAAGCATGTCTGCGGTCGCGGCCTGGTAGTCGATGCGCCACCCGGCGTCGTTGTTAAACGCCTGTCCGCGGTAGGTCCACCACGTGTACGGCGCAGCTTCCGGCGACAGGCGACGGGCCACGTCGAACCACGCTGGCTCCGCCGCAGCCGTGCGCGGCGCCGCACCCTCGGGACCGTAGTCGACCGCGCCGACCCAACCGGCGTTCGCCTTGTCCTCTATATCCTGCGCCTCATCGTCCGGGAATGCGCCGAAGACCGAGTCCATAAACGCGCGCTCCGACGGCAGGAAGCCGGACTTCTTGCGGTTCGTCTTCCAGTTTTTCAGGTCCTCGCGGCGGTGGCAGATGTTCCAGTCGCCGCCGATCACCATCTGCGGGTGCTGCGTGGCCCACTGCGCAAGCAGCGGCTCGAACTGGTCGAGGAACTCGTACTTCTCGTCCTGCTTCGCGGTCTCCGCCGCGCCCGACGGCAGATAGAGGGAGGCGACGCGCGTCCCGCATGGCAGGGTCCCCGCCAGGAACCTGCCAGCGGTTTCGAATCCGGGGATGCCCGTGTGGACGTCGATAAGCGAATGCTTCGACAAAATGCCAACCCCGGCCCTCCCCTTCGCCTCAGCGGGCGCAACTACCAGCTGCCAACCCTCATCGAGGGCGGGGGCAAGCGCCGCGTGCGCCTGCTCCTCCGTCGCACGGACTTCCTGCATCAGTACCACGTCGGCGCTGGTGTGCTGCAGCCACTCAAGCATGCCCAGGTTGTCCTCGTTGCGGACCTTCGTCGCGGCCCGAATCCCGTTGACATTCACAGAAGCGATAGTGAGACTCATGCCCCCGAGACTACCTTTTACAGGACAAGCGGTATGTAAACGCTGTACGCTGAGAGGTTGAGTACTGCCAACCAGAAAAATGAGGAGCACAATGGCTAAGATCATCTGGACCCGCACCGACGAGGCGCCCCTGCTGGCGACCTACTCGCTCAAGCCGATCGTGGAGGCGTTCGCTTCCCAGGCAGGGATCGATGTGGATACCGCCGACATCTCGCTCGCCGGCCGCATTATCTCGCAGTTCCCGGAGCGCCTCACCGATGAGCAGAAGCTTGACGACGCATTGGCGCAGCTCGGCCAGCTCGCCAAGACGCCCGAGGCGAACATTATTAAGCTGCCGAACATCTCCGCATCTCTGGTGCAGCTGAAGAAGGCCATCGCCGAGCTGCAGGCCGCCGGCTTCGACCTGCCGGAGTACGAGGAGGCACAGGAGAAGTACGACGCCGTCAAGGGCTCCGCTGTGAACCCGGTGCTGCGCGAGGGCAACTCCGATCGCCGTGCGCCGGAGGCTGTGAAGAACTACACCAAGAAGCACCCGCACTCCATGGGCGAGTGGTCGAAGGACTCCAAGACCAACGTCGCCACCATGGATGCCGGCGACTTCCGCCACAACGAGAAGTCCGTCATTATCCCGTCCGAGGACACCCTCACCATCAAGATGGCCGACGGCACTGTGCTCAAGGAGGGTCTGAAGGTCCAGGCCGGCGAGGTCATCGACGCGACGTACATGTCCGCCGCTGCGCTCGACGCATTCCTGCTCGAGGCCGTCAAGCGCGCCAAGGAAGAGGGCGTGCTCTTCTCCGCGCACCTGAAGGCCACCATGATGAAGGTCTCTGACCCGATCATCTTCGGCCACGTCGTGCGCGCCTACTTCAAGCCCGTCTTTGACAAGTACGGCGAAGAGCTGCTCGAGGCCGGCCTGAACGGCGAGAACGGCCTCGGCGCAATTCTCGACGGCCTGTCCGAGCTGGAGAACGGCGAGGAGATCCGCAAGGCGTTCGAGCAGCAGCTTGTCGACGGCCCGTCGCTCGCCATGGTGAACTCCCACAAGGGCATCACCAACCTGCACGTGCCGTCGGATGTGATCATCGACGCCTCCATGCCGGCCATGATCCGCACCTCCGGCCACATGTGGAACGCCGACGACCAGGAACAGGACACCCTGGCCGTCATCCCGGACTCCTCCTACGCCGGTGTGTACCAGGCCGTGATCGACGACTGCCGCGCCAACGGCGCCTACGACCCGACCACCATGGGTACCGTCCCGAACGTCGGCCTCATGGCGCAGAAGGCCGAGGAGTACGGCTCCCACGACAAGACCTTCAAGATCCCGGCCGACGGCACCGTCCAGGTGGTCAACTCCGCAGGCGACGTGCTCATCGAGCACGACGTCCAGGCGGGCGACATCTGGCGCGCCACCCAGACCAAGGACGCCCCGATCCAGGACTGGGTCAAGCTTGCCGTCAACCGCGCACGCCTCTCCGGCATGAAGACCATCTTCTGGCTCGACGAGGAGCGCGCCCACGACCGCAACCTCATTGAGCTGGTGAACAAGTACCTGGCCGACCACGACACTGAGGGCCTGGACATCTCCATTCAGTCCCCGGTCGAGGCCACCAAGACCTCCATCGAGCGCATCCGTCGCGGCGAGGACACCATCTCCGTGACCGGCAACGTGCTGCGTGACTACAACACGGACCTCTTCCCCATCCTCGAGCTGGGCACCTCCGCGAAGATGCTCTCCGTGGTCCCGCTGATGGCAGGCGGCGGCCTGTTCGAGACCGGTGCCGGCGGCTCCGCCCCGAAGCACGTCCAGCAGGTCCAGGAAGAAAACCACCTGCGCTGGGACTCCCTCGGCGAGTACCTTGCGCTGGCTGAGTCCTTCCGCCACGAGAAGAACACCAACGGCAACGAGCGCGCCGGTGTCCTGGCCGCCGCGCTGGACAAGGCCACCGAGCAGCTTCTCGACGAAGGCAAGTCCCCGTCCCGCAAGGTCAACGAGATCGACGACCGCGGCTCCCACTTCTGGCTGTCCCTGTTCTGGGCCGAGGCACTCGCCGCCCAGACCGACGACGCCGAGCTGGCCTCCGCGTTCGCCCCGATCGCCAAGGACCTGCGCGCCAACGCCGAGCAGATCGACTCCGAGCTGCTCGCCGCACAGGGTTCCGCCGCTGACCTGGGTGGCTACTACTGGCCGGACGAGGAGAAGACCACCGCGGTCATGCGCCCGTCCGGGACCTTCAACAAGGTCATCGACGCGCTGAAGAAGTAGGCGCTCGGCCATTCCGGCCCCGGTTGCTGCGTTTTCGCGGTGGCCGGGGTTTTGGTTTGCGGCTCTTGACCTGGCCTGTCAATATCGCACTACGTAGCCTCAGAAGCGTAGCCCCTAATGCGTAGCCTCTAGAACGTAGCCTTTCGAGTAAATCATGTTTGAGTTGGCCAAAGTTTTTCCGTTTACTCGAAGGGCTACGTTTTAGGGGCTACGCTTCTCCCGCTACGTTTTAGCTTTCGTGTCAGCCGCATCAACGTAGCCTCCGCCGCACCGCTTTCTGCTGCCCCACCAGAGTGTCGCGCACTTCTTGCACAAACGTCTCCGGATTTCTGCGCAGGAAGCCCGGCGAGTACCGCAGGAACACATACCCCTGGTTCGCTATCCGCTTTTGCCGGCGAAATTCCTTCTGCCTCACCTGTTCTGCGTCTGGGCCTTGGTATTTCACCTCACCATCGATCTCGATGAGCAGCCAGCCATCGATGCACAGATCGGCATACCGCCCAGCCACCTCATACTGCGTTGTCACCGGACCAATTCCTGCTTGGATGAGCAGCCCACGCGCGAGGGATTCGTACGGTGAATCGGAGTTGGCTACCGCGTGGTCCAAACATTTTCTTACCGTACCGATTCCCTTGGCTCTTCCGAGCAAGGCAGCATGTGTATGCAGCATCTCCAGATCGAACCCTCTCCGGAGTAGGTAGTCGGCCGCCACGAGTCCCTCGACGAATCCGTGGTAGCGGGCGATGTCAGCGAAAGTGCGGAAACCGGTTGTCAGTCGGTGCCCGTCAACGTCGCCAATGTCCATCGGGAGCAGTTTCGATCGACGAAACACCAGGCCCTGACTACGATCTCTGTTGGTAGAGACACCCCCGGATGGCAAGGCGAGCTCAATGTGTTCCGCTGACGTGCTAATGACCCACATACCGTGCATCCGCGCAGCCGAACGTCCAACTAGGATCGCGCTGTTACTTGTCCTGCCAGCGGCTTCGACGCGCAGCCATTGCCGCTCATGGTATCGCAGCTCCTCCCACACGCTACGCGGGTAGTAGATCACTGAGCTCAGCGCCAAATAGTGCTCAGCGAGATACACGAGTGCCTCCCGCGACAGCGCGCGCTTATCGACGATCCCCCGCCGCAGCTCCCCCTTCCGTGCTTCCCACCGCCGCAGTTCGACCTGGTTTTCTCTGTCAATCCCCATACCTAGTTTGACGAAGAAAACCAGGTCCAGGTTCCCTCACTTCGCGGAAACCTACCCCGCGTTGCGCAGCGCTGTGGCGAGCCCGTTCATGGTGACCTGGATGGTCTTGGAGACCAGGAACGTTTCGTCGCCGGCGCGGTAGCGGCGAAGCAGCTCGAGCTGGACGGCGTTGAGCGGCAGCAGGTAGGGGTAGCGACGCTTGAGCGAGCGGGCCTGCCGCTGATTCTCGGCAACCAGGTCCGTGTGCCCGGTGATACGGAAGTACACCTGGCGAGTGCGCTCGAATTCGTCGGAGATGAGCCCGAAAATCCGCTCGGCTACCTCGCGGTCCTCCACCAGGTCGGCATAGAGGCGCGCCAGCGACACCTCCGCCTTCGCCATCACCTGCGCCATGTTTGCCATTACAGATCGGAAGAAGGGCCAGTCACGGTAGAGTTCGCGCAGCTCGTCCCAGCGTGCTTCGCTCTCGCCCGCCCAGCGCTCCACCGCGGTACCGACGCCGAACCAGCCGGGCACGTTGGTACGCGACTGCGCCCAGGACAGGACCCAGGGGATTGCTCGGAGGTCGGAAATCGCCGTGGTCTGCTTACGGGAAGCGGGGCGGGAGCCGAGGTTAAGCTCGCCGATCTCGTGCAACGGCGTGGACTGTGTGAAGTAGTCGATGAAGCCGGGGTCACGGACGAGCTCGTAATACTTCTCGCCGGAATACGATGACAGCGCGCGCATGATGTCGTAGGCACGCGTGGGATTGGCAATCGGCTCGGTGTCCAGCAGCGACGCCTCGAACGCCCCGGCCACAAAGGCCTCGAGGTGGCGACGCGCGGTCTCGGGCGAGCCGTATTTGGCGGAGATGATCTCTCCCTGCTCGGTGATGCGGATCGAGCCGTCAACCGCGCCCTTGGGTTGAGCGAGGATGGCGTCGTAGGTGGGCCCGCCACCGCGGCCGACCGCCCCGCCACGGCCGTGCGCGAGCCGGAGGCGGATGCCGTGGCGGTTGCAGAGTTCGACGAGAGCGAGTTCGGCGTCGTAAAGCGCCCAGTTGGCCTGCAGGTAGCCGCCGTCCTTGTTGGAGTCGGAGTAGCCGAGCATGACCTCCTGCACGTCGCCGCGTTCGCGCAGGTAGTCGCGGTAGAAAGGCAGCGACCACAGGTCCTCGAGGATACGGGCGCCGTGCGCGAGGTCGTCGATCGTTTCAAACAGCGGCACAACGTTGACCGCGTCGAGCCCAACCTCTTTGAGCAGCACCATTGGTTCGAGGATGTCGGAGACGGCCCCGGTCATAGCGATGATGCACTGGGCAATCGCGCCTTGTCCGAGGTCGCGAACGGCGCGTGCTGCTGCGGTGAGGATGCCCATTTCCTTGCGCGTGGCGTCGCTAAGCTGCACCTCGGCGCGCAGCAATGGTCGCGGTGTACGCAGCTCTTCGACGAGCACCTCCACTCGGTCCTCCTCCACGAGCTCCGCGTAGTTTTCGCAGACACCGGCTGTCGCGAGCACCTCCGCCACGACCGCCTCGAAGGACTCGGAATTCTGCCGCAGATCCAGCGTGTACAGGTGGAAGCCGAAGGTGGTCACGGCCGAGCGCAGACGCGCGAGACGGTCATCGGCGATAATCGCGCCGCCGTGCTCGCGCAGCGAGGCGTCGATGCAGTCCAGGTCGGCGAGCAGTTCCGCGGGGTCGGCGTAGGGCGCATGCTTGTCGACGCCCACCTGCTCCCCCGCCAACGCCGCGCGCGTCGCCGCAACGCGGTGCCGGATCCCGTACACGGCGCTTCGGTAGGGCTCGTCCACGCGGGACTCGGCGGTATTGTTGGCGGCGTCAGCGAGCTCGGCAAGCTCTGCCGAGCAGGTGGAATAGCGGTCCGACAGCGAAAGTTCGCGCTCCAGGTCGGCCAGCTCGTCCAGGTAGTGCGCCAGCGCTGTGTCGGCGGCCTGGCGAGTGGCGTAGGTCAGCGTTTCCGCGTTGACGTACGGGTTGCCGTCGTGGTCGCCGCCGATCCAGGAGCCCGGGCGAAGGACCGGGGTGAGTACAGGGGCGGTCCCGGTGGCGTCGGCAAGCAACTGCTGGATGGCGCGGTTGAGCTCCGGGATCTGCTCGAGCAGCGAGAGTTTGTAGTAGCGCAGGCCGACGTCAATCTCGTCTTCGAGGCGCGGGCGCGCGATGCGGATGAGGGCGGTCTGCCACAGCAGCGTCATGCGCAGCTCCATCTCGCGCTCGATCGCCTCGGGATCGGCGCCGGCGTGAAGCTCGCTGAGCAGGCGTTTGATGCGTGTCTGGGTGTCAAAGACGGTGCGCCGACGCGTCTCGGTGGGGTGCGCGGTGAGCACCGGCGAGACCTGCGCGCCGGCGACCAGTTCGGCGACCCGATCTGCGCCAACCTCGCGGTCGTGCAGGTGCGCGAACGTGTTGCGCAGCGATACCGGGGCGGGGACCTTCTCGTCGTCCAGGTCCTCGACAAGGTTGGTCAGCAGCGCGAAGTGGCTAAACGCGCGGGCGACAAGGTTCATCTTCGCGGTGTCCAGCCCGCGGAGCACGGTGAGCAGGTCATCCGGGGTGGCGTCGCCGTGCGCGATGTCGAAGGCGGTGCGGCGGGTGGATTCAACCAGGTCGAAGACTTCCTGCCCCTCCTGTTCGGCGATCACCCGGCCAAGCACCCGCCCGAGCAGTCGGATGTCTTCACGGACGTGGTCTGCGGGTTGGGTTGGCACGTGGTGTCTCCTTACAGCTTCGAATTCTTAGGCGGTGTCCGGCACACCATCTAATGTAAACCAGATCACATACCCGCTCACCGCAACGCACATCACACTTCCACGAGCTGGGTAAACTGCCTCAATTTTATTCAGCCATTTAACACGCAAAATAGACAGCTTGGTACACAACGGGCCGACCGCACGTTACGGTCGGGAGCCATGAGCAACTACGACAACTCCAACGCCAACGAGTGGGCCTTCGCCACCCGCTCCATCCACGCAGGCCAGCCCGTCGACTCCGATACCGGCGCGCGCAACCAGCCGATTTACATGACCACCAGCTACGTCTTCGACGACGCGCAGCACGCGGAGAACCGCTTTAACCTCTCGGACGCGGGCCCGATTTACACACGCCTGACAAACCCCACCCAGCAGGCGCTGGAGGATCGCCTCGCTTCCCTGGAGGGCGGCGTCGCCGCCGTCGCCTTCGCCTCCGGCATGGCCGCGGAAACCGCCGCGATCCTCAACCTCGCCTCGGCCGGCGACCACATCGTTACCTCCCCGCGCCTCTACGGGGGCACCGAGACGCTTTTCCAGGTCACGCTGCCGCGCCTGGGCATCAATGTCACCTTCGTAGATGACCCGGACGACCCGGCCAGCTGGCAATCCGCTATCCAGCCGAACACGAAGGCGCTCTACGCGGAGACCTTCGGCAACCCGATCGCTGACGTGCTGGATATTCCGGCCGTCGCCGAGGTCGCGCACGCCAACCAGGTCCCGCTGATCGTAGACAACACCATGGCCACCGCCGCGCTCGTGCGCCCGCTCGAACTGGGCGCGGACGTCGTCGTAGTCTCCACCACCAAGTTCTACACGGGAAACGGCGCGGCCATCGGCGGCGCGATCATCGACGGCGGCTCCTTCGACTGGACCGTCCAGCGCGACGGCAAGGACGTCTTCCCCTACTTCACCACCCCGGACCCGGCCTACCACGGCCTGAAGTACGCAGACCTGGGCGCACCCGCCTTCGCGCTCAAGGCCCGCGCGGGCCTGTTGCGCGACACGGGTGCCGCGATTTCCCCGTTCAACGCGTGGGTCGCGCTGCAGGGGCTGGACACCCTCCAGTTACGCGTGAACAAGCACAACGAGAACGCGGCTGCCGTCGCGGAATTCCTCGCCGGCCACGACAAGGTGGCCAAGGTCAACTACGCCGGCCTGCCGGATTCGCCGTACAAGGCGGTCAAGGACAAGCTCGGCCTTGCCCACACTGGCTCCGTGCTCTCCTTCGAGGTCGCGGGCGACCCGGACGATCGCACCAAGGCCTGGGCGTTTATCGACGCCCTCAAGCTGCACTCCAACCTGGCCAACATCGGCGACGTGCGCTCCCTGGTGGTCCACCCGGCCTCCACCACCCACTCGCAGTCCAACGCGGAGGGGCTCAAGCGCGCGGGCATCAGCCAGGCCACGGTCCGCCTGTCGGTTGGCATCGAGGACATCACCGATATCATCGACGACCTCAAGCGCGGATTCGCGGCGATCTAGGCGGTCCCATGTTCACTCTCGCTCCAGAAGGCCAGCTCGCCACCGTCGACATCGGCACCCTCCGCACCGAGACAGGCGCCCAGATCGACGAGGTGCACATTGCTTACCGACGATGGGGCGAGCCGGCCGGTGACCCCCACGGCACCAACAACATCCTGCTTGTCGAGCACGCACTGACCGGCGACCCGGACGCCTCCGATTGGTGGTGCGAAGCGATCGGCCCCGGCAAGGCGCTGGACACCGACGAGTGGTGCGTGATCTGCACCAACGCCCTCGGCTCCTGTTACGGGTCGACGGGTCCGGCGTCCCCCTGCCCGGGCGGCACCGGAGTGTGGGGCTCCCGCTTCCCCGCCGTCTCCATCCGCGACATGGTGCTGGCCGAGCACCGCTTCCTCGAAGCCCTGGGTATCTCGCGCGTGCACGCGATCCTGGGCGGCTCGATGGGCGGCGCCCGCGCGCTGGAATGGACGCTGCTTTACCCGGAGCAGGTGGACTACGCGCTGGTGATTGCCGTCTCCGCGCGCGCAAGCGCGTGGCAGATTGGGATCCAGACGGCGCAGATCACCTCGATCACGCAGGACCCTCACTGGCAGGGCGGCAACTACCACGGCACGGGCCGCGCCCCGGACGCGGGCCTGGCCGCCGCGCGGCGTCTGGCCCACCTCACCTACCGGGGCGAGCTGGAGATCGACGAACGCTTCGGCACCTCCGCCCAGCCCGGCGAAAATCCGCTCGGCGCCTACCGCGAGGACGGCGAGCGCTTCGCCGTCCAGTCGTACCTGGAGCACCAGGGGCGCAAGCTCACCGAGCGTTTCGACGCCGCCTCCTACGTCACCCTCACCGAAGCACTCAACCGCCACGACGTGGGGCGCGGACGCGGCGGCCTCAACAAGGCGCTGGCCTCATCAACCGTGCCCACCATGATCGTCGGCGTGGACACCGACATCCTCTACCCCTACCACCAGCAGGAACACCTCTCCCGCAACCTGGGCAACCTGCTGGCTATGGCGAAGCTGTCCTCGCCCGTCGGTCACGACGCGTTCCTCGTCGAGGCGCGCCAGATGGACCGCGTCCTGCGCAACTTCATCGCGCTGACCCGCGAGGCCCCGTCCGCGCACGACATCGCGGCCGCCCGCGGCGACTACGACATCTAGGTCGGGGCTCAGAGGTCGCGGAGGGTCACGTGGGCGTCGTCAAGCGAGGCGATGAGCCCGCGCCCCATACCCACCCAGCCGACGGGCACGGCCGCGTCCAGCGCGATCCGCTGGTGCACGTGGCCGAGCGCCCAGGCGTCGTAGTCGCACGCCTCGAGCTCCGCGACGTCGCAGGGCAGGCAGGCGTTGTTGGAGTACTCACCGGTCACAGAGGTGTGTAGGAGGCCGAGGTTGGGCGCGCCGCTGATACGCGAAGGGAACGACGGCACCAAGCGCCGCGGGTCGCGGTCGACCTCGACGGCGGCGGTATGCAGCGCCCACCCGCCCGCGCGGATCGTCTGCGGCCGAGTGCCCGCCACCGCGACTCCTGGAGGGATCACTGCGGAGAGGTCGTGGTGGACGTCGTGGTTGCCGGCGATGAAGACGGTGGTGTCGAACAGCTCGAGGGCGCGGGCGAAGAAGCGCGTGACCTCGCCGAAGGTGGCGCTGGTGAAGCGGGAGCGGTCGATGACGTCGCCGAGCATCACCATGTGCCCAGCCCCTGCCTGCGCCCCGCGCTGCAGCGCTTCGAGCGCCCACTCGATGCCGGGACCAGTTTTCTTCGCGCCGGATTGCGGGCGGCCAAGGTGGATGTCTGCCAGGACGAGGATTGGAGCGGTCATTGCCCCAGGCTAACGCGCGTGGCGGGACTGCCACCAGCGCACGAGCACGAGCACGAGCGTGGAGGTGCCCACGCCGATGAGCGTCATCGCCATCGCTTCGGCGCGGTGGCCCTGGTCGTACTGGTTCATGATCCACGGCGCGAGCAGGTTGATGTTGCTCGGTCGGATGAGCGAGGACATGACCAGCTCGCGGATGCCCACGAAGAATGCGAGCAGCCAGCCGGCGAACAGGCCCGGTGCGAGCAGCGGCACGGTCACGCGCGTGAAAGTTTGCGCCGGGGTGGCGCCGCAGATCGCGGCGGCCTCCAACATCGTCGGAGACATTGACGCCGCGGACGTCTTCACGTTCTGCACCGCCATCGGCGTAAACAGTACGGTAAACGCCATGACCAGGATGATCTGGGTGCCGTACGGTGTCCACGGCAGGTTGGGGGAGTTCCACAGGAGGATAAAGCCGATGGCCAGAACGATGCCGGGGACGGTGTCCGGGGCGACAGCGAGGAAGTCGGTGAGTTTCGCCACGATGGTGGAGCGCCGCATGGTCAGCAGCGTGATCGCGAGGGCGACCAGCACCGCGGTCGTCGCGCCGATCGCGCCGAGCACGATCGAGCGGGTGAGCGCCTCCTGCGCAGACGGCATGGACAGCACGATGGCGAAGTAGTCGAAGGTGAGGTTGTTCGGCGTCGGCGCCTTGGACCGCAGGATCGTCATCGCCGCCAGGACGATGGAGATGTACGGGATGAACACGGACAGGGCAAACACCACCATGCTGTAGACCCAAGCGAGGGCCATTGCGCTTTTCGACGCCCGCAGCCGCACCGGCCGCGACGCCCTTCCCCCTCCGGTCAGGTCTTTCCGGCTCGCCCACTGCTGGATGGCCCACGCTGTGACGCCGAGGGCGAACAGCACGGACGAGGTCGCGGCCGCGCTGCTGAAGCTCAGCGGGTCGATGGTCACGTCCTCGTAGATCGAGGACACGAGCACCTTGTATCCGATCGCGTTGCCCAGCGTCACCGGTGTGCCGAACTCGCCGGCCGCCTTGATAAAGACGATGAGCGCGCCCAACGAGTACGGGCCGACCACCATCGGCGCGATGATGCGGGTGAACTGCTGCCAGCGGGACGCGCCCGCCACCTGCGCCATCTCCAGCTGCGAGGCGGGGATGCCCTCGAAGCAGTTGCGCAGGATGAGGTAGAGGAACGGGAAGAGCTCCGCCGCCATGATGAAGCCCATGCCCCAGACGGAGTAGATGGCGTCGTGGGCGAACCCGCCGAGCGTCTCGCCGAGCAGCATGTCGGCCACGCCGCGCACGCGGGTGAAGTCCATCCACGCCATCGCCGCGGCGAACGGCGGGGTCATGAACGGCACCATGATGAGCACTTCCACCCAGCCCGCCTTGCGCATGGGGGTCCAGGCGCGGAACAGGGCGAGTGGGGCGGCGAAGAGCGTGGCGAAGAGGACGACGATGAGCGAGAGCACAATCGTGTTACCCAGGACCTTGAGCATGCCGGGCTCGACCAGCTCGCCTAGCGCGGACGGCTCATCGCGGTAGCCGGTCACCGCGGTGACCAGCACGGAGAGCAGCGGGGCAGCGACGAGGACGAGGAGAAGGAGCAGCACCACGTAGATGCCGGGGCCGTTGCCCCGCCTGGTGTTACGCCCCGGGCGCCGCCCCGCCCGCGCGTTGTTGCTTCCTGGCTCGGCCGACAGCGTTCCCGGCTCGGCCAGCGGCGTTCCCGGCGTTCCCGTGTTCAAGGTCGTCACGTACTTCCTCGCTCCTCGCGCAGGCGGCGCCAGTCGCGCCGCGGGTGGGTGTTACAGGTAACGCTCGGCGAACTGTTCGCGAACGTTCTTGGACTCAGCGGAGATGGCCTCCCAGTCGTCCGAGATCTGCGTGATGTCGTCCAGCTTCGGGCTTTCCTTCGGCTCGACCTCCGGGTTGGCCGGGATCATGTACTTGGACGCGGAGATCTGCTGCGCTTCCTCGGAGAACATGAAGTCGACGAAGGCCTGTGCTGCCTCCTTGTTGTCGGAGGTCTTCATGATCATCACCGGGCGCGGGGAGACCGTGGTGCCGGACAGCGGCAGGCTGATCTCCAGGGCCTCGCCCTTGTCCTTCTTGGAGTACGCGGAGTAGTCCACGCCGCCGAGCACGATGCCCTTGGAGCCGGAGGTGACCTTGTCCAGCGCAGGTCCGTTCGCGCCCTCGACGATCATGCCGTTATCAAACAGCTTGTCAAAGAGCTCCCAGGTCTTGTCCTCGCCCCACTCCGCAACCATGGCGGCGAGCAGATCGGCGGCGGTGCCGGACTCACGCGGGTCAGGCATGATGACCATGTCCTTGTACTTCGGGTCGGCCAGGTCCTCCCAGTCGGTCGGGGCCTCGTCGATGACGTCGGTGTTGGCCACCAGGGTCAGCGCGGAGCCGTCGCGGCCGTGGAAGGTGTCGTCCTGCGCGTTCCACTTCGGGTTGGAGTTCTCAATGTTGGCGGGCTTGTACGCCTCGAGCGCGCCGGCCTCTGCCTGCTTCGCGGCCGCTTTCCAGGACGCCAGGTAGACCACGTCGGCCTGCGGGTTCGCTTCCTCAGCCTTGAGCTTGGCGGTGATCTTGCCGGTGGTGTCGGCGAAGACGTTGACCTTCACATCGGTGCGTTCCTCGAAGGCTTCGACGAGGGCGTCGGTAAGCCCCTGCGGGTTCGCGGAGTAGTAGTCCAGCTCACCGGAGAGGCCTTCCGGGGCCTCCCACTTCTCGGCGGATACGGCCTGGCTCTCGGAGGCGCCTTCGGAGCCGGTGGATTCCGCGTTGTCCGCAGACTCGACGGAGCCGCAGGCAGTCATGGTGAGCGCTGCGGTCAGGCCGACGATGGCGGCAGCAATCTTCTTCATTGTTGTCTCCTATTTTTCTGTTCAGTGCTCGCAGGCCGGTCGGCCCAGGAGGAGGACGTGATGACGGGTGGTTATGGTGTGGCCACCGTCAGCAGGACGGTGTCCCCGCGCCCGATCGACGCGCGGGTGTAGGCGAGCCACGGCTCGGGGGCGCCGTCCACCTGGCAGCGGATCTCGTACCGCCCGCCGGTGTACTGCCGTTCGACGACCTTGCCAATGACGGAGTTCTCCGGAAGCAATTCCGGGCGCTTTCCATCGTCCAGCACCGTGACCTGCACGTTTTCGGGGCGGTTGTCTGGCAGCGTGTCGTGCGTGTTGGTCACGCCGACGAACCCGGCGACGAACGAGTCCGCCGGGTGGTCGTAGAGTTCCACCGGCGCGGCGAACTGGCGGACCTCGCCCTCGTTCATCACGGCGACGCGATCTGACATGGCCAGCGCCTCCGACTGGTCGTGCGTGACGTAGATGACGGTGAGGTCCAGGTCGTACGCCAGCCGGGTGAGCTCGCTACGGATCTGAGTGCGCAGCGCCGCGTCCAGCGCGGACAGCGGCTCGTCCATGAGCAGCAGGTCGGGCTGCGACACCAGCGCACGCGCGATCGCCACGCGCTGCTGCTGCCCGCCGGACAGCTCGTTCGGCCGCTGGTCCGCCTTCGAGGCAATATTGACCATCTCCATGGCCTCCGCCACGCGGCGCTCGCGCTCCTTCGCGTCCACCTTCCCGGCCCCCGTAGTCAGCGGGAACTCCACGTTCTTCGCCACGGTCATGTGCGGCCACAGCGCCAGGTCCTGGAACACCATCGACAGGTTGCGCTTGTTCACCGGGGTGTTCGTCTTCGGCCCGAACACCTCGCGCCCGGCAAACGTGATCGTGCCGGCATCCGGCGTCTCCAGCCCCGCGATGCAGCGCAGCATCGTGGACTTGCCGCAGCCAGAGGGCCCGAGGATGGAGACGAACTCGCCCTTCGCAATGCTTATCGACGTCGCGTGCAACCCCGTCCCGTCAGGAAACTCCCGCCGCACGCTGTCCAATTCGACCTGTGCCGTCGTCACTGCTGCCACCCGCTTTCAATCACGTTGCCGGTCTTAAATGCGTCCTCGTGCACGAGCAGGCCTGCCCGGTCCAGCTCCGCAACTAGTGTGTCGCGTTTGCGCACCGCGTCCTTGCGGGAGGTCTCCTCCTCGGAGATCTCGGCCCACACCTGGCCGCCGAATGTGGCGATCTCCAGCTCCGTCTTCACGCCGCCGATCTCGACGCGCCACGTACGCTGCTCGACGGTCTGCGTCATCTTGAGGTCCGACGCCGCCAGCGTAGTGCCGGTCGCCTTTGCAAACTTCCCGGGTTCCAGGTCCTTCACAATTGCCACGGCCTTATCGGCAGACGGAATCTCGCACTGCGCAGTCACGCACGCCGCGCTCTTCTTGGTGCTGAAGTCCAGCGTCGACGTTGCGAAGCTCGCGTTCACCTGCGCCGCGTAGTTGGTGTCCGACGCGTCAAAGTTCTGCTTGCGGGCCTCCTCCAGCCCGGCACCGACGCTTTCGGAGGACACCGAATTGCCCTCGAGTGGCAGGCGATATTTATACGTCACGTCGTATCCCTGCGCGCCGTCCTTGTGTCGCAGGCGCGCCGTCCACCCGTGGTTGGCCAGGAGTCCGTCGGCGGTGTCGAAGTACACCGACTGCTCCGCCCCAGAGGATTCACGGACGTCGAAGAAGGAGCGGAATTGCGCGGACGGTGCGCCGTCCGCACCGACGGCGGTATCACTCAGGCGGAGTTTTACCTGGTAGTCGGGGTCCGCAACCGCCGCGGCACCCGCGTGCGGAAAGGGCGCGAGCGCTGCGGCAACGCAAAGCGCAAGCGCGGGAAGTGACCGTTTCTTTACAAACACCCGGTAGACAGTAGGCCTTCAATGTTACTTCCGGGAAAATCCCGTATGAAGTTTGTGTGAACACGGCCCGCCGACGGCCGCCACAAACTATGACCCCAGCGAGTCGACGGTACCCGCGAGTAGCACCATGGCCAGCCCGCAGCACACGCAGAAGACAGCGTCCGCCCGGCGCGAGCGCACGGCGAGCAGGCCGACGATGTGCGAGTCGCAGGCGTAGCGCATCACCGCGAGCCACATCATCGACGCCCCCAGCACAAATGTCGCGCGGCGCCAGTGCTCCGTGGCCGCGAACAGTGCGGAGGCGACAAACCCCACGACAAAGAGGGCAACCATCGCCCACTGCGCCCACTCGGGGAGGCGCGAGGGAGGGTTGCCGATGTCGTGGGGGTTATCGAGTGAGAGCACGAATGCCCCAACCTTTACGCGTCGGACGCGATGCCGGCGGCACGCTCAGCGCTTTCCACGATGTTGCGCACCAGGAAGGTACGCGTCATCGGGCCGACGCCGCCCGGGTTCGGGGAGACCCAGCCGGCCTTCTCCCAGACATCCGGGTGCAGGTCGCCGACGGTCTTGCCGTCGACGCGGGACACGCCGACGTCGAGAAGCGCTGCCCCCTCCTTAATCATGTCGGCCGTAATCATGTGCGGCTTGCCTGCGGCGGCGATGATGACGTCGGCGCGGCGCGTTTCCGCGGCGAGGTCCTTCGTGCCGGTGTGGCACAGGACGGTGGTGGCGTTGACGTCGCGGGAGGTGAGCATCAGCGAGATCGGCCGGCCGACGGTCACCCCGCGGCCGATGACGCAGACGATCGCGCCGTCCAGGTCGACGCCGAAGCGCTCGAGCAGCTTGATCGAGCCGTTCGGGGTACACGGCAGCGGGGCGGGCTCGTTGAGGACAAGCTTGCCCAGGTTTACCGGGTGCAGGCCGTCGGCGTCCTTGACCGGATCAATGAGCCCGAGGATGCGGTTCTCGTCCAGGTGCTTCGGCAGGGGGAGCTGGACGATGTAGCCGGTGACGGCATCGTCCTCGTTCAGCTCCGTGATCACCTGCTCGAGCTGCTCCTGCGTAGTGTCGCCTGGCAGCTCCTTCATAATGGAGGCGATGCCGAGTTCCTCGCAGTCGCGGTGCTTCATGCGCACGTAGTTCTGGCTCGCCGGGTCCTCCCCCACCAGCACGGTGGCCAGGCCCGGGGTCACGCCGTGTTCCTCCTTGAGACGAGCAACGCGAGCCTCAAGGTCCGCGAAAATCTCCTCGCGGTAGAGTTTTCCGTCCAATTTGATCGCAGTCACGCACCCCATCCTAGACTGTCGGTGTGTGCGCACTTCACGTCATCTTTGATAACCCAGTCATCCCCGGCAACACCGGCAACGCGATCCGACTGTGCGCCAATACTGGTGCCGTCCTGCACTTGGTCGAGCCCCTCGGCTTCAACTTCGACGACAAGCACCTCAAGCGCGCGGGCCTGGACTACCACGACCTCGCGGACGTGCAGATCCACCCAGATATAGAGTCCTGCTTTGCCGCGCTGGACGGAGCGCGCGTCTTCGCGTTCACCACCAAGGCCACTACGTACTACCAGGACGTGGCGTACCGGGACGGCGACGCGCTCCTGTTTGGCACCGAACCCACCGGGCTGCCCGAAGCACACAGCCACCACCCAAAGGTCACTGACCAGGTGCGGATTCCCATGCTGCCCAGCCGGCGGTCAATGAACCTGTCTAATTCGGCGGCCGTCGCAGTATTTGAGGCGTGGCGGCAGCTGGGGTTCCCCGGTGGGGTGTAGGCCTGTCTAGGCCAAGCCTCACCCGAACCGGGCGTCCAACCGCTGCTGATACATCGGTGGCATGATGCGTAGCTCCCACAAGCGCCGCGACAACTCCGCGTCGCCCATCTTCGCGCGGAACGCCTCGCCCATGGTGAACCCGTGCGAAGGCTCGTCCAGCACCTCAATGGCATCGCCCGGCGTGATCGTGCCCTCCTTGTTCACGCGGAAGTAGCAGCCACAGTCCCCGCTTAAGGTAAACGCCTTCACCCACTGCGGCTCCCCCATCCACGCCGCGAACGTGCGGCACGGCGAGCGCGGCACGCTCACCTCCAGCTCCACCTCGCCGATACGGAAGCGCTGGTTAATCAGCACTGCGGTCCAGTCAATACCTCGGGTGGTGAGATTCTCGCCAAACATCCCGTTGTCCAGCGGATACCCGAGCTGGTTGCCCCACCAGTCGAGGCGCTCGCGGCTGAACGCGTACACCGCCTTCTGTAGCCCGCCGTGGTGGGCGGTATCCCCCACCGTGTCGCCGACCACGCCGCTGCCATCGCCGTAGTGCGGCCCCGGAATGATCACGTCGAGCCGCTCGGCAGGTTGCTTATGAATGCCACTCTGCCGCGCTGCCCCGCCCGGGTCGCGCTGCGGGCGGGCGACGTTTGCACTCAGCACTGTCGCACGTTCGTGCGACTCAGATCCGCTCATAGTGATGTAGCGTACACCCCGACTGTTAGGATTTGCCCCTGTTCCCCCGTTTACACACAACGCTTTGAAAAGAGGCGCACATGTTTCCCACTCTGACGGCACAGCGTCGTCGCAGCCTCGCCGCAGTCGCGGCCGCGCTCAGCACCGCGGCGCTGTTGGCCGGCTGCGGCGACTCGGGCGACCCGGGCGATTCAGAGCCCACGACCTCCTCCCAGAATTCCGCCGCCGCCGAGATCTCGGAGATGCTCAATGCGCCCGTCGAGGCGAATACCTCGACCTCATCCAAGCCGACCACGTCCAGGTCGACCACGTCCTCCGCGCAGCGCTCGGCCGAGCCGCCCATCGATCGGCGCGCGATCGACCCGGACAACGACGCGTCCGGCCAGCGCGGACGCGACGATAACCTGGGCATTTACTACCACAACTCCACGGACTGGAAATGGCTCCAGGCGCCGGGCGGGGTCGTTCCAGGCGGCATGATCCACAACGCCACGACGGACACTGAGTGCTCAACGGGCTTCCTCGCATCCAAGGGCGACCGCCTCTTTATCATCACCGCAGGCCACTGTGGCCTGGTTGGCGACGACTTCTACGTCAAGGATTCCAACGGCAATTGGACGCGCGCGGGCACGATGGTGGAGTCGCTGTGGCAGCAAGACCAGCGGACCACCGAATTCGGCACGGACATCGGGCTCATCGAGCTTTCTGGCGAATCCCAGTACTCGTCCTCGCTGCCCTTGGACCGCCCGCTGCAAGGCTGGATCACCCCGCAGGAGGCGCAGCGCCAGGGCATGGCGATTTGCCGCCTCGGCGCGACCACCGGATACTCCTGCGGCGAGTTCACCGAGATCGGCCACGACGGGCAGTTCTACTTCCGCAACATCTCGGACCGCGGCGATTCGGGCGGCGCGATCTTCGCCGTCAACAACCAGGGCGCGTGGGCGCTCGGCGTGACCTCCAACGGCTCGGATACCAACAAGACCATGCTGGGTGGGATGGAGATCGCCGGGGCCATCGAGCACTGGGGCCTCACCCTCCACACCTAGCTCACCGCTTATCGACGCCCCTCTGCCACCCCATCAACCGCATCCTCACCTATCACGTCCGTGGGCTCCAGGGCGGGCAGGGTGCGGGCGCGGAGGGCGTCGACAAGCGTGCGCGCCTGCGCGTCGTCTAGGTCGCGGGCGGTGACCTTCACCGCGCCTGGGACGAGGTCGAAGCGCACGTGCGCCAGGCCGAGCCGGCGCTGCCACGGGCCCTGCCTGTAGGTGAGCTCCTGGATGTGCGGGATCTTGACTGCCTGGAAGCGGCGGGTCAGCCGCCCGAAGGTCACACGCGCAACGCCTCGGCCGCTATCCACCGCGACGCTCTGCTGCCGCCAATCCACCGGGGAGACCCAGCGTGCCTGGCGCGGGCTGCGCGCTGAGACGGTAACAGTAGGCACAGTAGGCACAGTGGGCACGGCCGGCCCTGTGAGTTCGGCGGCGGTGAGCGGGCCGATCGCGTTGACCACGCGGGCGGCCTGCTCGTAGGTGCCCACCGGGAGCAGCTTCGAGGTGCCCGAGGCCTTGTTCATTTCAGAGCCGTACCCCGCCACCGTCACCGTGACCTGCCACCACCCGAACGGGCGCCACAGCATGGACTGTTTCAGCTGCACCGCGTGGATCCGGTCCAGGGGCACCGCCTGGCGGCGGCGGTTGGCCAGCCCGAAGGTCAGGTTGACCACGTCGCCGTCGAGGGAGGAGTTGAAGCGCCACGACTGGTCGATCGTGCGCCAGATCTGCGGCAGGAAGCTCACCACCACCGGCACGACCGCGGCGATGGTCAGGCCGGACCAGATCGGAATACTTGCCCACGCAAGCGTGAACAGCGTGGAAAACTGCAGCGCCGCCGCGGCGAGCGAGCGCTTGATGGGGATCGGCGCGACGAGGTCGGGGGATGCGGTGGGGACGGTAAATGTGGCGTCGTCAAGCGGGGCCTGCCCGTGCATGCGCGCGAGGATCTCTTTGCGCAGCGACTCGGCCTCGCCGCGCGGGAGGAAGGCGATTTCGATGTTGGCCTGCGCGCCGCCGGCGGCCTCGATGCGCACACCGGCCAGGCCGAACAGGCGCGGGGCGAACGGCTCGACAATGTCTACGGCCTGGACTCGGTCATAGCGCGCCGTGCGGATCTGCGTGGTGAGCACGCCGCGGCGCATCTCAATCTCCTCGTCGTCGACGCGAAAACCCGTGCGCGCCCACCACAGCTGCGACACCCCGAAGATGACGATCAGGGCGAGCACCGCGGCACCGAGCGCCCACGCGGCGTCGGTGAGCCCGACGTCTTCCTCTTCCAGCCAGTGATAGATCGGCATGGTGAAGTTGAAAACGGCGATGGCGAGCAGGGCAAGCAGCGTCGTCCACACGCGCAGCAGCGGGGTGAGGCGGTGGACCCTGCGGTACTGGGGCTGGTGCTGTTTCTGGTCTTGCGCAGGCTGAGTCACAGGCCACTCATCCGTTCGCGAGCCTTGGCGGCCAGGCGATCACGCAGCGCATCCGCGTCCGCCTCCGGCAGGCCGGGCAGGCTGGCATCCGAGGTGGTGGACGCGGTGTTGACCACCAGCTTTTTCAATCCGAGGGCGCGGGCGACGGGGCCGGAGGTGACGTCGACAAACTGCACGCGGCCGTACGGGATGACCGTCATGGTGTGCCACATCTTGCCCTTGCTCAGCACCAGGTCATCCTCGGTTTCCAGCCACCCCATGTTGCGCACCTGGAACGGGATGAGGAAGTACTGCCAGACGAAGTAGACCGCGCACACCCCGAGCGGGATGGCCCAGCCCCAGCCCCACTTCCACCAGGCGAAGCCGAGAAAGCCCAGGACGATCAGCGCCCAGATCGTGTTGGAGACCAGTTTCGGCACCATCAGCTTCGGCGAGACGCGGTGCATTTGCTCCACGGACGTCGGCAGCTGCGGAACCGCGGGTTCTTGCGGAATCGGGGTGGTTGACATGGTGGTCAACCTACCAAAGACTCAGCGCATGCCTACCGGAAGTCGCGCGAGCCACGCGAGAGCCACTCCCCTACCTCGAGCGGCTCGAACTTGTCCGCCACCACGCTGACCGCGCCGGTGGCGTTTTGCACGATGCCGCGCACAATCAACGCCCGCGACGTGCGCGCGAGCACCCGCTGCCTGCCCCACAGGCCAGGCGAGACCATCACGTTAAGCAAGCCCGTCTCATCCTCCATCCCCAAAAACGTCAGGCCCTGGGCAGTGTGCGGGCGCTGCCGGTGCGTCACCACCCCGGCGATGCGCACACGGGTGCCGTCCTCCACGCGCTTCAGGTCCACCGCGCGCAGGATCCCCGCAGCCTGGAGCTGGTCGCGCAGTACCTCCATCGGTTGCGCATCCGGCGTTACCCCGGTGGCGGCGACATCGGCGGCGAGCAGTTCGAACGCGTTCATCCCCGGCAGCGCGGGCGCGTCGATGGCGGAGAGCCCGGGCAGCATGCCTTCGCGCTCGGTGGCGGCCACGCCCGCCTGCCACAGTGCCTGCCTGCGGTCCACGTCGAAGCAGTCGAGCGCCCCGGCGCGCGCGAGCGCCTCGACCTGCTCCACCTTCAGTTCCGCCCGGCGCGACAGGTCCGGGATCCCGCTAAACGGCTGGGCAGCCTCGACGCGGTCGGCGGCCGCGTCGCCAAGCCCGCGCACCAGGTTCAGCCCTACCCGGATCGTCTCGTTGTCCAGGCAGCGCGCCTCGCGGCCCGACTCGTTCACGCTCACCGGCAGCACGGTCACGCCGTGGCGCCGCGCGTCCTGGATGAGCGACTGCGGCGAGTAGAACCCCATCGGCTGCGCGCGCAGCAGGCCCACGCAGAACTGCGCCGGGTAGTAGCGCTTGAACCAGGCGGAGAAGTACACCAGGGACGCGAACGACTGCGAGTGCGACTCCGGGAACCCGTAGGCAGCGAAGGCAACGATCTTGGTCCACAGCTTCTCCGCCACCTCCTCCCCGATCTGGTTGGTCTCCCAGCAGCCGCGGAAGAAGCGGGCTTTCAGCGCGGCCATTTTGGCGGGTGAGCGCTTGGAGCCCATGGCGCGCCGCAACGCGTCCGCCTCGCGGCCGGAAAAGCCCGCGGCGTCGACGGCGATCTGCATGAGCTGCTCCTGGAACAGCGGGATGCCGAGCGTCTTGCCCAGCGACTTCTCCAGCACCGGGTGGTCGTACACCACCGGCTCGAGGCCATCGCGCCTGCGCAGGTAGGGGTGGACGGAGCCGCCCTGGATCGGTCCGGGGCGGATGAGCGCGACCTCCACGACCAGGTCGAAGAACACGCGCGGTTTGAGCCTGGGCAGGGTGCCCAGCTGCGCGCGCGACTCCACCTGGAACACGCCGACGGCATCGGCGCGGCAGAGCATGTCGTAGACGTGGGCGTCGTCAAGCGAAAGCTCCCACAGGTGCACCTCGCGACCGGTGGTGTCGCGCACCAGGTCGATCATGTGGTGCAGCGCCTCGAGCATGCCCAGGCCCAGCATGTCGAACTTGACCAAGCCTGCCGACGCGCAGTCGTCCTTGTCCCACTGCACCACCGAGCGCCCTTCCATACGCGCCCACTCCACGGGCACCACATCGGCGATCGGGCGGTCACAGATCACCATGCCGCCCGAGTGAATGCCCAGGTGGCGGGGTTGCCCTTCAAACTGAGCAGCAAGCTTATCGACGCTACCAGGCACCTCCTCAACGCCCTTGGCCCACCCATCCGCGGCCCCCTGCGCGTACCCCAGCGCGCGAGCCGCGTCCCGCACCGCGCCCTTGCGGCGGTACGTAATCACATTGGCCACCTGCGCGGCGTTGTCGCGCCCGTACTTGGCATAAACGTACTGGATGACCTCCTCGCGGCGGCCGGACTCGATGTCGATGTCAATGTCGGGCGGGCCC
The DNA here is from genome assembly GCF_002285125.1 of Corynebacterium gottingense. Taxonomy (NCBI): domain Bacteria; kingdom Bacillati; phylum Actinomycetota; class Actinomycetes; order Mycobacteriales; family Corynebacteriaceae; genus Corynebacterium; species Corynebacterium gottingense. Next base: position 199,623 of record NZ_NSGN01000003.1, read on the forward strand.
TCCCGGTCCGGGGACAAGAAACGCTCGAAAAGCAGCCCGGCAGAGATCGGCTCCGCATTCGTGATGCCAAGGGCGAAGCACACCGCCGAGTTGGCCGCCGACCCCCTGCCCTGGCAGAGGATATTCTCGCGGCGGCAGAACTCCACGAAGTCGTGGACGATGAGGAAGTAGCCGGGGAAGTTCAGCTCCTGGATCACGTCCAGCTCGTAGCAGATCTGCGCCAGCGCCTTGGCGCGGACCTCCTCCGACCAGGAGGCGTAGCGCAGCTTCGCGCTGGCGAGGGTGAGCGCGCGCAGGTGCTCCATCTCGCTGCGCCCGTCCGGGGTATCAAAGCGCGGCAGTTCCGGGGCGACCAGGTTGAGCGTAAACGCGCACTGCTTCGCCAGCTCCACCGTGTAAGCCAGTTTGTCCTCGCAGCCCGGGAGCATGCGGGCGAGCTGTTCGCCGGAACGCAGCCAATTCGCACCCATCGGATGCAGGTGGCCGTTGGCCTGGGCGAGCGAGTCGCGCCTGGCCAGCGCGCGCTTCGCCTGCGCGAGGCGCGCGTGTTCCCGCGTGGCTGCGCCGGGAGCGGCAGTAACAATGGCGGGCAGTGTGTCGTGACGGTCCAAAAGCTCGTGGTGCTCCGCGTCTTGCGGGGTCATGGACGCCTCATACTCGCGCACGACGTTTCCGGGCCCGAACGCATCGACCAGACGATCGATGGCACCCTTTTCCTCTGCCCACTGCCAGCCCGCCAGCACCACGCAGGTCCCGCCGAGTTCCTCGCCGATCAGCTCCAACGGCGGGTAGGCCACCTTATCCTTCTCGCGCGTTGCCATGTGCGCCTCCGCCATGAGGTGCGACAGGCGCTTGTAGCCCTCGGGCCCGCGTGCGATGACGGGGAGGACGCGCCCGTCCAGGGTCAGCTCCGCACCGAAGACGGTACCCACTCCTGCAGCCGCGGCGGCCTCCGCGAACTTTACCGCCCCGTAAAAACCGTCCCTGTCCAGCAGCGCGAGCGTCTCGACGCCCAGTGCCGCGGCTCGCGCGACCATCTCCTCCGGCTCGCTCGCACCCGAGAGGAAGTTGTAGGCGCTCACGGCGTGGAGCTCGGCGAACGGGACGCGCGAGGTGCTCGACACGCGCTGCGGGCTCTGAGCAGGCGCGGTGTGCTGCACCGGCACGGGTGCAGCCGTCTCCGCGCCGGAGAGGATCCGCTCCAGCTTGGACCACGAAAGTGGCGCGCCTCCATTGAATCGCATGTTCGAAACGCTAACAGGTTTCGAACCTCCGTGCTACCTCGCCCAGGGGGTGACGTACTCGTTAGGCTCCCACCCCTCGGTTGCGGCAAGAAGCTCAGCCGCCTGCGCGCCATCAAGTTCCTCGCGCATGATGTCCGCATGTCCCGCATGCCGCGCGAACTCTTCCACATAGTGCACATAGAGGTAACGCAGCTTCGCCGGACGCGCCTCATCCATGCCATACCAGGGGAAGGGGCCGACAGGCAGCTCCGCCTCCAAGTCGCCGCCACGACTCATCTGCATAAAGTCAGCACGAACCACATCGAAGCGCTCCAACAAAACCTCCAGCACTTCTTCCTCGGTCGGCACAAAGCTCGAGGCAAAGTCCACAGCCGCATCCTTGTAACCTTCGTTTCCGGCTCGGGAGAGCGACTGTGCCATCACAAACGTGACGTGCTTGAGAATGCCACTGACACTCAGATCACTACGCAGTGGTGTGCGGCGCGCAGCGGCATCATCAAGCCCGTAGGCGCTGGCACGGACCGCATCGAGTTGCGCATCGAGGTAGTTGCACAGAGTATCCAGCTCATTGTCCTTGCGTGGGAAGTACATCAGGTTTCCTTTCTGTCGAACGATGACACCGATACCCTAAAATGCCTTCCGGACAGCTCTTGTCCGCAGTGTGAAGCACAATAGAGCAATGGCGGATACAACACAGCGAGTCCTCCAACTCCTCGGACTCTTGCAAGCGCGCGCCACTTGGCAGGCACACGAGCTCGCAGCGAAACTCGGCGTCACGGAACGCACGGTTCGCAGAGACATCACTCGCTTGAGAGACCTCGGTTATCCAGTCCATTCGAGCCGCGGTCTTGACGGCGGCTATCAGCTCGGCGCAGGCCGACATCTACCGCCACTCCTGCTCGACGATTCCGAAGCCATCGCACTCGTGGCCAGTCTGCGTATGAACGCCCTTTCCGGCACCGACGAATTCGGCGAGGCCGCATTCCGAGCCCTTACCAAACTCGACCACGTCATGCCGCCACGCCTGCGAGCCATCACGCATACGCTCACAGGCGCCTCGACCACACTCAATCACGAGGGTTCCGCTACCCAGCAACAACAAAAAAGCAATCTAAAGCTGCTCCAGCAGCTCACCAACGCTCTCCGAGATCACGTACTGGTGCGCTTTACGTACCACAAACCGTCCGCCACCCCTACGGAGCGCGAGGTTGAGCCAGCCAAGCTCTTAACCCAAGGAGAGTACTGGTACCTCCAAGCCTTCGACAGAGGCCGCAACGACTGGCGAACGTTCCGACTCGACCGGATAGCAGAGCCCCACGTCACTACATGGACGTTTAGCCCTCACGCAGCCCCACCTCCAGCTTTAAGCACCAATATCGCGCAACGTTTCAGCTGCGTGGCTCGCGTCCAACTCACAGCGGCACCGGAAGAGGTCGCCGCCCGAATCCCCTCCTCGTACCGCTCAGAGATCGAAGCTACTGATCACGGCGTTGCCGCCGTCGTCGGCAAGCGTTGCGTAGAGCGCCTCACCTTCCTCCGGCGTCTCCACGTACGCGGTGAAGCCGAAGTCGCCCCGGTTGAGGCTGGTTTCATTGCGCTCGAGGTCGTCTCCGCCCGAAATGGAAAACGGACCGGTAAGCGTGGCGTGGGCGATAGCCTCGCACGGCGGGTCGAAGGGGAACTTCACCCCTTGATCCAGCTGTTCGCCGTAGGTGAGCAGCTCAAGATCGCCGCCGAAGACGGATTGGTAGAACTCCAGCACCTCGCGTGCGTTGCCGGGGAAAGAAACATAGAGCTGTGTCGTCGTTGCCATGTGCGCCGAATCTAACAGGACATGAGAAACACCCGCCGACGCTCGACGGGTGTTTGGGTGGAGACAACCTACGCGGTCTTCTCCTTCGAACGGTCGAAGGCCAGCAGAATCAGGCCAACGACGATCCAGCTGCACAGGACGATCCAGGAACCCTGCGCGTCCGCGCCGTCGAAGAAGCTCAGCGAGCGCACGAGGTAGCCGGTCGCACCAATCGGCATGAGCTGGCCCAGTGCGGACCAGCCGACCGGCAGCAGCCATGGGCCTGTGGCCAGGCCGGCCAGCGGGTTAGCCACAAAGATGGTCAGCACCGCGCCGAGGCCAGCACCCGGCACGCCAAGAAGTGCGCCAAGACCGGCGGTGACCGACGAGGTTGCGGCGATGCCGGCAGCGATAGCCAGCCACTCCATGCCCACGCTGCCGCTGAGCGAGCCGTAGATGCCGTGCAGCATCCAAACCGCAACACCCGCGCCGAGGATGGACACACCCGTGATGACTGCGACCTTCGACCACTTGCGGCCACGAAGCAGCACGGTTGCAAGCATTCCGGAGATCACGCCACCGAACGCGAGCGGCAGGCCGAGCAACGCGAGGCCCTGGGCCTGCGGGTCATCCTCGGTCGTGGGGGCGAGATCCTCGGTCTCCACCGGCATGCCGGAGGACTGCATGTTCTGGGCAAGGCCATTGAGCATCTGCACGTACGGTGCACCGTTACCGGAAGCGGTGTAGACCGTGGCGCTGCCCTGCCCGATTGCGATCGCGCCGACCGCGTCGCGGTTTCGCACCATATCTTCAGCCTCGTCCTGTGAGCTCACCACGACGAAGTCCGGGTGCTCCTCCTGCTGCTCCGCCTGAGCACGCAGCTTCTCAACGACCGGCTCCGGCCCCGCCACTGCCACCGGCACCCCGTCCGGGCCGGAGGCGAAGGTGGGCGCAAGAAACGCCCACAGCATGAGGCCGAGGATTATCGGCAGGCCCAAAATCAGGGCGATGGTCTTTTTCACGGTGCTGTTGGTGTTGTTGATGCGGCTGCCATCGGTGGTGGCGGTTTCCTGTTGCACCACGGTTGTGCTCATCGTTTCCTCCAAGTGGAACAGACTGTTTCGCTTTTACGAAGTGGATCATATTGTTTCATTTTTCGGTTGTCAAGGGTAAAGTGCCGGATATGCGAAAAGATGCTGCTGAAAACCACAAAGCGCTTGTAGAGGCGGCCACGACGCTCATTGCCCAGATGGGGCCGAAGGTCTCGCTGCGCACCATTGCGAAGGAAGCAGAGGTGGGTGTTGCCACCGCGAGCCGCCACTTCCCTACCAAGGATGACCTCTACCGCGCGGTGCTGGAAAACATCATCGACAAGATGCGCGCGATCGTAGACAAGCACGTTCCCCGCCTCCCCGGCGCCCCCGAGGCGACGTGGCGCTGCGCCATCACTGAGATGGTGGACAACGGCTTCCCTGCCGTCGGCCAAGAATTCCTGCCCGTGTTCGCACCCCACATGGGCCAAGAGGAACGAAACATACTGATAGAAAAGGTAAAAGCCCTCTACCGTCCCCTCCTCACGGAGGCGAAAAAGTACGGGCTGTGCCCCGGCGACCTCGACGTCCTAGACTTCCATTTCGGCATCATCACACTGTCGCGGCCGCTGCCAACCATCGCAGAAGAGGTGTTCGCCCGTAGCAGGGGGTGGCTCGTAGACGTGTTTATCGACGGGCTGCGGGCGCAGGCCGAAGGGTCACAAAGCAACCACTCACAAAGCACAATCGTTTAATTCGTGCCACAATGCGGCGGTGTGAGGATCGAGAAGCAACGCTCCCGAAAACCGTCCAGCAATCCGAAGTACGCAACCTCCCCCTCCACCACCCACTACCGCGGCACGTCGCCGGCACGCATGCAGGCGTCACGGTTCCGCAATAAGCAGCGCATCCCGATGACTCCGGCGTATTAAAGGCCGTTACAGGAGTTCGTCGATAAGCGAGCGCACACGGGCGTCAATGTCGTCGCGTACGAGGCGCATGCGCTGCATGCCTTCGATGCCGCGGAGCGAGGGTTCGTCGGTACGCCAGCGCTCCAGCGTGCCGCGTGCGTCGTCGGGCATGTCCACCTGCGCGTCTTCGCCGAGCACCACAACGCGATCAACGCTGCGCAGCAGTTCCGGATCGATGGGTTTGGGCGTGCCGTGCGACATGTCGGCGCCGGCCTCTGCGATCGCCTCGACCGATTCCTGGTTCAGCGACGTGCCAGGTTTGGTGCCCGCGGAGTGGATGCCGAGCTGGCTACCCGCGTGCTTCTCGGCGAGCGCCGCCGCCATCTGGGACTTTCCGCCGTTGCCGACGCACACAAACAAGACTGAGGGCTTCATAACGTCTCCTTAGGACAATTTGGGCAGGGTTGGGTCACCCGGGAACAGTTTCGGGCCGATCCCACGCATGAGGTAGACGAGGCCGACGAGGATAGGGATCTCGATAAGCGGCCCGATGGTGCCCGCCAGCGCCTGGGCGGAGGTGGCGCCGAACGTGCCGATCGCCACTGCGATGGCCAACTCGAAGTTGTTGCCGGCAGCCGTGAACGCCACCGAGGCCGACTGGGCGTAGTCCATGCCGGACAGTTTGGCTACCACGAGTGCAATAGCGAACATGCCGACGAAGTAGCACAGCAGCGGGATCGCCACCCGTGCCACCGTCCACGGCTGGGAGAGGATCTGGTCGCCTTGCAACGAGAAAAGCAGGACGATTGTGTACAGCAGGCCGATCAGCGCGAGTGGGGAGATCCGGGGCAGGAAGGTGTTTTCGTACCAGTCGCGGCCCTTGGTGCGCTCGCCGATAATGCGAGACAGCAGCCCGGCCAACAGCGGGATACCCAAAAAGACCAGCACGGAGGACACGATCGCCCAGAACGAGAACTTCACCGAGGTGGTTTCCAGCCCCAGCCAGGCAGGCAGGATTTGCAGGTAGAACCAGCCGAGTACGCCGAACATGACCACCTGGAACACCGAGTTGATAGCTACCAGCACTGCGGTGGCTTCCCGGTCAGCGCAGGCGAGGTCGGACCACACCAACACCATGGCGATGCAGCGGGCGAGACCGACGATGATCAAACCGGTGCGCAGCTCCGGGGCATCTGGCAGGAAGATCCAGGCGAGCGCGAACATGAACGCGGGGCCGACAATCCAGTTCAAGATGATGGACACGGTCATGAGACGTTTGTCGGTGGCAATCTCGCGGGTCTTGTCGTAGCGCACCTTGGCCAAAGGCGGGTACATCATGACCAGGAGGCCGAGCGCGATCGGAAGCGAGATGCTTCCGACTTCGAGACTCTCAAGTGCGCCCGAAAGCCCCGGCACCGCTCGGCCGAGGGCGAGGCCCGCCGCCATGGCGAGCATGATCCACACCGGCAGGAAGCGGTCAAGAAACGACATACGCTCTACCGGCTGAGAGGTTGTGTCTTCCATCTGGAATCCTTATCTATTGACAGCATTCAAAACGAACACTAAACAGCATATTTATCACTGTCAATATGACGAGGTAGGAAGAATGAACGATTACGTCGCCACCACAGAAAACACCGGCCTCGACTGCTGCTCGCTGGGCTCCGGCTTGCTCTCCGAAGACGACGCGACGCGTTACGCGGCCCTATTCAAAGTTTTAGCGGACCCCGGCCGGCTGCAACTACTTTCCAGGATCGCCGAAGATGGCTGCGAACCGATGAGCGTGGGCGAACTCACGCAGCGCTCTGGGCTAAGCCAACCGACAGTTTCCCACCACCTCAAAATGCTTACCGAGGCCGGTCTCCTAGAAAAGAGCCGCCAGGGCAGGACGGTCATACACCGGCTGCGCCCAGAGCTGTTCGAGGAGCTTCGCACCGTGCTCCAGATGGACTGAGACTAACGGGCACAGACCCTCTAACTCCCGCAGCACGTAGCTTGGCCACGTCTTCTCATGCATACGTCGCGGCGATTTGGGGTCGTTACCGCCGGAGAGGTTCACTTGCGACAGACGTACCCGGCGCGCAGCGCGCAGTGGTTGAGCCAGACGTCGTCTGCGCGCGGTGCAACGACCAGAAAATCGGTGCCGCTCGACGAGACGAATGGCCATGCCAGGCGGGCAGAGCACGCCATCGACGCCGGTGATCACGCTGTGGCCGGGGAACTTGCGGCAGGTTTAGCCCTCGAGAAGCCCCACCTCCAGCTTTAAGCGCCAACATCGCACAACGTTTCAGCTGCGTGGCTCGCGTCCAACTCACAGCGGCCCCGGAAGAAGTCGCCGCCCGAATCCCCTCCCCGTACCGCTCAGAGATCGAAGCTACTGATCACGGCTCTAGCTTCATCACCGGTGCGCCGGACTGGGACGATCTTGCATGGCATTTGCTCTGGGTATATCGCGATTTAGACACTCAACTACTCATGGATTCCAGCCCCGAAACCGACCATCTGCGCGACGCACTGCGACGCATCGCAACGGACGCGCAAAATGCCGAAGCAAACACAGCTCGCAGAGATACGCATGGGCCAATTCCAAAGACAAGATAGACAGCTTAGTAAGCAATATCCCGCAAAAATAGACTAAGCGGTATATTGGGTGCTAGATTTCTATCCGTCAACAATTCCCGAACTCAACAAAGGAGCCAACATGCGTATCTCGCGCACTCTCGCCACGATCGCGGCCTCCACCCTTCTTGCCACCAGCCTCGTCGCCTGCTCGAACGAGTCCGACGACACGGCCGGCCAGAACACCGACGGCGACGGCAACGTCACCGTCAAGATCGGCACCACGGATGCGGACCAGAAGGCGTGGTCCGTCTTCTCGGACCTAGCCGCCGACGAGGGCATCGACCTGGACATCGTCCAGTTCTCCGACTACGCCCCGGTCAACGAGGCGCTCGCGCAGGGCGAGCTGGACCTGAACAAGTTCCAGCACATCCTCTACCTGTCCTCCTATAACAAGGACTCCGGCAACGACCTCAAGGTCGTCGGCTCCTCCGAGATTTACCCGCTCGCCCTGTTCTGGAAGGATCACGACTCCCTCGACGGCATTGAGGACGAAGAGGTGGCCATCCCCAACGACGACACCAACCAGGGCCGCGCCATCAACGTGCTGGTCCAGGCAGGCCTGCTGGAGTTGAAGGACGGCGCTGACGAGTACGCGCCGGCTCCGGTCGATGTAGACACCGAGGCGTCCAAGGTCTCCGTGGTCCCGGTGGACGCATCCCAGACCCCGTCTGCGTACGGCGAGGGCCGCCCGGCAATTATCAACAACTCCTGGCTGGACCGCGCCGGCATCGAGCCGGATCAGGCCATCTTCCAGGACGACCCGGGCTCCGAGCAGGGCGAGCCGTACATCAACGTGTTCGCCTCCCGCGCCGAGGACGTGGAAAACCCGACCTACGTCAAGCTCGCCGAGCTGTGGCACGACCCGGCCGTGACCGAGGCGGTCCAGGAGGACTCCCGCGGCACCGCCGTTGAGGTCAGCCGCCCGGCCAACGAGCTCAACGACATCCTCGACCGCCTGCAGAGCAAGTAGTTAGCAAAGGAATTTACCGTCATGCGTACCAACCGTTTCCTCGCCGCAGCAGCGGCCTCCGTTATCGCCGCGACGAGCCTTGTGGCGTGCGGCTCCGAGTCGGATTCGTCGAATAGCTCCGGCGATACCACCACGGTAAAGATCGGCACCACCGACGCCGATCTGAAAGCGTGGTCCGTGTTTGAGGAGCAGGCCAAGGAGCAGGGCATCAAGCTGGACATCGTCCGCTTCTCCGAGTACCCGCAGGTCAACCCGGCGCACACCGAGGGCCAGATGGATGTGTCGAAGTTCCAGACCATCAACTACCAGGCGCAGTACAACGCCACCTCCGACGAGGATCTCCGCATCGTCGGCTCCGGCGAGATCAACGTGCTGGGCCTGTTCTGGAAGGATCACGATTCCGTCGACGGCATCGAGGGCCAGGAGGTCGCGATCCCGAACGACCCGTCCAACCAGGGCCGCGCGATCAACGTGCTCGTCCAGGCCGACCTGCTGAAGCTGAAGGAGGGCGCGCCGAAGCTCACGCCGACCCCGGCAGACATCGACGAGGCCGCCTCCAAGGTGAAGGTCGTCGCCGTCGACGCCTCCCAGACGCCGAACGCGTACCACGAGGGCCGCCCGGCGATCATCAACAACAACTGGCTGCAGCGCGCCAGCATCGACCCGGCTTCCTCCGTCGCCGCGGACGACCCGAACTCCGAGCTGGCCGAGCCGTACATCAACGTCTTCACCGTGAAGGCGGACGAGGTGGACAACCCGACCTACGAGAAGCTCGTGGAGATCTGGCAGTCCGCCGAGGTCACCGAGGCGCTCAACGAGGACTCTAACGGCACCGCCGTGCAGGTCCAGCGCTCCAAGGAGGACCTGAACAAGATCCTCGATGAGCTTGTGGAGGAGTACAAGTAATGCCCAACACCGGCACCCGGATCGAGTTCCGGGACGTTTCCAAGGTCTTCAAAACCGGCAACCGCGAAGTCACCGCCGTCGACGGCGTCACGCTCACTGTCGAGCCGGGTGAAATCCTCGGCGTCATCGGCTACTCGGGTGCCGGCAAATCCACGCTGGTCCGCCTCATCAACGGCCTCGATTCCCCCACGGGTGGGCAGTTGCTTCTCGACGGCACCGACGTCGTCGGCAAGTCCGAGCGCCAGCTCCGCAACATTCGCCGCAATGTTGGCATGATCTTCCAGCAGTTCAACCTCTTCAATTCTCGTACCGCCGCTGGCAACATTGAGTACCCCTTGAAGCTCGCGGGCGTCGATAAGCAAGAGCGCACACGCCGCGTGAACGAACTGCTCGACTTTGTTGGCCTGGCCGAGCGCGGCAAGAACTACCCCGAGCAGCTCTCGGGCGGACAGAAGCAGCGCGTCGGCATTGCGCGCGCCCTGGCCACCAACCCCTCGCTGCTGCTCGCCGACGAGGCGACCTCCGCGCTCGACCCCGAGACCACGCACGAGGTCCTCGAGGTGCTGCGCCGCGTGAACGAAGAGCTCGGCATCACCATCGTGGTGATCACCCACGAGATGGACGTGATCCGCTCCATCGCCGACAAGGTCGCCGTCATGGAGGCCGGCCAGGTCGTCGAGTACGGCAGCGTCTACGACGTCTTCTCCGACCCGCAAACCGCGGTGGCCAAGCGCTTCGTCTCCACCAGCCTGCGCAACACCCCCAACGAGGTCGAGGCACAAGAGCTTCTCGACGCCGCACCCGGCCGCCTCTTCACCGTCGACCTCTCCGAGGACTCCGGCTTCTTCGGCGCGGCCTCTAAGGCGCGCGAACGTGGCGTGAGCATCCAGCCCGTGCACGCGGGCATTGCCACCCTGCAGTCGCACTCCTTCGGCAAGATGACGGTGCGCCTCAACGGCGACGACGCCGCCATCAACGAGTTCCTCCACACCCTGCAGTCCACTACCGACATTGAGGAGATCACCCGATGAACGAAATGATCCTCGCCGAACCCGACTGGGACCGCCTCGGTCCCACCTTCATCGAATCCATCGGCGACACCATGTGGATGGTGGGCATCACCATGGTCGTCGGCGGCTTCTTCGGCCTGCTTCTGGGTATCTTCCTCTACACCACCCGGCCGGGCGGCATTCTGCAGAACGCGGTGGTGTACTGGATCATCAACATCGCCGTGAACTTCTTCCGGCCGATCCCGTTCATCATCATGATCGCCATGCTCTACCCCATCACGCTCGGTGTGGTGGGCACGACCATCGGCCGCGGCGCCGCCACGTTCGTCATGTGCTTCTCCGCCACATTCACCGTGGCCCGCATCGTGGAGCAGAACCTGGTGGCCATCGACCCGGGCGTGATCGAGGCGGCCCGCTCCATGGGCGCCGGCCCGTGGAAGATCATCCAGTCCGTGATCCTGCCCGAGGCGCTCGGGCCCCTGATCCTGGGCTACACCTTCATCTTCATCGCCGTGATCGATATGTCCGCGATGGCCGGCTACATCGGCGGCGGCGGTATCGGTGACTTCGCCATCGTCTACGGCTACCGCCAGTTCGAGCCGCAGGTCACCTGGGCGGCCGTGATCGTCATCGTGGTCGTGGTCCAGCTCGCGCAGCTGCTGGGCAACGTGCTGTCGAAGAAGGTCATGCGCCGGTAGGTGTAGGCTGCGCCGGTTCTATTTGACGAGAACCCCTTGACGAAGGTGCTGGGATTCACCAGCGATCTCGTCAAGGGGTTCTCGTCATGTGTCTTGTCGGGGCCGCGCACGTCCCGTCGGCCGCGCAACCCCGTGGCCCCCGCAGCCCGACGGTCAGCCTAGAGCTCCTCGGCGAAGAGCGTGACGTTCTCTGCGGCCAGCATCTCCATGGTCAGGTCGTCGACGGGGATGGCCTGGAACGCCGCGCGGTCGGGCAGGCCCTCGTCGGTAAGCTGCCCGGCGCTGGCGTCCATCACAGCGACCATCCGGACGTACTGGTCGGCGGTCAGGCTGGCAACAAGGCCCTCAATGGTGTCCTCGTTGTCCTCGCCGAACCACCACGGCGGCACCAGGTCGTTCACGGCGCGCGGCAGCCAGGACTGAATGTGCTCGAGGAGCCCCATCAGCGCGTCCAGCCCGAGCGCCTCCGGCTCGGTCCGCTCGGCCATCCTGGCCACGACGTCCGACATGTGCAGGGGGAACTCGTAGCGGGGCGAGTGGGCCGCGAGGAATTTCAGGGACTGCGCCAGGGCGTCGATGACAAGGCGTCGATAGGCGTTGTCCTCCTGGAAGGCGTCGGTGAAGCGCAGGTCGCTGACCTGCTTGGCATAGGCCGCCTCGGCGTAGAAAGACGCGGGAGGCAGGCCCGGGAGGGCGTCGAGCATGCGCTCGGGCACCGCGGCGAGCGCGCGGAGAACGCCGAACGCTGGGCCGTCGGTGCGCAGCGTCACGGCCGCCATGATGTCCGCAACCTCGGCGTACACCTCCAGCTCTGGCGCCGGGTCCTCGGTCCAGAGCGAGGCGTGGAACGCCAGCCCCTCGTCGGTCTGCTCCGGCGCGGGCAGGAGGCCCGGCAGCTCCGCGCAGACCTGCTCGACCGCGCCCAGGTCGAAGTCGCCGGCCGCGATCCACCCGCGGCGGGCGAAGTACCGAGCCGGGACAAAGCGCGGGTCCAGCTCCGACAGCCGCGCCAGTTCCTTGTCGATCCGGTTCAGGCGCAACATTGCCTCTGCGGGCGAGATCCCCTCGTCGAGCGCCTCGCGCAGCTCCCCGATGCCGTTGAGCGTGTGTGCCAGCGACTCGACCGCCTCGTTCGGGTATTCGGTCGGCAGCTCCTCGGAGCCGGTGTATTCGTCCGCGGCCTCCCGCACCGCGTCGACGAGCGCTTGCGCGAATTCCGCCTGCTCCTCGTCCTCGGGGCGGAAGAAACGCGGCGCGACCTCGGCCTGGATCTGCAGGGGTGCGCCGCCAGCTTGTGTTTCCCATTGTGCGATAGCCATATGGGAAGTATATGGGCGCGGACGCGATGCTGTCGGTGCAAGTTCATGGCCTCGTGCTGCACCCCTAGACTCGTCAGTATGAAGATCGCGGCCTTTGACTTCGACGGCACCCTCCACCACCCCGACGAACCGAACGGGTTCAGCCCCGCCGACCTCGCCGCGATCCAGGCGTGGAGCGACGCCGGCCACCTCGCCATTTCCGCCACGGGCCGCTCCCGCTCCGCCCTCGCTTACGGCATGCGTGGCAGCACGCTCGCCTTCGACTACCAGGTCCTTTCCAATGGCGCGTCCGCCACCACGGGCGACAACCGCGAGCTCCTCTTCGGCTACACCATCGACCCGGACGTGCTCCTCGTCGCGCTGGACGCCTTCGGCGAGCGCGCCGGCCTGGCCATCTACGGCACGACGATCGGCCCCGTCGACGGCGTCTTCGCTGACAACACCGGCGGGGTGAGCCACTTCACCGAGCACTTCACCCCCATGACTCGCGCGGACATCCCGGAGCATCAGTTCGCGGTGGTGCCGATCTGGGTGCCCACGGATGAGGCGCTGCGTCGCGAGGTCGTGGCCTGGGGCGAGTCGCTTGCCGGGGACTACACCGTCGCGCAGAACCAGCAGTACGTGGACATCATGGCGCCGGGTCGCACGAAGGGCGCCGGCATCCTTGAGCTCCTCGATCGCCTGCACATTGACCGCGCTGACGTGGAGCTTTACACGTTCGGCGACTCATGGAACGACATGTCCATGCACACCATCGCGGACCATTCGCACAGCTTCACCCACTCCCCGGCCGATGTCCGCGCGGCCACCGACCACGTGATTAGGCGCGTGGCGGACGCGCTGTCACCGCGGTAGGCACCCAGCTCTCGCCGTCCTTCGCGGGCTTGCCGCACGACGGCACGACCCCCGAAATCTCCTTGCGCGCCAGCTCCACGGTGTAGGACGCCCCGTGCTTATCGACGCGCACGTATCCCCCATCACCCGTCACCGCAACGTCGGTGACCTCTAGCTCGCCGTAGCGCACCTGCTCGCCCGCACGCGAAAGCTCGGCGGCGACCGCGACCTCGGCGGCCTGCGCCGGCGCGCTCAGCGTGCCACGCCCGCGGTTGCCGGGGACGAAGTACTCGCCGCGCAGCGCTGCCTCCAGCATCGCGTCGGTGGCCTCGAACGTCATCCGGCCGAAGCTGTAGGCCCACGGCATGAGCAGCATCGTCGGCGCGAAGCGGTGGCCCTTGATGTGCGAGGTCTCCCACACCACGTCGTTGCCCTTACCGAACGGGTACTTCTGCACCAGCTTGTTGATCATGCTGCGGCCCTTCACCGCGCAGCAGCGGTCGCGCTTGGCGTGCGTGCATACGAGCAGCAGTGGCTTGGTGCGCGCAGTCGCGCCCACTGCGGCATTCTTGCCCGGGCCGGACAGGTCCAGCTCCAGGAGTGCTTCGGGGCCGTCGACGTGCATGACCTCGGTGGCCTCGTCCTCGGCGAAGACGAGGTAGACGTGGTGGTCGTCGATCTGGCGGCCCTCGCGCGTGGGGTGGCGGATGAGGAGCAGGGAGGCGTCGTACTCGGCGAGGTGCGCTTTGAGCTTCTCGGTGAGCTCCTCCCCGAGCGTGCCGCCGTCGAGCACGTCGTGGGTCCAGGCGTGCGGCCACTCGAAGAGCACGTACGTCGAGCCCGGCTTCGCCGTGCCGGGAAGCGACTCGACCTGGACGTCGGAACAGGACGCGGCCGGGGTACTGGTCAACGTTTCCTCACTCATGGCCTCTACCCTACAACCTTTAGGGTGCCCTAATACACGGCCCTAATACACCACCTCAGTACACCGCTTCGACGCGCCAGCTGCGCCGGGTCCACACCAGCAGCCAGGCTTCCACGGCGCTGCCCGCCTCCGGCTCCTCGCCGACGACCTGGAGTCGCGCCACGCGCTGCCCGGCCGCGCCCCACCAGCCCTCGTCCACGGGCCAGGGGCCGGCCCACCCCGTGACCAGGTACTTGTGCTCGCCCCAGGCCAGCGCGTAGGGGTCCGAGGACAGGAGGGCTTCGGCAGTGACGGTGATGGGGTGCGCGTGGGCGTCGATAAGCATGATGCGCGAGGCCGGGTGGTCGATGCCGCCGCCGAGGCGGGCTGGCAGCGGCGCGGGGATCGCGCCCGGCCACGGCTGGGTGGCTGTGGCGGGTGGCTGCTCGCCGAAGGGGGAAAAGGCGATGCGCTCGGCCACGCCGCGGCCGCCGACGGCGCGCGGCTGGACTACTGCGTCGATGCCCAGCTGGGACTGCACGCGCTCGATCACGCGTCGCGCCTCGCCTCGCGTCTGCGCCGCCCCGCCGCCGAAGAGCTCGCGCGCCTCGGGCGCGGCCAGCTCGAGTGGCTCCAGGATGAGGGAGGTGATCGCGCCGGCGCCGCCGCCGGTGAGCCAACCGTCGAGCTGCCAGCGCACCCGGTCCGCGGTGGCGGACTCGGTAAGTGCTTCGCGGGTGCGCCAGACGCGCTCGACGCGCTCGCCGGTGGCCAGCTCCGCAATCACTTTCAGGCGCAGGCAGCTCGCGCCGCGCTCGGCGAGCCGCTCGTGCAGCGTGGCGGCCAGCGCGCGGGCGGCGAACGCGGCGGCGTCGACGCGCTCGATCGGGTCCTCCGGGGTCAGCCCGACCGCCAGGTCCGCGGCCGGGAGTTCGGGGGCGACGCGGCGGTCCGGTGCGGCGCTCGCGATGCGGTGGATGCGCATCCCGCCGGCGCCGAAGCGGGTGGTCACCGCCTGCGGAGGCAGCTGCGCGAGCTGGCCCAACGTGGTGATGCCCAGCTGGCCGAGCGCGTTGACGGTCGGGATGTCCGCGCCGAGCGCCACCTCCGCGACCAGGATGTTCAGCGGCTGCTGCGCGAGGAATTGCGCGGACGCGCCCGGGGCGACGAGCTGGGAGGTGCGCGTGGCAATCACTGCGGTGGCCAGCTCGTCGGCGGCGCCCACGAAGGCCTCGATGCCGCTGCGCTGGGCGGCGTCCAGCATCATTTCCAGCGCTGTGTCCTCGCTGCCGTGGAATCGGGCCGCCGCCTGCAGGTCCGCCACAATCAGGCCGGGGCGCAAGACCTCGACGGACGCGGCGACGTCGTCGAGCCCGCCGGCGAGCGAGGCGAACATGCGCCCGTCGCGGTCCGGGTTATCCTCCACCACCGTGAGCTCCGGCGCGAGCGCTTGGGCGTTGCGCACCCGCATCCCGCGGCGCACGCCCGCCCGGCGCGCGGCCTGCGAGCACACCTTGATCCGGTGCTGCGCGGCAATGGCTAGCGGTTCTTGCAGCGTATCGGCCGCGTCTAGGGTGGCGGCCTGCACGGGCCAGTCGGGGAACCACAGCGCCGCCACCCGCATTTAAGGCACCGCCTTCAGACGGCGGCCGGGGGCAGCGCTCGCAGCACCCACAGCGCTCGCAGCACCTGCGCCGAGCGTGAGCGTTACCGTCGCGCCCGGCCACCCCTTCGCCTCGGCGCGCACGCGCACGTCGATCCCCCGGATGCGCCCCGTGCCTCGGCCGATGCCGTGGAACTGCGCAATCTGCCCGGTGACCCGCAGCGCGGGCGAAGGCACCGACACGTTCACCGCCACCAGCGCGGCGTTGCCCTTGCGCAGTCGCGCGAGCAGTGGCCGGGCGCGCACCGGGCTCAGCTGGAGCGCAGTCCGGGTGCGCAGCACCACCAGGTCGAGCCCCTCTGCGAGCACGCCCGCCACCGCGAGGTCCTCGATCCCCGGCTCCGGCACCGCGATCACCCGCTCGAGCGCACTGGCCGCCACGCCCGCGTACGAGAGCTCCGGCCACCCGATCACACCCGCGCTGCCTCCCGCCCCGGCAACGCGGTCGAGCAGCTCGACTACCAGCGCGGGCGTCTCGCTCACCTGCGTGACAGCGTGGCGCGGCAGCCCGCCATTCGGCAACACCTGCGAAAAACCGCCGCCCACAGGCAGCACATCCTCGCCCACCACAACGTTCGGCGCTGCCTGCCCGCCCATCTCCGCCATCCGAGCGCGGAGCTGCGCAATCCGGGCATGCCGATCCACGTCAGGGACACTTTCCACACCCTGACCTGCGCCGTTTTGCACCCCGCTGAGCGCTCGAATGGACGTTCTGTTCACGCCACATAGTATGCACCCCGCCCCGAACATGAGCAACCGTCGAGGTCGCACGGGTTTGCGAATATAGTGAGCCGCGCTTCTCGACGCCACCCCCTCCGCCACCCCACCTACCCCTGCTACAGTACTGCCCATGTTCCCCAGCGACATCCGCTCCCACGTCACCCCGATCCCCACCCCACTCGCCGTGCGCGCCGCGGGGTCCGCGGGGGTGGCCGGGTCGGTCGCCATCATGGCGTCGTCGGCGCCAATCGCGGTCCGGGCGGGCGTCGCGCTTGCCTGCATCGCGGTGGCGCTCGGTGTGACGCTTGCGCACCCCTACCGGCGCGCGATGCGCGAGTACGCGGCACAGAAGGGTGCGTCCACGGTGGCGTCGATAAGCATGCTCGTGCCGTTGATGCTGTGGTGGCTGCTGCTCATGCTTGCGCCGCTGCTGCAGTGGCCGGTGTGGGGCGCGCTGCTCGTGTTCGTGGGGCTCTTCGCGCTCGCGTGGCTACTATTTCCTCACGTCGACGGCTCGCGGCGGCTCGCCTACGCCTAGCTAGTCCAAGTCCCGGTCCGCAGCCCAGCGGGTGAGCTGGTGGCGGTTGGAGGTCTGCGTCTTGCGCAAGATATTCGACGCATGCGTCTCCACCGTCTTCACCGAGATGAACAGCTGCTTGCCAATCTCCTTGTAGGTGTAGCCGCGGGCGAGCAGGCGCAGCACCTCCAGCTCGCGCCGGGTCAGCGCGTCCACCGCAGGGTCCTCCACCTTGACCGGCTCGCCCGCCGGGTCCTCGACCACCCCGCCGGAGGCGAAGGCGTCGAGCACGAAGCCGGCCAGGCGCGGCGAGAAGTACGCGTCGCCGCCGTCAACTCGGGCGATCGCCTCGGCGAGCTCCGCGCCGTCGATGTTCTTGGTCACGTAGCCGCGGGCACCCGCGCGGATCAACGCAATGACGTCCTCGGCGGCGTCGGACACGCTCAGGCACAGAAACTTCGCGGCCTGCTGCGTCTTTTGCACCGCGCGCAACACCGCCAGCCCGCCGCCGTCCGGCATGTGCACGTCGAGCAGCACGACGTCCGGAGTGCTCGCGCGGATGCCCTCGATCGCCTCGGCGACGGTGCCGGCCTCGCCGACAATCTCGACCTTTTCCGCCAGCTCGGCGCGCACGCCGGCGCGGAACACGGAGTGATCATCTACAAGAAAGACGCGAACCATAACAACCAGGCTAACGGTGCCTACAGCGTCAGCTCCACTTCCGTCCCCTCTCCAGGCGCCGACGTGATCCGGGCAGTCCCGCCGGTGCGCTCCATGCGTCCAACGATGGAGTCGCGCACCCCGTGGCGGTCCTCCGGGATCGAGCGCTGGTCGAAGCCCGCGCCGCGGTCGCGCACGAACACGGCGAGCTGGCCGGCGAGGTTTTCGGCGTAGACGTCGATCGCTTCGGCGCCGCTGTGCTTCGCGGCGTTCACCATGGCCTCACGCGCGGCCAGCGCCACCGGCTCGTTGTCCTCCGTGAGCGCGGGGTCCTCGCCCACCGTGACGGGGCGGATCACCACGCCGAAGGCGTCCTCGACCTCCCCGGCCGCCCGGTTGAGCGCCTGGAAGAGTGAGGCGGGCGTCGTCGAGGGGTGCTCGGGGGCGTCGAAAAGCCAGGCGCGAAGCTCGCGCTCCTGGCCACGCGCAAGCCGGGCGACCTCCTCGGGGTGCTCGGCCTGCTTTTGAATCAGGGCGAGGGTCTGCAACACCGAATCGTGCAGCCGGGCGGCGATCTCCGCGCGCTGATCCGCGACCGCCTTCGCCTCGCGCTCCGCGAGCAGCGAGGAAGTCAGGCGCATCAGCAGCGGGATGACCAGCACCGCCACGCCGCACACCGTGACCAGGACCGACACCACCACCCCGGTGATGCCTGCGCGCTCGCCCAGCATCGCGATTGCAAACACCCCGCCCATCACCAGCAGCGCACCCACCGACAAGGCGATCACGTTCGCCGTCGTCCCCATCTCCCTGTCGTAGGCCTGCAGCGCCAGCACCGCGCCCACGGTAAACAGGCCGAGGACGAGCACCACCGAGCTGCCGAAGCCGCTCGACACCTTCAGCGAGACGAGCGCGCCCGCGACCGCCACCGCCACCAGCACGAGGTTGACCACCCGCGTCCAGCTTTGATGTCCCACAATCTCCGGCGTCACCGCCGGCTCAGCGTCGGTGGTCTTCGGCTCCAGCGGCGTGGTCATCCACAGCGCCGCGTAGGCCAACGCGCCAGCGCCGCCGACGAATGCGCCAACGATGAAAAACAGGCGCACCCAGCGCTCGTCCACCCCGAGATACCGCGCCAGGCCCGAGGCGATGCCTGCCACCATGAGGTTGCGGCGGCTGCGGGTGAAGCGCGAATACAGTGCGGGGGGCTGCGCTGCGTACGGGGTGGATTTTGCCATGCCCTCAATTCTTCCACCCGCACCTGCAGCGCGGATCGGGGACAACCCTGACTTTTCCGCACACCCCGCCGCGCGCAAAGTTCAGGGGAATTCCGGATGGTCGAACCACCTCTGACCGGCGATAATGAAGGTATGGAAACGACACAGACCTTCACCAAGATGTGGGAGACCCGCCCGCCCCGCATCCCGAAGGACCAGGGCGGCAACGCGGTCCTCGCCGGTGTGGCCGAAGGCTTCGGCGCACGCTACAACATCGACCCCGTGATCATCCGCATCGCCTTCGTCGTCCTCACCCTCTGCTTCGGCGGCGGCCTGTTCCTCTACTTCCTGTGCTGGATCAACATGGGCCGCTTCGGCGTCCCGTTCAGCCCCTGGTCCGCGCTCGCCACCGGCCGAGGCAACATCGCGCGCGAGTCGAAGACGGGCAAAAAGGAACGCACTCTGGCGATCTGGCTGCTCATCGGCATGTTCGTCTTCTTCCCGTCCCTGTCCTACGCCAGCGACGGCACCACCATCTACAGCGCCGCCATCACCTTCGCGCTCTTCGGACTGGGCTGGTACCTGCTCTACCAGCGCGCCCCGGAGCCACCCGCCGGTCTGCTCGTGCCGCAGCAGGGGCGCACGCTTCACGACGCTCACCCGTCCGGTCCCTACACCGCCCCCGGTAACACCGACACAGGCGGATCCACCGCGTGGCGAGCAGACGCGGCCGAATCCCCAGAGAACCCTTACGCGCAATCCGCCACGGCGAACCTGACCACCCCGCCGGAATTCCCGCACCCCGCCACCCCGCCGGCGTGGGACCCACTCGGTGCTGCACCGGAGCTGTGGCACCTGCCGGATCCGAACAGCGAGGCCGACGCCTCCGACGACGACACGCCCCCGAAAGGCTCCAAGCGCAGCTGGTGGATCGCCATCGCCGTCGTAGTCGGTGTGCTCGTCCTGGGAGTGATCTCCGCCGTCGTCGAGAGCGGAAACGCAGGCAACATGTTCGGCGGTTCCAATATCACCACCACCACGGAAACCGAGGTCAACGACGTCTCCGAGACCATGGGCGACGTGAACGTGGACTATCGCGACCTCCCGTCCCTCGATCAGGAGCGCACCGCCACGCTGCACACCAACATCGGCAACGTGGACGTCGTGCTGCCGAAGGACGTGCCGGTCGAGGTGCACTGCTCGACCAACCTCGGCTCGACCGACTGCCCCACCGATACCGTCAACCCCGATGCACCAGGCAAGACACTGCGTATCAACGCCACCACCAACATCGGCAACGTCACCGTCCGCGAGCAGTAACGCAGCCCCGAACGGTCACGTGGCCGTGGCAGTCACCCGCCAAATAGCGTTACCTAAACCCCATTAGTTGGACCCCATTAGCTAAACCCCGTTAGGGGACCCCCGGGGCGCGACTAAGATACCTTTTCATATGCGGAACACGGTGTGAACAAGAACGCCATCGTGTGTGATTGGTTGCCCATGACGAGGGCGGTCCAGGGGGCCGGAGCGTCTTTAATAGATTGCATTCTTAATTATGATGCCGGGCCACCTCTCGCAGATTTCCGCTTTGCCCACTTCCTGCAGACTGGACCCATCGGGGAACACCGTCCGCTCGTCAATCGTTGCTCCATCAAAAGTGTTCGCGTCGCAACTACACCCGTTTAAATTCGCTGCGACAAGAATCGCGCCTCGAAAATCGCATTCCTCTAATTTTGAATCCTCGAAAAGGGACATGCTCAAGTCGCACATCGTGAAGTCCGAACCACGCATATCGGCTTGTTGAACGATCAATGCGTTGACGTGTGCATGGGAAAAAGTGCACCATTTCAGACTCCCACTGAACGTCGTCGAATCAAGGTACGCACCTTTGAAATTCCCCTCGTCCAACACGCAGTTGTTGAATTCGGCGTAATTCAGGCACGCACCCTGCCACATCAACCCCGATAGTCGGGCGCCGCGCACCCTCACACCCCTCAGGTTGATATCCGAGAAATTCACCCGAACTTGCGCATTTCGCACCCCCGACCCGGGAGCCAGTGATGCCCAGCTGTAGTTGGGGGAAAACTCATCCCAACTCGCAGGTGTGGGTATGCCAGCCTGTTCGCCCTGCAACGGGGCGCTCAACCTTGCGGAAAGACCCTCGAAAGCGGCGATGCGGGCGCGCAAAGTCGGATCCTGGCCCTGTTGTTGAGGATCGCCTGAGTGAATGAAAGTGATCAAAACATCAACGATCTCCTGTAACCGACCCGCAACAGAGCCGGGGTCCAGCGCTGCCCATTCATCAGCGATATGAAGCAAATCAAACACTGACGCTAGACGTACGAGTGATGACCTTGATTTGAGCCCCTGGCAAGAATGGAAGAACCGCTCATCAAGCTGTCGACTTGTATCTAATAGCATTATCCTGATAGTTAGAGGCGCAGTTGGTTGTAGAGGTTGACATAGTTAGGACAGCGAGAACCCGTTGACTCCACACGCTCACCCCCGGGATCGGAGGAGCACCAAGCTGTAACTACTCCCACCGGGTATGAATCATTCCGTATATTTGGGTCTTTGGCAGGATATGATTCATGTAGTTATTCATTGCGGTTGGGGCATATTGATGGGGTCCAACTAATGCTATTTAGCGTTCACGCTTTGGCCAGCGCCTGGGACACGGATGGTCGGTGTCCTCACGCGGCCAGCGGCGCGTGCACGCCTACAAACGCAGGCTTACTCCCACTCGATGGTCCCCGGCGGCTTGGACGTCACGTCCAGCACAACGCGGTTGACCTCCGCGACCTCGTTGGTGATGCGGGTGGAGATCGCCTCGAGCGTCTCGTACGGCACGCGGACCCAGTCCGCAGTCATCGCGTCCTCGGAGGCGACAGGGCGCAGCACGATCGGGTGGCCGTAGGTGCGGCCATCGCCCTGGACACCGACCGAGCGGACGTCGGCAAGCAGCACGACGGGGCACTGCCAGATCTGCTCGTCCAGGCCAGCCTTGGTCAGCTCCTCGCGCGCGATCGCGTCGGCGGCGCGCAGCGTGTCCAGGCGCTCCTGCGTGACCTCGCCGATGATGCGAATGCCCAGGCCCGGGCCCGGGAACGGCTGACGGTTCACAATCTCCTCGGGCAGGCCGAGCTCGCGGCCGACAGCGCGGACCTCGTCCTTGAACAGGAGGCGCAGCGGCTCAACCAGCTCGAACTCCACGTCGTCCGGCAGGCCACCGACGTTGTGGTGGCTCTTAATGTTTGCGGTGCCGGTGCCTCCGCCGGACTCCACCACGTCCGGGTACAGGGTGCCCTGGACCAGGTAGTCAACCTGCTGGCCCTCAAGCACGCCTGCGACGGCGCGCTCGAAGGAACGGATGAACTCCGCACCGATCGCCTTGCGCTTCGCCTCCGGCTCAGTCACGCCGGCGAGCTTGCCCAGGAAGGCCTCGCGCTCGTCCACGGTGACCAGCTTCGCGCCGGTGGCGGCGACGAAGTCGTTTTCCACCTGCTCGCGCTCACCCTGGCGCAGCAGGCCGTGGTCCACGAACACGCAGGTGAGGCGGTCGCCGATCGCGCGCTGCACCAGCGCCGCGGCGACGGCGGAGTCCACGCCACCGGACAGGCCGCAGATGGCGCGGCCGTCGCCGACCTGCTCGCGCACCTGCTCGATGAGCTGCTCCGCGATGTTGGAAGCGGTCCAGTTCTGCTCCAGGCCGGCGACCTCGGTGAGGAAGCGGGTGAGCACCTCCTGGCCGTGCGGGGAGTGCATGACCTCGGGGTGGTACTGCACGCCGGCGAGCTTCTTGTCCACGCACTCGAAGGCGGCCACCGGTGCACCCGGGGTCGACGCGGTCACGGTAAAGCCCTCCGGCGCCTCGGTCACGGAGTCGCCGTGGGACATCCACACCGGGTGTTCCTGCGGGGTGTCGGCGTGGAGCACGCCCCCGTCGACAAGCATATTGGTGCGGCCGTACTCCCTGGACCCGGTCTCGGCGACCTTGCCGCCGAGCGTCTGGGTCATGATCTGGAATCCGTAGCAGATGCCGAAGATGGGCAGGTCCAACTCGAAGATCTCCGGGTCCAGCTGCGGCGCACCCTCGGCGTACACCGACGACGGGCCGCCGGAGAGCACCAGCGCGGCCGGGTTTTTCTCGCGCACCTCAGCGGCGGAGATGGTGGACGGAACGACCTCGGAGTAAATGCGAGCCTCGCGCACGCGGCGGGCGATGAGCTGCGCGTACTGGGCGCCGAAGTCGACGACAAGAACGGGGCGATTTTGCGGAGTAGTCACGGCACAGAGTCTAGCCCACGGCCCCGCCGCGGCACCACGCGCGCCCAGTTGGCCCTGTCTACCGCGGCCTACTGCGGGGCCGACGATCCTCCCTGCCCCTGCGCCTGACCCGCCGCAACCGCAACGCCAAGCGCAACGATGCTGGTCAGCACCACTCCGCCAGCGGCGGCGGCTCCGCCGAGATGGAAGCCTGAACCCTCCAGCGCAGCATCCAGCGCACCGGTGACCTCGGGTGGCAGCGCGCGCAGCTGCGCGTCGAGCTCATCAAGCGCCGGTGTCAGCCCCGGCACCTGTACCTGCTGTGCCAGCGCAATCGGGACGAGCAGCAGCAGCGGGCTGGCCGCCAGCGCGAGGAGCATGCTTGTCGACGACCCGCCGACCCCACTCCCCGTAGACCCACTACTCGACGAGCCCGGCTTGCCCTGCACCCCGTCCCGCGGCGGGGTGGTGGTTGGCGCCGTGGTGGGCACAGAGGTTGTCGTGTGAGCCGTGACAGTGGTCGTTGTCGTTGACGACGCCTCAGTTGTCGCGGTTGTCGGCGCAGCGGGCGTCGTGGCCGTCGACCGAACCGGCTTTGCAGTCTGCGCCGGCCCGGAAGGCTGCGCAGTCGCTGTTGGTTCTGCGGTCACGGTCGTCGCGCTCGCCTGCGTCATCGCGCTCGCCTGCGTTGTCGCAGCCGCCTGCGTCGTCGCAGTCGCCCGCGTCGTCTGAGGGGCCGCCGTAGTCGACTGGCCGCCGCGCGCCACCTTCGCGGTAAACGCCGCGTCCTGCGTGCTGCCGTCCGGGTAGGTCAGCGTCAGGCGCACCGGGGTGGCGTCCCCGACCTTCGCACCGGCGGGCGGGCGCAGCGTCACGGTGCCCGCGCCGTCCGCGAGCGCGACGTCCCAGCCGCCGGGGCCGGTCGCGGCGACGACGGTGCCCTCCGGCAGCGCGTCGCCGACGTTCGCGGACGACAACTGCGCCCCGGCGGCGCCGGCGACGTCGCGCCACTTCGGGTGCAGGTTCGCGGCCAGCGAGGTCACCGCTACCGGCAGGGTCAGCTGGACGCGCTCGCCGCCGGGCAGCGTGGCCACCACCGGGATGTCGTAGGACCCGGCCGCGACGAACTCGGCGTCGCGCTTCCGTGCGGCGGGCGTGAGCGTCGCGGCGCCGGTGGCGGGGTCGATCGCCACCCAGTTGCCGTGCGGCGAGCCCTCTGCCAGGGCGAACGTGGCCGATTCGCCGAACCCGCCCGGGGCCTCAGACCGGGTTGTCTCCCCCGCGGGCGCCACGACCGTCCCCTCGGGGTAGGCGCGCGCGTCGGTCACCCGCACGGTCACGTCCTGCGTGTCGCTGCTGCCGTCGCCATAGGTGGCGGTGATGCGCAGCGTCGCGCGGTCCCCCGCCTTCGCGCCCGCGCCGGGGTGCACGGTGACGGAGTCGCCGTTGGCGGAGGTGGACCAGGATGTGGCGTCGATAAGCGATGCCTCGACCACCGCACCTTCCACCGAGTCGCCCGAGTTGGCGACCTCGATCGGCTCGCCCTGCGGCGCGCTGGCATCGGCCCAGGTCGGCGCGGTGCGGTCGCTGACCGTGCGCACCGTCACCGGGACCTCGATGTCGCGCGTCGCGCCGCTGTGGTCGGTCACGCGCACGCGCAGCGTCCGCTCGCCGGCCTGCGAAAGCTTCGGGGTGTACGAAATGGTGCCTTGCTTATCGACGCTCCCCTCACCCCCAACAACCGCAAACTCCAACCCCTCGCGCACGCCCTCGAGCGGCGCGATGGTCACCGGCTCGCCCACCTGCGCCTCGGTCCGCGTGGGGTAGGCAACCTCGGAGCGGTTCGCGCCGACCGTGACGGGGACCTCGATGATGCGGACGTTGCCGCTGCCATCCTCCGCGCGCACCGGCACCCGCACCAGGCCCGACGGGACCTTCGCGTCCGGGCGCAGCGTGATCGTGCCGTCGGCGTCTACCTGCGCCCACGTCGGCGTCGGCCCGGTGTAGCCCGGCGCGCCCGAGTCAGCCTCCGTGACCGGCGCGAACGCGATGTTTTCGCCCGCGGGGGCGGCGACCTTACGCTCCTCGTCGCGGGTGATCCGCTGCGGCGGGTAAGGGGCATCGCCCAGGTCAGCGACGTTATCCCCCGGGGGTGCGACGACGGTGACGGTGAAGGTGTCGGTGTCAACCGTGTCGGGCTTGCCCTCCGTAGTGTCGGAGTACTTCGTTGTCGCCGTGAGCGTCGCGGTCGTGCCGACCTTGGCGTCGGCGGGCACGGTGACGTCGATGGAGCCGTCCGCGTTGGCGGTGGCGGCGAACCCGTCGGTGTCGGCCGCGACCGAAGTCGTGGCGTCCTCGCCCGGCAGCGTGCCGGCGAGCGGGACGCGCACCGTGGTCGTTCCGCGCTCCAGCGTGGCGTCCTCCCAGCGCGGCTCGTACTCGGCGGCCAGCGGGGTCACGGTCACGTCGACACCGAAGCGGGAGTGCGACCCGTCCTGGAAGTCCACCCGCATCTGGACCTTGTGCTTACCCACATGCTCGGGCGCGGTCGGGCGCGCCACGATGCGGCCATCCTCCACGGATACCCACTCGGCGTCCTTGCCAACCACGGTGAACGTGGGGTTCACCGGCTGCTCCGGGTCGCCCGCGATGCCGGCGGAATCAAACTCCGGGAGCGCGGCGCTTCCCTCCTGCCCCGTCACGGTGGTGATCGGTGCGACCGCCCGGGGGACGTAGTTGTCCTTGTCGGACAGGTTGCCAAAGAAGACGTAGAGCGGGACGGTGTCCCACGCCTCTTCCATCGTGCTGTCGTTGAACGTGGTGAAGGACTCGCCGTCGCGGGCCTTCCAGCGGAAGCGGACCGGCAATGCCCCACCCGCGTAGCCCTGGTTGGTCAGCTCCTCCAGCTTCTTCTCCGCGTGGATGCGCAGCTCCTGGAACTGGCCGTTCGCGTCGTTGACCACCTCGACGTTGACGTACTGGGGATCAAGGAGCGGATTGCCAGGGTTTTCTTCCTGCGGCTGCGGCTCCACCACCAGGTCGGCGTCCCAGATCCCGTCCGGCCAGAACCCCGGCGTCTCGCGCTCCTTGCACCGCACCAGCTCCTCGCCCGGCTTCTCCCCGCACTGTACTTGCGGGTCCTTCCACGAAATGTCCTTCCGGGTCAGCGTGAGCGTCTCTCCCGGGGTCAGCGGGATCGGGCGGCGCGCAAACCGCGGCTCCTCCACCGTGGCCGGGTTGTTGTACGCCTCGTAGCTCTCCTCGTTGTTAAACAACACCACGGTCAGGTGCTGCGTCCAGTCGTGACCGTCCGGGTAGGTCACCTTCACGCTCAGCGACGCCACCTGCTCCGGCGTGGTCAGCTTGTTGGTCATGCGGAGGTACGCGGAGATGTCGTTGGTGATGCGGATTTGCCCGGTGTTGGAGTCCACCTCCAACCACTCCGGGCCGTCGAGCTTGGTGTAGGTCAGCGGCTGCGGCGGCGTCACCCGCTCGTATTCGGGGATGAAGTGCGCGTACACCGGCGGGTTGAACGCGTCGCCGCGCTCGACCTGGTCGCGCAGGACGTACAGCCAGTTGCCAAACTCGGGCCGGTAGAAGGTGAACAGGGGGTAATCGCTCGCGCCGGCGTCGCCAAGCGGTGCCTCAGCCGAGTTGGACACGTTGGAGGCCGCAGGGGCTGATGACGCTGGCGGCGCGCACAACGCGACGGCAGTCACGGTGGTGGTGACAAGTGCTACTGCAGAACGAACAATCCGTCCACGCATTTCAGTTCTCCCAAACTTTCCGCCGGACTAGAGCACGACACGCGCCAGAGAAGGGGGCGCATGAGCCTTCCATAAAAACTAGTAGGCGTTGGCGCAAAATTCCATAGGAAGCGGCGCGCCCGTGCGTGCGCGCGCCTAGTAGACGGCCCGGCGAAGGCGCTCAAGCGCGTCGTGCACGCCGTCGACCGAGGGGTCCTCGCCGAGGTCCTTGGAGGAGAGCTGCAGCTGGGCGATGGAGGCGTCGGCAGCCTGAATGGCCTGCTCCACCTGCGCGACCAGCGGGTCGATGTTCTGGCCCACCGGCTGCTGCGCGGTGGACTGGGACCAGCGGCGGATCATCTCCAGCGGCATCTTGGTCAGCTCGGAGATGGAGTTCACCTTCAGCTCTACGCGGTTGGCCAGCGAGGAGTGCAGGAACACCGCGTTGTCCATGTCGCGGAGGGCGACCTCCATGGCGTCATAGAGCATCTGCATCGACTCAATCCGGTCCTCCTCCGCGGAGAACGTCGCCGTCTGCGCGGCGTGCAGGCGGGCCAGGGCGATCGCAGTGCGGGCCTTCGCCGCGCGGTCCTGGAGTTCCTCGGCGACCTCGGCGAGCGATTGCGCGTTTTCATCAATAATCCCACGCATGGTGGCCCACACCTGCAGCGGTGCGAGCAACAGCGTGCGGGTGGCGCCCTCCGCCACCACGTTTTCCATCTCGCCTTTGACCCGGTTGGTCACAGCGTTTTCCTCCAACAGGGTCTGGCAGGCGCGCGAGAGCTCCTCGGCCGACTGCTTGATGGAGGTCTGGATGCCCATGAAACTCTCCAGCTCCGCGTACAGCGCCGCGGTGGCCTCGTACACCTCACCTTCGCCCTCGGGGAGGACAAAGCCGGCCTCCTCGCGCGCGGCGACCTCGGCGGGCAGGATCTCCGCCATGAACGCGTCGTAGTCCGGGATGAGCTCGCAGATCCGCTCCCACCCGAGCTCGGCCCGCTTCCGTCGTCCGACCCCCTCGGCCTTCGCCTTGTGCTCAACGACGTTCGCCTCCTGGTACACCTTCGCGGCGTCCTGGAAGTAGTGCGTCATCGGCCGGGTGCGCACCGACAGATAGCGGTCCCCCGGCAGCGGGGTGACCGTGGCCAAGACGTCGTACGCCGAACCGCTCTTGGCCAAGTTTCGCACGTAGGCGGCGAACGGCTTGCCGGCCTGGATCCAGTCCCACATGGCCTTGAACGCGCCGCCCGGCATCTCGTCCTGGCGGATGAGGTTGTGCGGCTTGCCGATCATCTCTTCCAGCGGGTACTGGGCGTAGTAGATGAACACCTCGTTCACGTCGGTCATGATGCCCTTGGCATCCGTGACCGAGAAGAAGATGTCATCCACCTCGACCAGGTGCTGCGGGCCGTCCGTCACATCCCGGTCCAGAATCACGTCGTAGGCCATAGTGGGTCTCAATCTATCAGGTATTTCTGCGCAATATCCGATTAATTTCGGACGGTCAGATTCACCTTCTGGAACGACTTGGTGTCCGTGTAACCGCACTTCGCCATGATCCTGCGCAGGCCACCCACCAGGTTCATGGTGCCGTACGGGTCGTGCGACGGTCCGTGCAGCACAATCTCCAGCGGCTGGCGCTCCTCGGCAGCAACCACCCGACGCATCTCACCACGCGGGAAGCGCGGGTGCCCCAGCACCGACTCCCAGTACATGCCCTCGCCGGAGGCCTCCGCGGCGCGAGCGAGCGGCTCGCCCACCATGACCGCGTCCGCGCCCAGCGCGAGCGCAACGGCAATCTGGCCAGAGGTGCGCACGTCCGCGTCAGCGAGGACGTGGACGTAGCGGCCACCAGTCTCATCCAGGTAGTCGCGGCGCGCCGCGGCCACGTCGGCGATCGCGGTGGCCAGCGGGACGTCCAGCGCCATGTTCTGGTTCGACTGGCCGGAGCCGACGATCACGCCGGCCGCGCCCGAGCGCATGAGGTGCATCGCGGTGCTGTAATCAAAGACGCCGCCGGCGATCACCGGGACGTCGAGGGAGCCGATGAACTCCTTCAGGTTGAGCGGCTCGCCGCCCTGCTGCACGTGCTCGGCGGAGATGATGGTGCCCTGGATAAACAGGATCTCTGCGCCCGCCTTGATCAGGTGCGGCGCCAGCTCGCGCGCGTTCTGCGGGCTCACGCGCACCGCGACGGTCGCGCCCGAGTCGCGCACGCGCGCCATGTGCTCCGCAAACAGGTCCATGTCCAACTTCGCCTGGTGCAGCTCCTGCAGCACGGCGGTGCCGCGCGACTGGGACTGCAGCATGGTCTCCATCTCGTGCCAGTCGGTGCTCGCCGCGCCGACGACCTTGGCCACGGAGTCCGCGAACGACGCGTGACGGCCCAGCAGGCCCTCCGCGTTGAGGATGCCCAGGCCGCCCTGCTTGCCCATCTCAATGACAAACTCTGGGCTGGCCAGCGCGTCCGTCGGGTGCGAGCACAGTGGCAGGTCGAACGTGTAAGCGTCGATATGCCAGGTGGTGTCGACGTCCTTGGACGAGCGCGTGCGGCGCGCCGGGACCAGGGACAGATCGCGGAGGTCGTAGGCCTTGCGCGCCTCACGGCCGCTGCCAATTTCCACGTATTCGTGCATGGTGTTGTTACAACTCGATCCTAGTGGCGGTAGTTCGGTGCCTCGACGGTCTGGGTGATGTCGTGCGGGTGGGATTCGCGCAGGCCAGCCGTGGTGATCTGAACGAACTGCTTGGTCTGCAGCTCCTCGATCGAGGCGGAGCCGGTGTAGCCCATCGCTGCGCGCAGGCCGCCGACGATCTGGTGGGTGATGGAGTCGAGCTCGCCGCGGAACGGCACGCGCCCCTCAACACCCTCCGGCACCAGCTTGTCCTCGCTGGTCACATCGGCCTGGAAGTAGCGGTCCTTGGAGAAGGAACGCTTCTCCCCCGTCAGGCCGCGGCCCTGCATGGCGCCCATGGAGCCCATGCCGCGGTAGCGCTTGTACTGCTTGCCGCCCACCACGACGATCTCGCCCGGGGCCTCGGCGGTACCGGCGAGCATGGAGCCGAGCATGACGGTCGATGCGCCGGCGGCCAGGGCCTTGGCCACGTCGCCGGAGAACTGCATGCCGCCGTCTGCAACGATCGGCACGCCCGCCTTGTGCGCCGGCACGGAGGCCTCCATGATCGCGGTGATCTGCGGCGCGCCGACGCCGGCAACAACGCGGGTGGTGCAGATCGAGCCCGGGCCGATGCCCACCTTGATGGCGTCCGCGCCGGCGTCGATCATCGCCTGCGCCGCGGAGCGGGTGGCCAGGTTGCCGCCGATGACGTCGAGGCGGTCGCCGAAGTCCTTCTGCACGCGCGCGACCATCTCCAGCACGCGGTTGTTGTGCGCGTGTGCGGAGTCGACCACGAGGGCGTCGACGCCGGCCTCGGCCAGCAGACCGGCGCGGTCGTAAGAGTCCTCACCGGTGCCGATGCCGGCGGCGACGAGCAGGCGGCCGTTCGCGTCCTTGGACGCGTTCGGGTACTGCTCCGTCTTCACAAAGTCCTTCACGGTGATCAGTCCGACCAGCTTGCCGTCCTTGGACACGATCGGCAGCTTCTCCACCTTGTTTGCGGAAAGCAGCTCGAGCGCCTTCTCCTTGGTCACGCCCTCTTCTGCCACGACCAACGGCATCGGCGTCATAATTTCGGCGACCTTGCGCTGGAAGTCGCGCTCGAAGCGCATGTCACGGTTGGTAACGATGCCCACGAGGCGCTCGCCCTCGTCCACGACCGGCAGCCCGGAGATCCGGAACCGGGCGCACAGCGCGTCCACGTCGTTCACGGTCATGTCCGGGCGCGCGGTAACCGGGTTGGTCACCATGCCAGACTCAGAGCGCTTGACCACGTCGACGTTCTCCGCCTGGTCCTGCGCGCTCAAGTTGCGGTGCAGCACGCCAATGCCACCCTGGCGGGCCATGGCGATGGCCATGCGCGACTCGGTGACGGTGTCCATCGCCGCCGACGCAATCGGCATGCCGAGGGTGATGTTGCGGCTGAACTTGGACGTCGTGGACACCTCGGCGGGCACGATGTGGGACTCGGCCGGCAGGAGCAGCACATCGTCGAAAGTCAGGCCCCGCAGCGCCACCTTGTTCGGGTCGTCGCCACCTGTGAGAACTCGTTCATTTGCCATATTGCTGCGTCTCCTCTCCCGCGCGGGTCACACCGTTTACTTTCCGTCATGATATATCGTCAGCGCCGTTTCACGTAAGGCGGGGGAATTGGCACGGGCCCGCAAAGCACATAGGGTTGGTGGTGTGAACTTAGATGACATGATGCCCAAGGACCCGTTCGCGGATGACCCGAACGATCCGGCGTCGTTTATTGAGGATGACGCGCTCCCGGAACCCCTCTCCCCGCAGGAGCGTGCCGACGTGCTGCGCGACCTGCAGTGCGTTCGCGACTGCATCCGCCGCCTGCAGCCCCGCGGCATCCGCGGCATCTATTTCATGTGCGACGACTGCGAGCAATGGCACTACTACGACTGGGCCATCATGGAACACAACATGCTGGCTACCCTGCGCAACCAGCTCCCGCCGGTGCACGAACCGAGCGCGGAGATTGATTACGACGCTTACGTCACCTGGGACTACGCCATGGGGTTCCTCGACGGCCTGGAGGCCCGCTAACTTCGGGCCCGGCGCTTCCTAGTAGTTCTGCGCCTGACCAAGCGCGTCGCTGTGGTCCTCCCCCGACCCGGCACCCTCGCTTTCCCCGGCTGCACCCTGATCCACCTGCGACGGCGCGACCGCCCCGTCCGCAGCGCTTTCCTCGTTCCCGGACTCTGCGCCCTGGCTTGGCGCAGCCGCGCTCGGTTGAGGTAGTGGGTTCGGGCGAACGGCACTGGACTGGCTGGACGGCTGAGCGCTCGGTCGGGCGGCAGCGCTGGACGCCGGCTGCTCCAGGGGCGGCTGCGGGCTGGCTGAGGGCACCACCGTTTCCGTCACGGTCTGCGGCTCCGGAGCGGAAGCCGGCGGCTCAGCAGGCGGCGGGGTGACCGTCACCGTGGAGACCTTGGTACGCATCGTGGTGATCGGGGCCCGGCCCTCTTCGCCGTCCCGGCCCTGATTTGCCCGCGGCTCCATGGATGCAAGCAGCGCCCTGGCCTGCTCGAACAGCGCGGAAGCCGCGTCCTTGTCGCCGGAGTCGTTGGCCGCCTCGAGCTCGTCGAGCGTGGCGGCCAGCTCGACGGCCGCGGTGCGGTCACCAAAGACTGCGGTCGCCGGGCCCCAGAGGGGCGAACCAGGGGTTGCGTTGTAGAGCGCCGCCCCGCTGCCGGTGACAACGGCGGTCGCCGCGGCAGCGCCGACCAGGCCGGAGACCCACGGGCTCACACCACGGCGCGACCGGCGCGGCTTCCGGGACGCGCTGCGGAACGTGATGACGGAACCTGCTGTACCGGTCTCGTCGGAAGCGTCGGGGGCGTCGGAGGCGTCGGGGTTGTCGGAGGGGGTCGACGTGGCGTCGATAAGCAGCGGCTCCGACGCGGGACGATCCACCTCGCCCTTCAAGTCCAGGAAGAGTGCCGCGAGCTCATCCTCGCCGCCGGAGGGGTCCTCGCCTGCGGCGATCGCATCAAGCCAAGCGTCTACGTCGGCTACCGCGGTGAACTCCTCGGTGGCCTCATCATCGCGCCGAGTCATTGTGCAACTCCCCTTCCTCCAGTTTTTTACGCAGCGTCGCCAGCGCACGGTACTGGGCAACTCGCACCGCACCCGCAGTCGAGCCCACAGCCTGCGCCGTCTCCTCTGCGGAAAGGCCGACGAACACCCTCAGGATGACGATGTCGCGCGCCTTGTCATTGAGTACATCGAGCAACGCGCGCGCTCTGTTACTCCCGTCCCCCACCAGCGCAAACTCCTCCGGAGTCAGGCCGTGAAACTCCGCATCCGGCACCTCTTCGGTGGGGGTGAGCTTGTCGCGCGAGAGCGCGCGGTGCGCGTCAGCGACCTTGTTAAACGCGATGCCGTACACGAACGCCATAAACGGCTTGCCCTGGTCCACGTAGCGGTGGATCGAGGTGGCCACCGCGAGGCAGATCTCCTGCGCGACGTCCTCCGCCGTGGGCATGCGGTGCCCGCCAATCCGTGCGCGGGTGTAGCGCAGCACCATCGGGTGCACGATGGCCAGCACCCGCTGCAGTGCTCGCTTGTCCCCGTTTGCGGCGAGGGGGACGAGCCGCTGCAGCTCGTCCTCATCGTGGGGAGTCGTCATCTCGCTCCTTGCTCGCTCGCCGGCTTAAGGTCCACCGTTTTAAGTAACCGTAGGAAGTGTAATAGGTCGCAGACCATAATGTTGCACCGCGGTCCAGTAGGCACACAAGCACGCAGAGCGCCTATCGACGCCACCTCCCCGGCATTTTCCGCACCTCTTCCAAGGTTCCCTTAAAGTTCACCAGCGCTTTACCTTTATCATCCACCCTGCTCACAGCGCATTTTTTCGGCGTTGCTTGCGCGAATACAGCTGTGGGACACCCATGGGAAACCTATCGTTTACCAAGGCGGTGGACACTTCGAAATCGGTGACGCCCCGCGCGGCCCGCCTGCACAACTTCACACGCTTTCTCTTCAGCACATTCTCTACAAGGAGCCTCTACGATAATGTCCCTGCCGCATCAGCTTCCCGGACCGAACGCAGACTTCTGGGATTGGCAGCTCCACAGCGCATGCCGTGGCGAAGCTTCCGAGGTGTTCTACCACCCGGATGGAGAGCGCGGACGCGCCCGCGCACAGCGCGAGAACCGCGCGAAGGCGATCTGCTACACCTGCCCCGTCCTCGAGCAGTGTCGCGAGCACGCGCTCCGCGTCGCTGAGCCGTACGGCATCTGGGGCGGCATGAGCGAGTCCGAGCGCCAGATGATCCTGCGCGGCGGGCACGGCAGCAGCGTGAAGGTGCCTGCTGCGGCCTCCGCAAAGTAGCGCCCACACAAAATGCCCCGGGACTTTAAGTCCCGGGGCATTTTGCCGGTCCAACCGGCGCGCGGTGAATCTACCGCTAGTGCGCGTGGCCTGCGTGGCCAGCGGCACCTGCGGCCTCGTCCTCCTCGGCCGGCTTGGTCACCACGGACGCTTCCGTGGTGAGCACCATGCGGGCGATGGAGGTGGCGTTGACCACTGCGGAGTGAGTCACCTTCACCGGGTCGATGATGCCCTGCTCGACGAGGTTGCCGTACTCGAGCGTGGCGGCGTTGAAGCCCTCGTCGTTGTTCATCTCGGCGATCTTGGAGACGACAACGGAGCCGTCCAGGCCCGCGTTGTCAGCAATCCAATACGCCGGCTTGCGCAACGCGCGGGCGACGGCCAGCACGCCGACCTTCTGCTCGCCCGCGAACTGCTCGGCGTAGGACTCGAGCTCCTTCGCAATCTGCACGAGCGCGGAACCGCCGCCGGCGATCACGCCCTCCTGCACCGCGGCGCGCGCGGCGTTGATGGCGTCCTCGACGCGCAGCTTGCGCTCGTTGACCTCGGTCTCGGTGGCAGCGCCGACGCGGATGACAGCGACGCCGCCGGACAGCTTGGCCAGGCGCTCCTCCGCCTTCTCCCGATCCCAGGTGGAATCGGTGGACTCGATCTCGCGACGGATCTGGTTGCGGCGCTCCTCGATGGCCTCGGCCGTCCCCGCGCCGTCGACAAGCACGGTGTCGTCCTTGGTCACGGTGACGCGGCGCGCGCGGCCGAGCTGGTCGAGGGTGGCGTCCTTGAGGTTGACGCCGACCTCCGGGTCGATGACGGTGGCCTGGGTGACCACGGCCAGGTCGTCCATGAACGCCTTGCGGCGCTCGCCGAAGTACGGCGCCTTGACGGCGGCGACCTTCAGGGTCTTGCGCATCGTGTTGACCACGAGGGCCTGCAGCGGCTCGCCCTCGACGTCCTCCGCGATAATCAGCAGCGGCACGGAAGACTCCGCGATCTGCTCCAGCAGCGGCAGGAAGTCCGGCAGCGACGAGATCTTGTTGCGGACCAGCAGGACGCGCGCGTCCTCGAGCACGGCCTGGCCGGCGTCCGGATCCGTCATGAAGTACGGCGACAGGAAGCCCTTGTCAAAGGAGATGCCCTCGGTGAGGTCCACGTAGGAGTCGATGGACTGGGACTCCTCGACGGTGAGCACACCGTCCTTGCCCACCTTGTCCATCGCGCCGGCGACCATCTCGCCGACCTCCGGGTCGCGGGAGGAGACCGTGGCCACGTTCGCGATTTCCGACGATGCCGAGACCGGCGTCGCACGCTCGCGCAGCTCCTCGACGACCTTCTCCGCCGCGGCGGCGATGCCCTTGTTCAGCTCGATCGGGTTCGCACCGGCGGCGACGTTGCGCAGCCCCTCGGACACGAGCGCCTGCGCGAGCAGGGTCGCGGTGGTGGTGCCGTCACCAGCGATGTCGTTGGTCTTGACGGCGACGGACTTGACCAGCTGCGCGCCGAGGTTCTCAAACGGATCCTCGAGGTCGATGTCACGCGCGATGGTCACGCCGTCATTGGTCACGGTCGGGCCGCCCCAGGACTTGGAGAGGACCACGTTGCGGCCGCGCGGGCCGAGGGTGACCTTGACTGCGTCGGCGAGGATGTCCACGCCGCGCTGGATGCCCTCGCGGGCCTCCTGTTCAAAAGCGATAAGTTTTGCCATTGGTGGCTAAGCCCCCTTCGCTTACTTTTCGACGACAGCGAGCAGGTCGCGAGCAGACAGCAGCAGGTACTCCTCGCCGTTGTACTTCAGCTCGGTGCCGCCGTACTTGGAGAACACGACGGTGTCGCCCTCCTTGACGTCCGGGGCGACGCGGTTGCCGTTGTCGTCCAGACGACCCGGACCAACAGCGATGACGACGGCTTCCTGCGGCTTCTCAGCGGCAGAGTCCGGGATAACCAGGCCGGAGGCGGTGGTGGTTTCAGCCTCTGCGATCTGGACGAGAACCTTGTCTTCCAGCGGCTTGATATTGACGTTTGCCATAATCGGTACCTTGGTGACCTTTCGTGATGTTGCGTTGCAATCTTGCAGGTTTTGCAGTTGTCTCGATTGTCTCGATGCGCAGCCGTCGTCGCGGGTAAACAACTGTGCTCTACACAACCTGGTTAGCACTCTACCCACACGAGTGCTAAGTCACAACAACACGGCCCCCCGAAATCGCTACTGCGCGTGATCCGCGTTCAGTACCGCGTTGCGCCAGAGCTCGTATTCCTCCGGATTGTCCTCACGGTAGTTCTGCACCGCGCGGATCGCCTGATCCACAGACTCGATGGTGCGCTCCTCCACGCTCTTGCCCTCGCGGTTGGTAAAGATGACCGGTCCGCAGATCGCGCGGGTCGGGTCCGTGAGAAACGCCGGGTTGTTCGTCGCCGCGGTGTTGCGCGCCAAAGAGGCCACCGGGTTCGGCTCCGCGCCCTGAGCGCGAGCCTCCGGGTTGAACAGCGCGTGGAAGCGGTTGCCTTCCTGCTCAAATGCGACGTCAACAAAGTCGTCGTGCATCCCGCCAAGGAAGTCACGCGCCGTGTCCTCATCAAACACGATGCGGCGGTAGCTCAGGTCCGGCGACACCAGGAAGCCGAACCGCTCCCGGTCCGCCTGCTCCGGATTCGTCGTGGTCTCCGGCGTGTGGCCCGTGGCGTGTGATGCATCAGTCATGGTCAGCAATCCTCCCTGGCGCAGTGCTGCTCTGGTGCAGTGATCTACTCTTGGCTCTACTCTCGCCCACCAACATAGTCACTCCCCAGCGTTTGTGCAGGAGCGAAAGCTCCTCCGGGCCAGGGGTCACGCGCCGACGAGCGGCGTTTCCACCTCGAGCGACGTGTCGGTGGCAGTGGACAGCGGGGACGGCCGCGCGCCCTCGTGGATGAGCTGGCCGGCCAGCGCAGCGATCATCACGCCGTTGTCCGTGCACAGCTTGAAGCTCGGAACCCGTAGCTCGATGCCGTGGGCCTCGCAGCGCTCGCGCGCGAGCCCGCGCAGCCGCGAGTTGGCCGCCACGCCGCCGCCGAGCAGCAGCGTCCGCGCACCGGTGTCCTCGCAGGCCATGACAGCCTTGGCGGTGAGCACGTCACACACCGCCTCCTGGAAGGAGGCACACACGTCTTCCATGCTGATGACGCGCCCCTCTCGCTCAGCGGCCTCCACGTAGCGGGCGACCGCGGTCTTCAGCCCGGAGAAGGAAAAGTCGAAGCGGTGCTCCCCGCGCAGGTCCTGCGCTTTGAACAGGCCGCGCGGGAACGCGATGGCGTTCGGGTCGCCTTGCGCCGCCAGCTTGTCCACCACGGGTCCGCCCGGGTACCCGAGGCCGAGGAGGCGGGCGACTTTGTCGTAGGCCTCGCCGGCGGCGTCGTCAAGCGTCGAGCCCATCTCCCGCATCGGGCGGCCCACGGCCTGGACCTCGAGCAGCTGGGTGTGGCCGCCGGAAACCAGCAGGGCGATGGAGTGCGGCAGCTCGGACTCGCCCTCCAGATTGGCCACCGCGACGTGGCCGCCGAGGTGGTTCACGCCGTAAAAGGGCACGCCCCAGGCGGCGGCGTACGCCTTCGCCGCGGACGCGCCGACCAGCAGCGCGCCGGCGAGGCCCGGGCCGACGGTCGCGGCGACGGCGTCGGGTTTGGCAATGCCGGCCTCGCGCAGCGCGGCCTCCATGACCTGCGGCATGGCCTCGAGATGGGCGCGCGAGGCGATCTCCGGCACCACGCCGCCGAAGCGCGAGTGCTGCTCCATCGAGGACGCGACGGCGTCCGCGAGGACCTCCATCGTCCCGTCCGGGTGCAGGTCCACGATGCCCACGCCGGTCTCATCGCACGACGATTCAATCCCCAGCACGATCATGCTTCCTGCTCCCCTTCTGGTGATGTATGACTTCCCCGCGCGGTCCTGCAGGGGCGCATCATAGCGTACGCGTCCGCGCCCGACGCCTGGTAATAGTTCTTGCGCACGCCGGTGGTGGCAAAGCCGTAGCGCTCGTACATGGCAATCGCGGGGGCGTTGTCTGTGCGCACCTCGAGGAACACGGGCCCGTCGAGCAGGTCGGCGGTGTGCAGGAGCTGGTCCATCAGTGCTCGGCCGACGCCGCGGCGCTGGTGCGCCGGGTCGACGCCGATGGTGTGGATCTCAAACTCGGGGTCCTCGCGCGGGCCCAGCATGGCCAGGCCGGCGTAGCCGATGAGCACGCCACCGTCAGTGTCGCCGTCATCGAAGGCGCCGACGTAGAAGGTGTGGCGCTGGGCAAACTCCGCCAGCAGCATCTTCTCGGTCCACGGCTGATCGCCCGCAAACAGGGCCTGCTCCAGCTCGGCCACGCGTACGGCGTCCGCCGGGACCAGTTCCCGAAACTGCACGTGCTCCCCTTACTTCCCCGGCGCGCGGAACTGGGAGAGGTCCACCTCCGGCAGGGCGGGCGACCTCGGGGTCGCCTTCGGCGGGACGGCG
The DNA here is from genome assembly GCF_002285125.1 of Corynebacterium gottingense. Lineage (NCBI taxonomy): Bacteria > Bacillati > Actinomycetota > Actinomycetes > Mycobacteriales > Corynebacteriaceae > Corynebacterium > Corynebacterium gottingense. Next base: position 238,092 of record NZ_NSGN01000003.1, read on the forward strand.
TCCGGGCGGCGCAGGTAGTGCGGCACCAGCGGGCCGGGAGTCGCGGTGAGGTCGGCCGCGGCGAGAAGACCGGCGGTGGTGGGCGCCTGGTAGGTCACCCGCTCCGCCTGCGCTGTGAGTCGTTCGGGGAGCTGCTCGGCGAGCTGCCCGGGGACCGAGCAGCTCGCCGCCGGCGGGCACTTCAACGCCGCCGGGGCCACCACGTCGGGGCCGTCCACGCGCGCGCCGGCGTCGTAACGCGCCCAGTACACCTCGCGCCTGCGGGCGTCGGTGACCACGAGGGCCGAGGGGGCGTCCAGCAAAGCGGCGACAGCGTCGTGCGTGACCACGCCGTGGACGGGGACGCCAAGGGCCTGGCCGAACGCGGACGCCGTTGCCATCCCCACGCGCAGGCCGGTGAACGGGCCGGGGCCGCAGCCCACCACGATGGCGTCGAGATCCGCAAACGCGCGACCCGCGCCCTGAAGGAGCTGCGTCACCGTGGGGACGAGCAACTCGTTGTGGGCGCGGGTGGCGGTCACGGATTCCGCGATTACCTCGCAGGAAGTAGCGCTGGCGGGGTCAGCGGGGTCGGAGACCTCCGCCAGGCCCGCGACCAGGTCTGTGGTTGCCGTGTCGAGTGCGAGTACAAGCATTACTGCGCCGGCATCATGAACCACTTGCCGCCCTGCTTGCCCACGATGATCGGGGTCTGCAGCGGGTACGCAGTGGTGGCCGGGGCCTGGCAGATGTCCACGTAGCGCAGATCCACCTTGTCCAGACCCGGCTCGGCGTTTTCATCCTGCTTCAGCAGCGCGACGTACGCGGTGTTCTTCTCGTCATCGCTGGCATTCTCGTCGGCGCTCATCTCCAGGTCGTCCTGGGAGAGGTGCAGCGCCTCCAGCTTGCTGTTCAGCAGCTCCGGCGGCTCAGTCGGGCACAGGGTGGTAAAGCCCATGTACTGCTCTGCGTCGTAAATCTGGCTCGGGTCCAGCATCTGCCCCATGAGCGCGTCGCCGCTAGGGTTGAGTTCCTCGATGGAGTCCTGCAGCGAGTTCGTCGGCGTCGCGGAGGCCGCCTGCGCATTCGAGCGGGACATGGGGATGAAAATCATCGCGACGAGCAGCACGACCCACAAAGCGCAGGCCAGCGCAACCCATCCGCGGTTGGTGTTGGAGAGCTTCAGCATGGGCTAAAGCCTACATTGACTGACCAGGATCGCCAGTTTGCCCCTCACCCGGCTCGCCGCCGCGCCACTTCCAGCCAATAATGCGCCCCTCCGAGTCGGGGTCCTCGCGCACCATCGTCTCGCGGTCCAGCGTGACCAGCAGGTAGCGCGACCCGAGCTGTTCGATCAGCCCGCCGCCCCACTCCGCGACCACCACGGCCCGGTCCAGCTCCGTATCCAGGTCCAGCGCGTCAAGCTCGCCGAGCGGGTCGCCGCTTGAGCCCTCACCGAGCAGCCGGTACGCGTCGACGTGAATCAGCGAGGGGCCGCCGGACAGCGACCGATGCTCCCGCGCAATCACAAACGTCGGGCTGGTCACCCGCCCCTTCACGCCGAGTCCGTCCGCAATGCCCTGCGTCAGCGTCGTCTTCCCGGCGCCGAGCGGCCCGTCCAGAATCACCACATCGCCCGCGCGCAGGTTCGCGCCGAGCTCGCGGCCGAGCGCCTTCGTCTCAGCCGCAGTTTCGCACACTCGTTGCACGTGTCTCCCTCGCCTTTCGCTTATCGACGCCCCTCTCTTCCCTCCCCAACATACTCCCGCACCGTCCTGCCCTTGGGCGCGCACAGCACCTCGTAATTGATCGTGCCCACCGCGCCCGCCAGCTCGTCCGCGCTCACGCCGCCGTCGCCGAAGAGCACCGCCTCGTCCCCCGGGCGCACGGGGCTGGCGCCGGTGGCGCCAGCCGCGCCGAGCCACAGCACGATCTGGTCCATGCACACCCTGCCCACCTGCGGATACCACTGCCCGCCGATGGTGGCGCCGAACTGCTCCTGCCACGAGCGGCCCACCCCGTCCGCGTACCCCACCGGGACCAGCGCCGTGTACCCGTCCTCCGGCGCCTGCCAGGTCAAGCCGTAGCTCACGGACTCGCCGCGCGCGATCGGCTTGACCGCCACCACGCGGGCCGCCCACGTCATCGCGGGCCGCAGCCCGTGGGTCTGGCCCGGCACCGGTTCATCGCCGTACAAGCTCAGCCCCGGGCGTACTTGCTCGCAGTGCGCCTCCGGGCAGGTCCACAGGGCCGGCGAGTTTGCGATGTGGTTGACCCGCGGGGCCAGGCCCGCCGCCCGCGCCTGCGCCTGGGCGCGGGCGAACGCGGCGAGCTGCTCCGCGGTAAACGGGTTGCCCGGGTCGTCTGCGCAGGCCAGGTGGCTCATCAGGCCGACGACGCGGATCGCCCCTTCCGCCTCGGCGCGCGCCGCCCGTGCGAAGGCCTCGGGCCACGCGTCCTCGTCCAGCCCGGAACGGTTCATGCCGGTGTCCACGATGAGGTGGACGCGGGTGGGGGTGGGGGTCGCGGGGGCGTCGAGAAGCATGCCCAGGTGCGCAAGCGAGGGGACGCCGACCTCGATGCCGGCGGGGATCTCCTCGCCCGGGGTCCACAGCCAGGCCAGGACCGGCTTGTCGGTGAGCTGGGCGACCTGGCGGGCCTCCGCGAAGGTGGCGACGCCGAACGCATCCGCGCCGTTGCGGTCCATCACCGGCACGCAGCGCTGCACGCCGTGGTTGTAGGCGTCCGCCTTCACCACGCACATCAGGCGCGCGGGACCCGCCTGTGCTGCGAGGACGCGAGTGTTGTGCGCGATGGCATCAAGGTCGATGCGGGTGACCAGGGGTTGCGGACGTGTTGGGCTCATGCACGCTATTGTGCACCACTCGGGTTCGGTTTAAAGCAAGTGCAGGACGCCGAGCAGGATGAGCAAGGCGGACACCGCCCACGTCGCGGCCAGGGTCACCGTGTGGGGGTTCGCACGCGCCCACGCAAACCCGCGGCCCGCCAGACTCTCCGGGCGCGCGCGGACCCAGCCGACCAGCAGCGCGGACAGGGTTGGCAGCGACAGGGCCACGGTTGCGTAGAGGACCAGCGACGTGTAGCGGATCTCCGGCGGAATGCCCGCCGTGGAGAGCAGGGCCAGCCCGCCATAGAACGGGATCGAGGTGGCCGATTGCACCACGCCGAGGATGAAGCCGGTGACCACCGTCAGGGCGTTTGGTTTGCGGAGCGGTTTCAAGATGGCGTCGATAAGCTTGCTGTTGTCCCCGCCCTTCAGCGCGAGCACCGCGGTAGCCAAGCCTGTGACCAGGAGGAGCACGCCGAAGATAGGGCCGTCGACGAAGTCGTGAACGAGGGGCCCGAGGCCGTCGAAAATAGCGAGCATGAGCAGGGCGAGGCTGGCTACACCCAGCCAATCGCCCGCGATGAGCAGCGCCGTGATGGCTGCGTAGGTGCGGCTGTGGCGGGGCACCATGATGCCTACCGCCACGATGACGCCGATAAGCAGTAGGTTCACCGAATCGACGAATGCGAGCGAGAGTGCGCCGAGCATCCTGCCACCTCCTAATTGTTCCCGGCTCACCCTAGCGGAAACGACGCGCGTGGCCGAAGCCGTGGACTGCGCACGTACGACGCACTGCTCGAGTACCATTGTCGGCGTGTCTGCGAAGTTGAAGAATCTTTCCGAACTGTCCAAGCGCGGCCCGCACCGCGTCCTCGAGGGCGACCTGGGCTACACCGGCCTGCCTGGCAAGGTGTACGCGCCGGTGGAAGGCAAGGACCTGCCCGCCGTGGCCTTCGGGCACGACTGGACCAAGAAGGTCGGCGATTACCACCGCTTCCTGCGCCACCTGGCCAGCTGGGGCATCGTCGTCGCCGCGCCGAACACGGAAACCGGGCTGGCGCCCGACCACCGCGGCTTCGCCGCCGACCTCGAAACGGCGCTGCAGATCTGCGCGGGCGTGCGCCTGGGCAACGGCAACATTACGGTCTCCTCCGGCAAGCTCGGCATGGTCGGCCACGGCATGGGCGGCGGCGCCGCGGTGCTCGCCTCCGTGGACAACCCGCAGGTTCGCGCCGTTGCGTCGATCTACCCCGCAAACGTGGCTCCCTCCTCCACGGAGGCGGCGCGCTCCACGTTCGTGCCCGCGATGATCATCGGCCCAGGCCCCGAGGGCGACGCACTGTTTGATCCGGGCAACCCCGCGAAGCTGGCCTACAACTGGGCCGGTGACGCGTGCTACCGCACCATCAAGAAGGGCGACCAGCAGGAGTTTTCCGAGGACGGCCTGCTCAAGCGCGTCCTCGGGCTGGGCAAGTCCAACCGCAGCATCCAAGAGACCGCGCGCGGTCTGGTCACCGGATTCCTCTTGCACCAGCTCGGCGGGGAGAACAAGTACTCCGCCTACTCCGACCCGGAGGCCGCGGGCGGCAGCGTGAAGTCGCTGGTGGGCGACGACCTGGCAGAGGCCGCCGGGCTGAGCCGCGACGACAGCGGGTTCTCGCTGTTCTAGGCGCGTACTAGGCCCGTTTTAGGCACGTTTTAGGCGCAGCCTCGCGATCATCCCTACCGTGGGCGCCTCCCGTTCGGTGGCTCGCGGCGCAGCACCGCCCGGATCGGCTTCTGCCCGTCCTCCGGCGGTTGTAGCAGCTTGGATGTCTTGAGCGGGTAGCTGTACTCTCCGCGCGGCACGACCAGCGGTGGCTTGTTCGGGTTCGCCTGCGCCATCGCGTGGTACTTCGCGGTCTGCGCCATTTTGCGCTGGTTGTCTCTGAGCATGGCCTCGAAATCCAGCATGCGCTTCTGGGTACGTCGCCGGTACTGCTCGGCAAACTCTGCGAAATCCATCACCATTCCCCTGTCTTCTTGATTGCCCACGGTTCATGCGCGTCCTGCGCTGGTTGCTCGGTGTGTTCAGGCTCTGCTGTGTGTTCGGTTTGTCCTTCGTGCTGCTCCGGTTGCGGTTCGACGCCCGGGTCAGCGGCAGCCGGTGGCTCGGGAGCCTGGGCCGCTTCGGTCGGCGCGCCCTCCAGGTGCGCGACCTTCTCCGGCGGCGGGGCTGGCTCCTCCACCTGCGCAAGCTCAGGTGGCGGCGGGATCACGCCGTCCTCGGGCACAGGTTCGGGCTCGGGCACCGGTTCGGGCTCGGGCTCCGACGTCGGTTCAGGCTCTGGCTCGGGCACCGGCTCTGGCTCTGGCTCCGTGACTTCGTGCGTACAGCACTCCGCCCCGGGGCACTCCGCCACCGCGTCGAGCGAGGCCGCAAAACAGTCGAGCCCCTCGAGCACTGCCGCGGCGCCGACCTGCACCAACGTGCCGACCCACGCAGAGGAATCCGAGGAAACCTGCTGCACCGGGGGCTGGAACTGCGACACCGTCTCGCAGTCCACCGCCTCAAGCCCCGCGTTGACGGCGCCGTCGAGCGCGTAGTTGAAGTTCACCTCAATGTTCATCGGCGGCATCTGCGGCGCTGGCGGCTGGACCACCTGCGGGAACACCCCGGCGCCAGCGCCCAACGCGGCGGACGCCGCCGACGTCGCGGCCTGTGACGCAGAGAGGCTCGCTGCGCCCACGCCCACTGGAGCGGGGCGCTCAACGCACCGCGACTCGAAGCGGGGGCACTCGCGCTGGGCCGGGGGCTCCGGTACCGGCGCGGGCTCCGGTGCGACAGCCGGCGGCGCCACAGGCTGCGGCGTCGGCTTCGGGGAGGGAGCCTGAACCGGTTCCGCGCACTGCGCAGCAACCGTCCCGGCCGCGCCCGCGCCCACGCCTCCCGCCGCGCCCGCGTCACAGGCACCGCCGCCGTACTCCACCTCGGGTGCCGGCTGCCGCTCAGCGACCTGCTCCACGCACTTCGCAATCGTGTCCAGGCAGTCCTCGATCACGCAGTTGCGGTCCGACGCGGTCGCATTCGCCTGCGTGAGCGCACCAATCGCCACGTCAATGACCTGGTCGGTGAGCTGCGGGAACCCGAACTTCACAATCATCTCCAGCATGGTGCACACCGGGGAGAGCATCTCCTGCATCGCAATGTCGCCCGTCGCGCACACGTCCTCGATGGCCTTGCAGCACTCCTCGATCTGCCCGCCGACCTCATCGACCTGCGTGAAGTGCTCGGCTTCCCGCTCGGCGTCCGAGGACTCACGCGCGGTGATGCCCACTTCGTCGAACCAGGGCCCGCAGATCGGCTCGCCTGTGGGACCGCGGCCGCCGCCGGGAGGTCCGAAGATGTCAGTCCCCAGGCTCCCGCCCGCGCTCACACTGCCCGTGCCACCGCACCGGCCGCGCAGCTGCGCACCCGTCTGCGCGAACTGGCTAAGGTTCTGGCCTCGCAACCTGTCGATGCTGCAGAGGAGCTCGTTCGCCATCCCCTGCGCGGTCGCACGTTTGCTTGGACACGCCACCGGCGCCGCCGAAATCAGCGACATCATCCGCTGCACTTCTGCCTCCACCGCCGTCACGAGAGCACCTCCCCGGCGCTAATCCCCGGCCCAAAGCCGGACGCGTTGCCCTCGTCCGTGCGCGCCACGTCGGAGGCGAGCTGCATGATGCGTTCCCAGTTGTGTGTGCGGGTGCGTAAGTAGGCGGACGTGGTGGCGTCGATAAGCTCGAGCGCCGCCGCGATCCGCGCCCCCTGACTCGCAAACCCCTGGCCAAAGCTCGCGGGCTCAACCCGCGCGGGATGCGCCGCGATGGCCTCCCCCGCCGCCTGGTACGCGCCGATGGCTTGCGTGTAATGCTCGCGAACCGCCTGAACATCGACGTCGACGCCGTGCTGCGATACGCTCATTGTTTCCACCCCCATGATGTCCCCCGACCCGCGTGCGCGGGCCGCTGTTTTTGTTGTCCCCTTATTAGACGCAGCTACACCCCCTCCGGTTCCCTCTCCCCGGAAACTTTTTCAAACCCCCTGTTTCCGGGGGCGGGAACCGACTGCGCGGGACGCCTGCTCGCAGACTACACGGCCGCGACCACGGCGGCGAGGCGACCGGCCACCTCGCGTGCGTGCTTCTCGTCCGAAGCCTCCACCATCACGCGGAAGATCTCCTCGGTGCCGGAGGCGCGCAGCAGGACGCGGCCCTGGTCTCCCAGCTCTTCCTCCGCGGCTTCCTTCGCGGCGATGACCTCCGGGTCCTTGAGAATGGCGGACTTATCCGACACCGGCACGTTGATCAGCTGCTGCGGCAGCACCTGCATCACCTGCGCCAGCTCGGCGAGCGTCTTGCCGGTCTCCGCCATGCGCGCCATGAGCAGCAGGCCGGACAGGGTGCCGTCGCCGGTGGTGGCGTGGGCCGGGACGACGATGTGGCCCGACTGCTCGCCGCCGAGCGAGAAGCCGCTGCGATTGAGCGCCTCGAGCACGTAGCGGTCGCCCACCGCGGTCTCCTCGACGGCGATGCCCTCGCGCTGCATCGCAAGCTTCAGGCCGAGGTTGCTCATCACGGTGGCAACGAGGGTGTTGTCCGCCAGGGAGCTGCGCTCCTTCATGCCGGTGGCCAGGATGGCCATGATCTGGTCGCCGTCGACAATGTTGCCCTCCGCATCCACGGCCAGGCAGCGGTCCGCGTCGCCGTCGTGCGCCAGCCCGATGTCTGCGCCGTGCTCAACCACGGCCTTCTGGATCTGGTCCATGTGGGTCGAGCCGGAGCCGTCATTAATGTTGAAGGCGTTCGGAGCGTTGTGGATCGCCGTCACCTCAGCGCCCGCGGCCTCGTACGCCTTCGGGGCGACTTCCGACGCCGCGCCATTGGCACAGTCCACCACGACTTTAATACCGCTGAGGTCGGTGGTCATCGCCTCGGCGAGGTGCGCGAGGTAGCGCTCCTGCGCGTCCGGCGCCTCCTCGATCACGCGGCCGATGCCGGTGCCGGTGGGGCCGGTCTCCTCCAGCGTGGCCATGGTCCGCTCGATCTCGTCCTCAACGTCGTCCGGCAGCTTCTTGCCTCCCGCGGAGAAGAACTTGATGCCGTTATCCGGCATCGGGTTGTGGGAGGCGGAAATCATCACGCCGATGTCCGCGCCGTAATCATCAGTCAGGAACGCCAGGCCCGGCGTAGGAATCACGCCGACGCGGAGCACGTCCACGCCTTTCGACGCCATCCCCGCCGCCATCGCCGCCGCCAGCATCTCGCCGGAAACGCGCGGGTCACGCCCAATCAGGGCGGTCGGGCGGCGCTTGGTGGAGCGCCGGTCGCGCGTCAGCACGGTCGCGGCCGCCGCGCCAAGTTTCATTGCCAGGGACGCCGTGAGCTTCTCGTTTGCAAGTCCACGGACGCCGTCAGTTCCAAACATTCGAGTCATACGGACAATTATGCAGCACACCCCGGCGGCGCACAGGTGCGGGGCCTGCCCGAGCCCCCCACCAATGACAAAACGCCGCCACCCCAGGTGAACGGGGCGACGGCGTAAAGCCTTGCAGTAATGGAAGCGATTAACGCTTGGAGTACTGCGGTGCGCGGCGGGCCTTGTGCAGACCTGCCTTCTTGCGCTCGACGGCACGTGCGTCACGGGTGAGCAGGCCGGCCTTCTTCAGGGTCGGGCGCTCAGCCGGGTTGTACACGTTGAGTGCGCGGGCGATGGCCAGACGCAGTGCGCCTGCCTGGCCGGTCGGGCCGCCACCGTTGAGGTTGGCCTTGATGTTGAACTGGCCTTCGCGCTCGAGCAGCGTCAGCGGCAGGAGGATGTCCTGCTGGTGCAGCTTGTTCGGGAAGTACTCCTCGAACTCGCGGCCGTTGACGGTGATCTTGCCCTCGCCCTCGGTCACGGTGATGCGAGCGATTGCGCGCTTACGGCGACCGACGGTCTGGATCGGACCCTCGTGCAGGTTCACCGGCTCGGCGACGGTCTCCTCGGACTCGTCAACCTCGGGCGCAACTGCGTCGCCGATGGTGTAGTTGAATTCCTCGGTTGCGGCGGTGGCGGCGTCGATGTCGCCAGCGTCTGCAACGTTGTTCTCTGCGTTGGTGTTCGGCTCGGTCATTACTGTGCCACCTGCTTAAACTCGTAGGTTTCCGGCTTCTGCGCAGCGTACGGGTGCTCGTCGCCGACGAAGACGTGAAGCTTCTTGATGGACTGACGGGAAAGCTTGTTGTGCGGCATCATGCCCTTCACAGCTTCCTCGATCACGCGGTCCGGACGCTCGTCCAGGGCGCGGCCCAGGGTCATGGACTTCAGACCACCCGGGTAACCGGAGTGGCGGTAGCGCATCTCACGATCGCGCTTGTTCGAGGAGATGTGGATCTTGTCGGCGTTGATCACGATGACGTGATCGCCGGTGTCAACGTTCGGTGCGAACTGCGGCTTGTGCTTGCCACGCAGGATGTCCGCTGCGGTGGAAGCGAGCTTGCCCAGCACCACGTCGGTTGCGTCGATGACGTACCACTTACGGGTAATGTCACCGCTCTTCGGGTGGTAAGTAGACATGCATGACTCCTTAAAGTCTGTCTAGATGGCTGCCGGCCATACTTCGGTGCCCGCGCCCCCAACGGCGGCCGGTGGAGACCCGATGGGCGCGTCGCCGGTTCAAACCGGCAGGACACACAGGGGTATAACCATACGCGATGTCCACCTCAGCTCCAAAACAGCGAAGCGCCGCCGCAGGATCCCCCAATCCCGCAGCGGCGCTCACGTTTCCCCCTGTATTGATTCCCCCGAATCTTCCCCCGAGACCCCCTGTTAGCCCCAGCTGTTTGCTGCGGCGTTGTTAACGGCGCTCATGGTGTTGTTGCCGTCCTCGACGGTGTTGGCGATCTGATTGAGGATCTCGTTGAGATCCGCCGCCGCCTGATCCCACTTGGCCTGGTGCGCCATGTAGCTGGTCGCGGCCTCGCCTTCCCAGGTCGCCGTCATCGGACGGATGACCTCCTTGAGCTCGTTGAGCTGGCCGTTGATGGTGGCGGCGGAGGTGCGGATGTCCTGGGCAGTGCTGCCGATCTGGCCAAAGTCGTACTTGATGTGCATGTCAGTGGTGTCCTTTCGGTGGTGTGTGAGTTGTGGTTACAGCGCCAGTCCCGCGGAGCCGGACAGCTGGTCCAGGCTCTCGGTGGTGGTCACATCGGTGTTCTCGTAGTGCTTGGCGTTGTCGCGGATGTTGTGCGAGATGTCCGTCAGCGCCTCGGTGAGTCGGCGCTGGGCGTCGTCGTAACGCATCATCAAGCCGTCGAAGCTGCGCTGCGCGCTGCCCTGCCAGAACGTGCGGACGGACTCGGCGACCCCCTGGATCCGGTCGATCTCGCGGTTGACGTCCGCATTGACGGAGTCAGCGTGGTCTGCCGTGGAGCGCATCACATCGGCTTCAGTCTGAAAGTTGCTCATGGTTCCCCCTCGTATCAAGAGTGTCTGGTTGGCAAACAGTCACTGTGTTGTGCTGTTCATATATTGGACGTAAAAAGATGCCCGTCGGTTCCCTCGGTTGAGAAAAAAGTTTTCTACCCTTCCAAGGCAACCACCCCTTTATCCGCCTCTACCTGCACGTTTCCCCCATCAAAGCGTGCAGAATTCATTGCCATCGCGCACGTCGCTTCCTGGATCTGCGTCGGTGCTTCGCGCGTGTGGCACCCCACCGAGAGCTGCACGTTGCCCTCGGGCCAGGTCTTCCACAGCGCCTGCGAGCCGTCCGCCGCCCGTTCCAGGTAAGTCACTGCGTGCCCGTCGGTGGTGACCAGCTCGACGTCGTCGTCAAGCGCAATATCCTTGCGCAGCTGCTCCGCAAGCGTCTCCGGGGGCAGGTTGAACCGATCGTCCACGCTCAGCTGCAATCGGAAGTTCGGGTCGGGCCCGACCGCACGCCACATGTCGCCGTCCTGCTCCAACGTAAACCCGGCGGGCAGCTCGACGCTCAGACCCTCCTGCTCAATCACTTCGGGCGCAGGGGCTTCATGCTTATCGACGCCCCCTCCCCCGGCTCCATCCACCCCGGTCTCCCCAAACAAGCCCCGGACGGTGAGCCATACCGCCACGGCGCACGCGAGCACAACCACCCCGACGACGCCGGCGAGGACCCACGTGCCGCGGCGGTTCGTGTCCGGCGCCAGCTCGCCCGCAAGCCCCTGCTCCGGCTGTGGTCGCCGCACCGGCGAAGGCCGCGCCGGGTACGCCTCGGCGGGCCCGATGCCGTCGGGCTCCTCCCGGAGCCGGTGCCGCGGCTCTGGCGCTGCGCTAGCCTGCTCAGGCTCGTGAGCGTCGCTGTGCTCCCATTCGTCCGTGGCGAGTTCGCCGGTGAGGTGGACGTCATAATCTGCGAGCGCCTGGTCCACCGCGTGGATCACAGACTCCTGGGCCACGAGGTGCACGTGCGCCCCGCCCGGGTCGGGCCCGAAGATGCTGCGCACGTTGCGCGCCACCTCAGCCGGTGTCGGCGCGTCCAGGCGGTGCAGGTTTGCCGCGCCGGAAAAGGTGGTGGCCTGTTTCGTGATGACCACGCGCAGCGTCGGCGTGTCTTGAGAAGTAAAGGTACTGGTCATAGGTGTTCTCCTTCCTCATACGGGGCACACAGCTGCACCGTGCCCACCGTGGTCCCGGCCTGCACCAGCGTCGCCCGCCCCGGGGCCTGCGGCGTCGGCTTCACGCCGAACAAGGCGCCCTCGTCGCGGGTGCCGTCCATCACCAGCACATCCGGGTGCACGTCCTTCATCGCGCCGAGGAAGCCGCCGAACAGGGCTCGCGAAACGCCGCCGAACTTGCGGGCGGCCACCACGTGCAGGCCGATGTCCCGGGCGTGCGGAAGCAGCGCTACGACGTCGCGCAAGTGCTCGTCGCCGACGAGCTCCAGGTCGTCGATGACCAGGTAGATGTCCGGCCCGGACCACCAGGAGCGCTGCGCCAGCTGCACCTGTGTGACGTCCGCGCCGGGCAGGCGGGACCGCATCGTGGTCACCAGCGCCTTGGTCGCGTCCGCGATCGCCGTCGACGAAGCCGCGTACGCCGCAGTCATCTCGTCCGACGCGCGGCCCAGGTGGGCCCGGCGCGGGTCGCAGATGACCATGCGCGCCTGCTCGCGGTCCATCGCCTCGATCGCGGTGATCGCGCTGGCAATCACGGTGGACTTGCCCGACCCGCCCGTGCCGATGGCCAGGACGTGGCCCGACTCGCAGCGCACCGGCGCCAGGTGCGGGCCGCCGATGCCGAGGGGGATCGTGGGTGGGGTGGGCGTGGCGTCGTTAAGCAATGCCCCTGTGGTGACGTGGGCGGGCAGGACCTTGAGCCTGGGGACCGGCGTTTGGTCAGCGGCCTGGGCGGCGATGTGCGCGAGGTCCTGCGTGTTCGCGCGGGCGAGCAGCATGTGCTTGCCGCCGGGCGTGAGTCCGTGGCCGGGCTTGGCGGGCAGTTTTTGTTGGAGTTTGCGGTCAATGAGCGAGTCCATCGGCTCGGTCAGGTGCAGCTCGTAGCGGGTGCCAATGAGGTCGCGCACGTTGGGGCGGATCGCGTTCCAGCGCTGCGTCGTGACCAGCAGGTGCACGCCCGCGGCCGGCCCCTCCGAGGCGATGCGCGCGAGCGGCTCCTTGAGGTCCTCAAACTTGGAGTCCGGCGCGGTCAGCGTGTGCCAGCCGTCGATGAGCAGGATGGTCTCGCGCGCGGGGCGCATGCTTGCCGACGCCACCTCGATCACCCCCGTCACCTCATCCACCACACGGCGCACGCGCTCCTCGTCGCTGCGCAGCGCCACCCCCGCGACGTGCGGCAGGCGCTCCAGGTCGTCGAGGCCGCCGCTGCCCGCGTCGATTCCGTAGACCGCCAGCTCCTCGGTGGTGTGGTGCAGGCAGAGGGCGGCCACGATGGTGCGCAGCGCCGACGACTTCCCGGTCTGCGGCCCGCCGGCGATCGCGATGTGCCCGCCGGAGACGGAGAGGTCCACCATGAGCGGGTCTTGGCGTTGGCGGTAGGGGTCGTCGATAAGCCCGGCGGGTGCCCGGAGCCGTTCCGCGCCGGTCCCGCTGACGGTGTGGAGCTCCAGCGCGTCCGGCAGCGGCGGCAGCCACACCTGGTGCGCGCGCATCCCCGCCGCATCCGCGAGTTCGCGGGCCCGCTGCACCACCGCGTCCAGCGTGGTCGTCGTGGCGTCCGTGTCCACCTTCGTCAGCGCCTCCAGCGCGGGCGGCTCCCAGCCCTCGAACAGGCGCACCGCCGGTGCCTCCGCCGACGCCCCCTCCACGACTCGCCTGGTCAGCGGGCCAGACACGTAGGAGGCGCGGAACCGGACCAGATCGGGCGAGCCCGCCTTGAGGAATCCGGACCCGGGCTCGCCCGGCAGCTCGTAGGCATCCGGCACGCCCAGGACCTGGCGGGACTCACCCGCGCTAAACGTCTTCAGGCCGATGCGGTACGACAGGTGCGAATCCAACCCGCGCAGCTTGCCCTCGTCCAGCCGCTGGGAGGCCAGCAGCAGGTGCACGCCGAGCGAGCGGCCCAGCCTGCCCACCGCCACGAACAGGTCAGCAAAGTGGGGGTGCTGCGTGAGCAGCTCGGAGAACTCGTCCACGATGATCACCAGCGCCGGCAGCGGGTCCAGCGCCTCTCCGCGCAGGCGGGCCGCAGTGTAGTCGGTGATGTTGGCAAAGTTCCCGGCGGTACGCAGCAGCTCCTGGCGTCGATTCATCTCCCCTGAGATGGCGTCGTACATGCGCTCCACCAGCACGGCTTCATCTTCCAGGTTGGTGATCACCGCGGACGTGTGCGGCAAGGCGTCGCAGCCCAGGAAGGTCGCGCCACCCTTGAAGTCCACGAGCACCAGGTTCAGCTCATCAGGCGAATGGGTGGCGGCGAGGGCGGCGACCAAGCTCCGCAGCATCTCCGACTTACCGCTGCCCGTCGCACCGATGCACAGTCCGTGCGGGCCCATGCCGCCGTGCGCCGCCTCCTTGAGGTCCAGGTACACCGCCTGCCCGTCCGGCGTGGCCCCAATCGGCACCGTCAGCCGCTGCCTGGTCCCCTCCCGGCCCGGCCACATGGTGTGCATATCCAGCGTCTGCACGTCGTCATAGCCCAGCATGGCCAGCAGGTCCCCGCCCGTCTTGCGCGCCCCGGTGCCGTCGTCGGGCCGGCGGTAAAACGCCAGGTGGCGGGCGATGATCTGCGCCTCCTCGTCCGCGAACCGGTCGGGCGTGCCGAGATGCTCGGAGCCAGATTCCGTCATCGCCGTCAGCGTGTCCTCGCACACAACGTGAAAGGCGTGCTCGTCCACAAACGCGTCCGCGTCTGGGTGCACCGTGATCACGCAGTCCGCGGCCTGGGCAGTCTGGGCTATCGACGCCGCGTGCCCCCGCTGCCCCGCTCCCTCCGGCTCCGCCTGCGCATCAAGGACCGCGACGCGAAACTCCGCCTGCTCCGGCTCCCTGGTGTGCGGCAGCCACTTCGCCCACCGCATCCCGGAATGTTCCAGGTCCAGCCCTACCAGCTCCGGGCCGTGGAAGAACGCCAGCTGGGACACGATCGCGCGAGCCACCTCGCGGGCGCGCGGGCCCGCCAGCGTCACCGAAGGAAACGCGGCGAGCTGCACCACGATCGGCATGCCCGCCACTGTGTTCACCGCCGCGACGGCACGTCGCAGGCTCACCGCGCACACCGGATCCAAGTCCTCGGGCGAGCCCGGGTCCTCCACCTCAACCGGCGTGCACAGCGCCATGTTGCCGGTGCCCAGCCGCACCTGCAGCGCCTCCGGGCTCGCGGCGGTGCGCTCCCACACCCGGTAGGTGGGCACGCCCGTGAGCAGCAGCGCGGGCTCAGGGTGCACGTAGGTGAAGTGCTCGCGCTGCTGGACCGCATTGGTGCGCGCCCGACGCGTCAGCGCGTCAAGGTGGCGCAGATAAACGCGCCGCGTTTCGTCCATATCGCCCTGCTGCTCCTGCGGTTGGAACATGGCGAGCAACCCGAACGCCATCATGAGCGGGAAGATGAGCATCATCGGCCCCACGGCGCGCCCCGAAAGCATCATCAGCGCCATCACCGCGCCGACCGCCACCATCATGATCACGGGCATAAGAATGCGCAGCATGGGCATCGGCTGCTGCTTCTGCGCCTGCGGCACGGCCTCGGCGTGCAGCGCGCCAGCTGGCAGCGCAGGCGCCTCTCCCAGCTGCGTCGGCGCTGGCGCGAGCACCGGGTTGTGGTCGACTCCGAGCACGGGACGAATCCCCCCCCCTATCGTTGCTGGCCACAGCCGCTGGTTCCCCCGAACCAGCCCCCGAGCTGTGGACGTGCCCGGCAGTTTACGCCATACTTGGCACCACCGCGCGGCAAATGGGGGTCCGCGCCAGATTCACGGGGGTTTATACCTTGGTAGCCACGTCCGCGCACCACATCGTGCGCATGACCGTCCGCGTCAGCGCCGTCTCGTTCCACCGCGACATCGACTTGACGCTTCCCACCTCGTCCACCTTCGCGGAGATCCTCCCGGAACTCGCCACGTATGTGGAGCTGCCGCGCATCCATCGCCCGTGGGAGGCCACCACCGTCGGCGGCGAGCCCCTGGACATGGTGACGCCGCTGCACAAGCTGAAGCTTCGCGACGGCAGCGTCGCCGTCCTCCGACCCCAAGAGGTCACCGAACCGCCCATGGTGCGCGACGCCGCGGAGTCCCTCGACGTGGCCGCCGCCGGTGCCCGGGATACGCGCGGGCTGAGCGTGTTCGCCTCCTTCGCCGGCTGCGCCGGGCTCGCCGTGGTGGCTGGCATGTTCGTATCCACCCCAGTCGCGCTCGGGCTGGGCGTGCTCGCCCTGTTCGCCCTCTCCATGGGCGCCGGTTCGCGGGCCCTGTTCGCACCGCTTCCCGCGCTCGCCGGTGCCGCCGTCGCCCTCTGGGTGGCGGGCGCGCCCGCGCAGTGGGACGGTGGCGCCGACCCGGCGCTGGGGGTGCTCGCTGGAGCCGCCACCGCGTGCGTGCTGCTCGCCGGCGGCGCCGTCGCAGGGCTGGCCGCCACCTTCCCGGCGACGCTCACCGCCGCGCTGGCCGTGCTGCTCAGCGCGGGGGCGTGCGGCGCGTGGTTGCCCGCGCGCCACGCGCCCGCGGCGCTCGCCGTCCTCGCCTGCCTCATCGCAGTGCTTTCCACGCCCGCCATCGCCACCCGCGCCGCCGGGCTGAAGGTGCCGCGCGTGCCCACCGCCGGCGAAGCGTTCACCACCGCGGACGGGTACCAGGTGGACGTCGATAAGCGAAGTGCCCGTGCTGTGACCATCGTTGCCGCGATCTCCTGCGCGGTGGCGGCCTGCCTGGTGCCGTCGATACTCGCGACCGTGTGGGACGGCGGGGCCTGGCCGTTCGCCTTCGCGGTGTGCACCGCGGGCGCGCTGGCCATCTACGCGGGGCGCAATCACTACCCGGTGCCGCGGGCCGCGCTCACCGCCGCGGCGCTCGGGGCGGTGCTGGCCTGCGCCGTCGCCGTCGCACGCAGTGCCCACCCGCACCCGGTGTGCATCGCGCTCGTCGTGTTGTTGGCACTGGTGGCAGCGACGGCGAGCCTGTGGATCCCGCGCGTGCCCGAGCTCGAGCCGACCACCGTCGTGTGGTTCGAGCGTGCCGAAACCGCGGCCATCATCGCGGCGATCCCGCTGGCCGTGCACCTGACCGGCGCGTTTTCCATGATTCGGGGGCTGTGACCGATGCGCCGCATCAGTTGGGCCGCGGGAGTCGCGCTCTGTGTCGCCACCCCGGTGACGTTTGTCCCGCCTGCACACGCCCAGGACTATGACTGCACGGTTCCCGTCCACGCACCCCCGCCTCCCGCGCGCACCGCGGACGAACGCGCGCGGCTCGATGCGACCGATCCGCTGGCCAAAGCACACGCATTTGCCACCGGGCGCGGGGTGCGCGTAGCCGTCATCGACACCGGCGTGCACCCACACCCGCAGCTGGACCAGCTGCGGCCGGGCCGCGACTTTGTAGACCACGACGCCCCCGACCCGCTTCGCGACTGCGACTCGCACGGCACCGTCGTCGCCGGCATCATCGCCGGAACGGAGCTGGGTGTGGCGCCCGACGCCGAGCTCATCTCCATCCGGCAGACCTCCGCGCACTACCGCGACCACGCGCAGGAGGGCGAGGACCCCACCGCGGGATCGCTCGCTACGCTCGCCAGCGCCATCCACAACGCCATCGACGAAGGCGCCCACATCATCAACGCCTCCGTCGTTTCCTGCCAACCGCCGGAGCTCGCGGCGCGCATCGACACCGGCCCGCTCGACGCCGCACTCGCCCGCGCCGAAGCCGAAGGTGTGCTCGTTGTCGCCGCCGCCGGCAACGAATCCGGCGAGTGCAAGCAGGGCTTCGCCGTCTACCCCGCGCACTCGCCCACCGTGCTCGCCGTCAGCGCGCGCGACACCGCCCACGACCTGGCGGGATACTCCATCCGCGTCCCGGGCCCCTCGCTCTCCGCGGCGGGCACGGTCCCGCTGGCGCTGGCCTCCGATGGCACCGGCTATGCCACCGGCACCGTGGACAGCAACGGCCCCGCCCCCTACGCGGGCACCAGCTTCGCCGCCCCCGCCGTCACCGGTGCCGCGGCCCTGCTCAAGCAGCGCCACCCGCACCTGGGCCCCGCCGAGCTGCGCGCACACCTCTACGCCGCATCCCAGCCCAGTGGCGGCGCACTCGACCCGTACGCCGCCGTGACCCAGCTCGAGCCTCAATCGCTTCTCGACGCCCCACCACTCACCCTCACCCCCGCCACCGAACACACCTCACCGTCCGTCGGCCGGCTGGGCCAAGTCCTCCTCGCCGCTTCCCTACTGCTCATCGCGCTGGTTGGGGTGGCGCGGCTGCGTGGGCTTCGTGGGATGCGGCGGCAGCGTAACTAGCTGGTCGGGCTGAGGCGGGCCGGGGGTGGTACTGGTTGAGGCCGAGTCCACTCTGCCACCGCAGAGTAAAAAGCTACCGGCTAGTAGGTCGCCGTCAGCGCGGCCTCGCGAGTAAGCCGCTCCCCCGCCGGCAGTAGCTGCACGATCGACCACGGCACCTGCTCGGTCCGCGCAGCGCCCACGGTCTCCAGCGTGCCCGCGTCGGGCGCCTCGTAGCGCAGCCCGGTTTGGTCCACGACGTGGTAGCCGTGCCCGGTGTCCACGGCCACCGCACCACTCGGGAGGCCCGCGAAGCGGGTGGCAGGGCCCTCACCGGACAGCAACACACTCCCCTCGAGCGCTTCGCTCGCAGGCAGGTGAGCGGCCCCACCGCTTTCGGTGGCGCAGGTCGCAAGCGCTCCATCAGCGCCATCATCCCCGGCAACCGCGCCCGCCGGGTCGAGGAATCGCACCAGGCGCCCGGGCAGGCGGATGTCCACCGCGGGCTCGGCGTCGGGCCGGTCGGCGACTGCTTGGGGTGTGAGTTCGGAGGGGATGGCGCCGGCGTCGATAAGCATTTGTGCCTGGGCGCTGGTGATTTCCTGCACGCCGCGGGAGGTGTCCGCCCAGTCGCTGGTGCCGGTGCGGATCACGCGCGGCAGTGGGTTGGGTAGGGCGAACGGCGGGTGCTCGCGGAGCGCACCGAGGACCGGGGCTGGCGGGCGCCAGCGCGGGGTGGTGGCGTCGATGCCGAGCCCGCGGCGGATCACGCGGCCTTCCGGCGTGGCCGGCGGCGGCAACTGTGTGCGGCCGTCGCGGGTGACCAGCCATTCGCGGCCGTCGACCTCGGCGAGGAGCGCGGTGTCCTCGGCAAGCAGGGGCGCCTGCGCGGGCACGGCGAGCACCACGACGGCGTCGCCGGGCGCGGTGCACGCCGACCAGTGCGTGTCCTCGGCGTCCTCGGGGGCGAACACGGACGGCGCGACCCCGATCCCCACCGGCACGCCCCGGGCAAGCGCAGCCAGGTGCTCGTCGCCCGCGCGCACCGGTTCCTCGGGCCCGCCCACGATCAGGCGGGCCGACGTCAGGTTGGTCACCGGGTGCACGGTGTCGTCCACGCGCGCAAACAGGCTGCCGTCCGCAGCGCGGATCACCGCCGCCTCGCCCGGGTCCGGGTTCGGGCGCATCCACGCAAACAGCCCCATCACGCCCGAGATCATCAGCACCGCCACCAGACCGAAAATCATCGCGCGGCGGCGCGAGGACAGCGGGTCGTGGATCATGCGGATGTCGCCGAGAATCAGGCCGTGCTCCACCCTGCGCCGCAGGAACCGGTGCCCGGACACCTGCGTCTTTGTCGTTGGCAGCAAACGCGCCATGTGTGCATCCCCCTCCAGCGGTCTGAACCCGGCTCCCCCGAACCGGACCGCTTCAGGCTACTGCAAAGGCGCTGTCCCCGCAGCGTAACCCGCCCCGCCGTTCGCGGGCTCGAGCTGGTAGAGCGTGTCGGAGCCGTGCTCGTGGGCGTCGTTAATCATGCCCTCGAGCTCAGCGCGGGAGAACTGCTCGTTGACGGCAAAGATCACCACATCGCCCTTGCGATAGACGGGCGTGAGGCCGCGCGAGGTCCAGAAGCCGCGCTGCATCTGCAGGCGCTCCAGCTGGATCGGCCAGAACGCGCCCGGGCTGAGCATGTAGAACTTGATGTTCAGCGCCTCCGCACCCTCGTCCACAATGTTCTTCGCAGTCGGGTCGCCGCGCAGGCCCTCGCCGATCTCGCGGGCGGCCCAGTAGGTGATGTCCATGTTGGAGCCCAACCCGCCGGTCGGCCACAGGTAGTGGCGCGACAGCGTGGGCAGCCCGTTGTACGCGTAGGCCCACGAGTGGCCGTCGGCCGGATCGCCCATGATCGTGCCGTCCCACGCCGCGGGCTGGGTGGCCAGCCAATCCCAGGCGGCGAGGTCATCGTCATTAACCATGCGGTCATCATTGCGCCCGCCGTCAAACGCGCGCCGCTCGCCGTCCACAGCGCCGACCTGCACCATCGGCGTGCCAATCAGGGCGAGCACCAGGGCAATGCCTATCGACGCCACCCCGCTCCCCTTCTCCCACCCCCGGGAGCCCAGCCGCGCGGCCACCGGCGCGAGCGTGAACAGGCGGATCATCACCGCGACCCCGATCGCCGCGCCGACCGCCACCGACAGCGCCACCGGGAAGATCAAGCGGTGCGCCGTGTTGTAGTGCAGGTTGCCCACCAGCGTGAGCAGCCCGGAAAGCGGGCCACCCACTGGTGCGAGCGCGTTCGCCGCGATGGCGAGCCAGATGGCGTAGAACAGCGGAGCCCACACCTGGCGGCGCCACACCACCAGCGCCACCGCGCCCAGCCCCGCCAGCCACAGCAGCACGGTCGGGTCGAACCCCGGGAACAGCTGGTGCACGTGGCGGGTGTCCATCAGAAACGCGGTCGCCCACCCGCTGTCCAGGTCCTCGCTCTCCACGGGCTTCCAGCCCGACACCTCCTCGGCCTGCGCCGAGCCGGCGAACACCTGCGGCAGGTACAGCACCGCGCCGATGATGCCCGGGGCCGCCAGCCACAGCGTATCGCTGATCCGGCCGCGCTCGGGCGTGACCAGCGTGGAGGTCAGCCAGTACAGGCCCACGCCGATGACCACCACGGTCACCGCCGCCGGGTGGGCGGTGAGCACGCCGAGCAGCCCCACCAGCGCGGGCAGCGCCGTGATGCGCTCGGCGGGGACCCGCACGAACTGCCAGATGACCATGCCGGTCAGCGACATGGCAAACAGGTACGGCCACATGCCCACGTAGTCGCCGACCCAGATGAGCTGCGGGGCGACGGTCACAAGGATCGCCGCGAGCCCGCCCGCAATCTGCGCGGTCAGCCCGCGCGAGCGCAGGAATGCGAAGGCCATGCACGCCGCCGTCGCCGGTAGCGCCAGCCCTGTGAGCACAATCATGCCGATATTCAGCGTGGGGATCGGGTCGAGCCCGGCCACCTTGCCAAACATCGCGATGCCGGTGTGGAACGCCGACGGGTAGAGCAGCTGCGCGTGCGTCTCCACGTTCTGCAGCTCGCCCAGCCTGGTTGGCGAGGCAATCCCCTCATCCATGATGAAGCGCACCAGGTTGGCGTGCCACTGCACGTCCCACCCCTGGACGATGTTGTACACGCCGTGCGGCGAGCGCACGAGCCAGCCGAGGCGCTCGCTAATGAGCAGCCACGCGCCAACCACCACGCCCGCGGTGGGCAGCAGCCAGTACAGGTCCAGCAGGCTGCCCTTCCGCCAGTCCCCGGGGAAGAGCGCGCGCCGCCACGTCACGGCACCGCCGCGCCGCGCCTTGCGAGCAAACGCGTACCGCCACACCGCCGCCGCCCCGAACGCGACGACCAGGCTCACGCCGAGCGTCCACAGGTCCAGCGGCGCCGACGTAATCCCCCACACCCAGGCGCTCATGCCGAAGATGCCAAAGCTCACCGGCAGCGCCGCGGCCAGCGCGCGCGGCCCCTTCGCGCCCGCGATGAGGTTGAACAGGAACCCGGGCAGCAGGAAGAACGGGACGGCGAACCACGCGGCTGCAACTGGTGTCATCGTTCCTCCTCGCTCTGATACTTCGCTAGCATTCTAGGCCTTTGGGTTCGCTACAGTGTGCGCCGGTCGCGCGTCGTCGCAATTCTTTCCGCAAACGCGCTCTCGTGCGGATAGTCCACCCGCGTCAGCGTCAGCCCGCGCGCCGGCGCCAGCGGCACCTCCGGGTTCCGCGCGCGCTCCCCGAGCAGCCCCGTGACCCACTCCGCTTCACGACGCCCCTCCCCCACCGTCAGGCACGCTGCCACCAGCGCGCGCACCATGTTCCAGCAAAAGGCGTCCGCGGTGATGCGCGCCTCGAGCACGCTTGCCGACGCCTCCGCCCACCCAAACTCCTGCACCTGCCGAATCGTCGTCGCGTGCTCCTTCGGCTTGCAAAACGCCGCGTAGTCGTGCAGCCCCACCAGCTGCGACGCCGCCTCCTGCACGCGCGCGAGGTCCACCGGCTTCGGCCACACGGCGGTGTCGGTGCGCCGGGTCGGCACCGCACCCGCCGGGTTGGTGGTCACCTTGTAGGTGTAGGAGCGGGAAAGGGCGGCGAAGCGGGCGTCGAAAAGCGGGCTGACCTCGCGGACCCCGAAAACGCGCACGTCCTCCGGAAGGAGCTTGGCCAGGCGGCGCACCAGGCGCGTCGGGTCGCCGCCGAGCGAGCGCTGCTCGAGCGAGGCACGCGGGATGTCGGCGTGCGCGACCTGGCCGGTGGCGTGGACGCCGGCGTCGGTGCGGCCAGCGACGGTGAGCGTGATCGGCGTGCGCAGGACCAGCGACAACGCGTCCTCAATGGTGGCCTGCACGGTGCGCACGCCCGACGTTTGCCGAGCCCAACCGTGAAACTCTGTGCCGTCGTACGCGATGTCCAGCCGCACCCGCATCAGGTCTGGGTCGTGCTGCGCTGCGTCGTTCATTCGCATAAGGCTAGCAAACAGCGCGGGCGTGGCCGTGCTGGCGCTGGCATGGGCCGCGGCGGCCCCGCGCTGCCGTGGCCGTGCTGCCGGCCACGTCGTCGGCCCATCACCGGCCCAATCACTGCAGATACCGATACTAAGATACCGACAAGACGCTCCAGGACGGCGTCATCGGGGTCTTACTATCGGTATCTACCGATACACCCCGGCCCGACCCCCCGGAACGCGCAAAACGGCCCCTCCCGAACGAATCGGGAGGGGCCGCCGCGGGCCCGGAGGCGCGGGAGCTAGCCGTGGCTAGTCCTACTTCTCCTCGGACTCAGCCTCTTCGGCTGCCGGAGCCTCAGCGGACTCAGCTGCCTCGGCGTCTGCCTGCTTGGAAGCGGCAGCGCGTGCGGTGCGCTCAGCCTCCGTGGACGCGGTCTGCTCGAGGACGAGCGAGATCTGCGTCATCGGGGCGTTGTCGCCCGCGCGGTTCTCCAGCTTGATGGAGCGGGTGTAGCCGCCCTCGCGGCCCTCAAACAGGGGCGCGAGCTGGTTGAACAGGTAAGCAACGATCTCCTTGTTCGGCAGTTCAGCGGCGACTGCGCGGCGGTCTGCCACGGTGCCCTTCTTTGCCTTGGTGATCAGCTTCTCGGCGTAGGGACGCAGCATGCGTGCCTTCGCGTCGGTGGTCTTGATTGCGCCGTGCTGGAAGAGGGAGATAGCCAGGTTGGACAGAATGTGCTTCTGGTGGCTGGCGGACCCTCCGAGACGGGCACCCTTCTTAGGGGTAGGCATTTTCGTACTCCTCGTGTGCGTTAGTTGAGCGCGTGCTCTTACGTGTTACTCGGCTTTACGCGAGTGTTACTCGGTCTCATCCCCGCTGGGATCGACGAAGTCGCCGGTCTCGGCATCGTAGCCCTCGATCTGTGTCGGGTCGAAATCTTCCGGAGCATCCTTCAAGGTCAGGCCCTGCGAAGCGAGCTTGATCTTGACCTCGTTGATGGACTTCTGGCCGAAGTTCCGGATGTCCAGCAGCTCGGACTCGGTGCACTCTGCGAGCTGACCGACGGTGTGGATCTCCTGGCGCTTCAGGCAGTTGTAGGAACGCACGGTGAAGTTCAGGTCCTCGATCGGCGTGTTGTACGCGGCGATGAACTCGGTCTCCTGCGGGGAGGGGCCGATCTCAATGCCCTCGGACGCCGTGTTCAGCTCGCGGGCCAGGCCGAACAGTTCCACCAGGGTGGAGCCTGCGGAAGCCAGGGCGTCGCGCGCTGCCATGGAGTTCTTGGTCTCCACGTCGATGATCAGCTTGTCAAAGTCGGTGCGCTGCTCAACACGGGTCGCCTCAACCTTGTAGGCGACGCGGGTCACCGGGGAGTAGATCTGGTCGACCGGGATACGGCCGGGCTCCCCGCCCGCGTTGGGCATGGCCGGGACGTAGCCGCGGCCGCGCTCGACAACAAGCTCCATCTCCAGACGAGCCAGCTCGCTCAGCGATGCGATGTGCAGATCCGGGTTGTGGATCTCCACGCCAGCCGGCGGCTCGATGTCGCCCGCGGTGACGTTGCCCGGGCCCTCGACGGACAGGTACATGACAACCGGCTCGTCGGAGTCGGAGGACAGCACCAGGTCCTTGATGTTGAGGATGATCTCGGAAACGTTCTCCTTCACACCAGCGATGGTGGTGAACTCGTGGAGCACACCATCGATCTTGATGGAGGTCACGGCCGCGCCCGGAATGGACGACAGCAGCGTGCGGCGCAGGGAGTTACCGAGGGTGTAGCCGAAACCAGGCTCGAGCGGCTCGATGACGAACTTCGAGCGGTTGGTGTCGATGTACTCCTCGGTCAACTGCGGACGGTGAGAGATGAGCATGAACTTCTCCTTTATCGGCTCCCGCTATTTGAAGCCGGTAGGAACGGATGTGTTTGGAAGATTCCGCGCACGAAAGCGTCGATAAGCAACGAGCGCGGGGCGAAGCAACCTGGGTTACTTCGAGTAAAGCTCGACGATGAGCTGCTCCTGCAGGGGCACCTCAATCTGAGCGCGCTCGGGCAGCTGGTGCACGAGGATGCGCAGGGTGTCCGGAACGACCTGCAGCCAAGCCGGAACGACGGAGTCGAGCAGGTTATCCTGCGCGTCCTCGAACCAGAGCATGTTGCGGGACTTGTCGCGGACATCGATGATGTCGTACTGGGTGACCTTGTAGGACGGGACGTCGACGCGCTTGCCGTTCACGGTGAAGTGACCGTGGGAAACCAGCTGACGGGCCTGGCGGCGGGTGCGAGCCAGACCTGCGCGGTAGACGACGTTGTCCAGACGGGACTCCAGGAGGATCAGCAGGTTATCGCCGGTCTTACCCGGGAGGCGGTTGGCCTCCTCGTAGTAGCGACGGAACTGCTTCTCCATCACGCCGTAGGTGAAGCGAGCCTTCTGCTTCTCCTGCAGCTGGAGCAGGTACTCAGATTCCTTGATGCGAGCGCGGCCAGCCTGCCCCGGGGGGTACGGGCGACGCTCGAAGGACATGTCACCGCCGACGAGGTCGACGCGGAGGCGACGGGACTTACGGGTAGCAGGGCCGGTATAACGAGCCATGGTGTTTTACCTCTTTTCCTTTCTGCCTTAAACGCGACGACGCTTCGGCGGACGGCAGCCGTTGAACGGCTGCGGCGTCACGTCCGAGATCGAGGACACCTCCAGGCCGGCGGCCTGGAGCGAACGGATAGCGGTCTCGCGGCCGGAGCCGGGACCCTTGACAAAGACGTCAACCTTCTTCATGCCGTGATCCATCGCCTTGCGGGCGGCGTTCTCAGCAGCCATCTGCGCGGCGAACGGGGTGGACTTACGGGAGCCCTTGAACCCGACGTGGCCGGAGGAGGCCCAGGAGATGACAGCACCGTTCGGGTCCGTGATGGACACGATGGTGTTGTTGAAGGTGGACTTGATGTACGCGTGGCCAGCGGCCACATTCTTCTTTACGACGCGACGACCGCGGCGCGCGCCGGAACGAGTCTTCGGAGGCATATGTTACTTCTTCTTTCCTGCGATAGTCTTCTTCGGGCCCTTGCGGGTACGCGCGTTGGTCTTGGTGCGCTGGCCGCGGACGGGCAGGCCACGACGGTGGCGCAGACCCTGGTAGGAGCCGATTTCAATCTTGCGGCGGATGTCAGCCTGCACCTCACGACGCAGGTCGCCCTCGACGGTGTAGGAGGACTCGATTGCGTCGCGCAGGGCTGCGAGCTGATCGTCGCTCAGGTTGTCCGTGCGCAGGTCAGGAGAAATGCCGGTCTTCTCGAGCAGTTCCTTGGCACGGGTAGCCCCGATGCCGTAAATGTAGGTGAGCGCGATCTCCATGCGCTTGTTGCGCGGGAGATCAACACCAGCGAGACGTGCCATGTGGCTACGTTCCTTTCGGGTTGTTACGGTGGTTTTCTCCCTACCCGCCCACGCCAAACAACGCTTTGTCCGGACCGAGCCGGAGGATGGGTTGAGACTCGCGCGGCTCCAGCCACCGTGGCCGGAGGTAGTCGACGCCGCGGGCAAACCCGCGCGTCTGGGCAAGGAGGCTTACGTAGTTACTTGTAGCGGTAGGTGATACGACCCTTGTCCAGGTCGTACGGGGAAAGCTCCACGACGACGCGGTCCTCAGGAAGGATGCGGATGTAGTGCTGGCGCATCTTGCCACTGATGTGGGCAAGGACTTGGTGCCCGTTGTCGAGCTCGACACGGAACGTTGCGTTCTTCAAGGGCTCGATTACGCGGCCCTCAACCTCAATTGCGCCTTCTTTTGCCATTCAATCCACTTCCTACAGCCCCGCGTTTCCGCAGGTACTAGTCGTATTTCACGTGTGCTACAGAGCGCGCAGACGGAATGCCTGCACACCAAACGACTATGTTAGCCAACTACCTGCACAAACACAAACCCCGCCTCCATCAAGTGGAGAGCGGGGTGCAGCGCTTATCGACGCTACGTTGTCCTAGTAGACGTAAACCTTGTCGCCGATCTGCAGATCGTTGAAGTATCGCTGCGCGTCAGCGCGGTACATGCGGACGCAGCCAGCGGACAGGATCGACGGATCGCCCTGATGGAAGGCGATGCCGTTGTTGGTGAAGTAGGTGGCGTACGGCATCGGCGCGTTGTTGAACTCGTACGAGATCTCGTCCTTCACCTTGCGGTTGACGTAGAAGGTACCGCGCGGGGTCTCCTGACCCGGGCGGCCGGGTCCGACCAGGTCGGCCGTGTAGTACATCTCCCCGTTGTTCTGCAGCCAGGAGCGGCGGCCGTCAACGTCCACGCACGCCTTCGCGTCCTTCGGGCAGGAGCCGTAGTCAAAGGCCGGGGCCGGTGCCGGTGCGGGCTGCTCAGCCGGGGCGGGTGCCGGAGCCGGGGCGGGTGCCGGAGCCGGGGCCGGGGCCGGAGCGGGGGCAGGTGCCGGAGCCGGCTTCGGGGTGCGCTCCTCGATCAGGCCCGGGAACAGCGCCTCAACCATCTGGTCGATGGACTCCTTTGCCTGCGCGGGCAGGTCCGGGTTCAGCGCGGCCAGGCTGTCTGCCTGGGTGCGCAGGGTGGTGCGCAGGTTCCAAGCTGCGTCCCGCACTGCCTGATCGGCACTTGTGCCCAGGTTCTGCAGCTGGATGTTCGCGCTCTTCAGGAAGCCGTCCAGGCCGGCTTCGGAAGACAGCGAGGCGAAGGAAGAACCCGCATTCGGCGCGGGCTGCGGAGCCGGTGCGGCCGGGGCCGCGTTGGCTGCGATCGGGTTGGCGGCCAGGGAAGCAATGACGCCTGCAGCGGCGGCAACGGCAGCCGCACGGCGCTTGGTTGCCGACGGCTTTGCGTGGCGGGGTTGGTAAGACATAGACAGCAGTTTAACTACTTCCGCCAAGTTTTGATAGTCAGGCACGCATAAACGGTGTGTTATTTGCGCGGGGTAAGCACCCGCGGCCCGCCGGAGGTCGCGGCGACGGTGTGCTCCCAGTGCGCCGCAGGTGACCCGTCGGCGCTGACGACCGTCCAGCCGTCGCCAAGCACATAGGAGTCATACTCTCCGCCGAGAATGAGCATCGGTTCGATCGCCAGGACGGATCCCTCCTGGATGACCGGCCCGTGGTGGGGGCGCCCCTCATTGGCCAGGAAGGGTTCCTCGTGCATGGTGCGGCCGATGCCGTGGCCTCCGTAGCCGTCAAGGATGCCCACCACTACTCCGAAGCGGTCCTCGGCGGTGCAGGTCGCCTGCTCGAGCGCGGACGATACGTCGGTGAGGCGATTGCCCGGACGCATCGCCTTCATGCCCTGCTCCAGGACCCACTCGGTGGCCTTGTTCAGCGCGTCTACCTCCGGTGCCAACTCACCAATGCCAAAGCTCAGCGCAGAGTCGCCAACCCATCCGTTGAGCGTGGCACCGCAGTCGATGGAGACGAGGTCGCCCTCTGCAAGCACGACGTTCTCGCTCGGGATGCCGTGCACCACCACGGCGTTCACCGAGGCGCAGATGGAGCCCGGGAACCCCTGGTAGCCCAGGAACGTGGGTGTCGCGCCGTGGTCGCGGATCACGGACTCCGCGATCCGGTCCAGGTCGAGGGTGCTCATTCCCGGGCGGGCGGCGGCGCGGACCTCCGTCAGCGCTTCGCCGACGATCCGGCCGGCGGCCTCCATGGAGTCGAGTTCCGCTGGTGTTTTGGCGGGGATCTTGCGTCTTCTAAAACCCATCGGTCGGGCCTTTCTTCGAGTTCTTGGGGCAAGACGTGCTGTGCGCAGAAAGAGGGCCGGTGCGCCACGCACACCGGCCCTCTTCGTCGTCCGCCCTTACTTGAGGTTTTGCAGCTGCTCCATCGCGCGGGCGTTGATCTCATCAACGTCGCCGACCGCGTCGATAGAAATGATCTGATCGCCGTAGTGGTCGATCAGCGGCGCAGTCTCGTCGCGGTAGACGGAGAGACGGGTGCGGATCGTCTCCTCGTTGTCGTCGGCGCGGCCGCGGGCGAGCATGCGCTCGACGACCACGTCCTCATCGACAACGAAGTTGAGCACGCCGTCCAGCTTCGCGCCGGCCTTCTCCAGCAGCTCGGTAAGGATCTCGGCCTGCTCGACGGTGCGCGGGAAGCCGTCCAGGAGGAAGCCATCCTTAGCGTCGTCCTCTTGGAGGCGCGACTCGACCATGCGCGCGGTGACGTCGGTAGGCACGAGCTTGCCGGCGTCGATGTAGCTCTTCGCCTCAACGCCGAGCGGGGTGCCCTCGCCGATGTTGGCGCGGAACAGGTCACCGGTGGAAATGTGCGGGATCCCCAGCTTTTCGGAGAGGATCGCCGCCTGGGTGCCCTTGCCGGCACCGGGAGGGCCAAGAAGTACGAGACGCATTATCGCAAAAGTCCTTCGTAGTTGGATTGCAGGAGTTGGGATTCAATTTGCTTGACCGTGGTCAGGGCCACGGACACCATAATCAGGATAGCCGTGCCGCCGAACGCGCTCATCCCCATGCGGCCGGAGCCAGCCAGACCGGCGTCGAGCGCCAGGTTCGGCAGGATCGCAATCACAGCGAGGTACAGCGAGCCGACCACCAGCAGACGGTTCATCACGTAACCGAGGTACTCCGCGGTCGGGCGGCCCGGACGAATATCCGGAATGAATCCACCGTACTTCTTCATGTTCTCAGCCTGGTCAACCGGGTCGTACTGCACGGAGACGTAGAAGTACGCGAAGAAGATGATCATGATGA
The DNA here is from genome assembly GCF_002285125.1 of Corynebacterium gottingense. NCBI lineage: Bacteria > Bacillati > Actinomycetota > Actinomycetes > Mycobacteriales > Corynebacteriaceae > Corynebacterium > Corynebacterium gottingense. The sequence goes on from NZ_NSGN01000003.1 coordinate 267,049, forward strand.
AGTAAGCCACGATGTACTGCCAGGAGCCCGGGTTCTGCAGCCACGCCATGACGTGGTTCATCCACCAGTTGTCCGGCGGGGTCGGCTTGTTCATGTTCACGATCTGGGTGATCAGCACCGGCACGTACATCAGCGAGGATGCGAAGATGACCGGGATCACGCCGGCCTGGTTCACCTTCAGTGGCAGGTAGGTCGCGGTGCGGCCGTACTGGCGGCGGCCCACAACGCGCTTGGCGTACTGCACCGGGATACGGCGCTGGCCCTGCTCGATGAAGATGATGCCCACGACGAGGACGATGATGGCCGCGATAACCACCGCGAGTGCGACGCCGCCGGAGTTCTGGAAGATGATCGCGCCCTCGGACGGGAGCTTGGTGGCAATGCCGGCGAAGATGAGCAGGGACATACCGTTGCCCACACCCTTTTCCGTGATGATCTCGCCGAGCCACATGATGATGATGGCGCCCGACGTCATCACAATGATCATCATGATGAGGGTCCACACATTGCGGTCCTCAACCAGCACGGGCATACCCTGGCCGAGCAGCTGCTCGCGGTCAGCCAGCGCGACGATGCCGGCGGACTGGAGGAGCGCCAGCGCCACGGTGAGGTAACGCGTGTACTGCGTCATCTTTGCCTGACCGGACTGCCCCTCCTTCTTCAGCTCCTCAAACTTGGGGATCACCACGGTGAGCAGCTGCACGATGATAGACGCCGTAATGTACGGCATGATGCCGATGGCAAAGATGGACAGCTGCAGGAGCGCGCCGCCGGAGAAGAGCCCGATGATGGAGAACATCGTCGCCTGATCGCCCTGGGAGATCTCCTCCAGGCGAGAGTGGATCAGGCCGTAATCCACGCCTGGCGTGGGGATCTGGGCACCGACGCGGTACAGGATCATAAGGGCGAGCGTGATCAGGATCTTGCGGCGTAGATCCTGATCTTTAAACGCCTGAAGAATAGCGGACACAAAGCCTCCTGGCTCCCACTGCAAAAAATAAGCAGGAGATTGCGAACAGTATGAACTACGAGCCGCCCTACCTGCCAAAAGGCACGCTAAAGCTCACCCGTACATATTTGACCCCACTACCCTAGCAGCCCATCTTGCGAACACTCGACTCGCATGAGGCTTAGCGGGTTGCTCCAATGTCACCACAAGGAGATTCGCACCTTCCTAGCACCTTTCCAGCCCAGACACAGCTCACCCACTCGGCCGCGGGGCGTGGCGTCGATAGGCATCGAGCCCCGCCGATAGACAAATCTGTCTTGAAATTCTGAACCGATAGGTTTAAAGTACTGATTTGTCGAGATTAATCCTGATCGAAAGGACCGTCATGCTGAAGAAGTTTGCAGCACTGACCACAGCCGCCGCACTCACGCTGGGGCTGACCGCCTGCTCGGGCGAGTCGAGCGACAACACCACTGCCGACGGCGACCTGGAGACCATCCGCGTGGCCACCTCGCCCGGCCCGTACTCGGAGCTGTTCGAGGACGCCGTTGGGCCGATCCTGGAGAAGGAGGGCTACAACGTGGACTATCAGTCGTTCACCGACCTCACCCAGGCCGACACGGCGCTGGCCGAGGGCTCCGCGGACCTCAACGTGGACCAGCACACCGGCTGGATGAACGTGTTTAACAACGAGAAGGGCGCGGACCTCACCTCCATCACCGAAGTCCCGACCGTGCCCGCCGGCGTGTACTCGGAGCGGCACCAGAGCATTGACGAGGTCGCCGACGGCCAGTCCGTCGGCGTCCCGATGGACGGCTCGAACAAGTCGCGCGCCCTGCACGTGCTTGTCGACGCCGGCTGGATCACCCTCCGCGACGACGCCGACGAGGCACTCGTTTCTGAGGCCGACATCGCGGAGAACCCGCACAACCTGGACATCCAGCCGATGGACTCTGCAAACCTGTCGCGCTCCCTGCCCGACCTGGACTGGGCCGTGATCCCGGGCTCCATGTCCTACTCCGCGGGCCTGGACCCGAACCTGCAGCTCTTCCAGGAGAACCTGCGTCCGGAACTGATCCTCGTGGCCGTGACCACCGAGGACAAGGCCGACAAGCCGTGGGCGAAGGCCGTGGCTGACGCCTACCGTTCCGACGAGTTCAAGGACTACTTGAACGAGCACAACGAGAACAACTACTGGTTCCTCCCGGAGTCGCTGCAGTGACCGGCCCCGCCGTCGCCTTCGACCACGTCTCCAAGGTCTTTGATACCTCCGGAGGCACGTTCGCCGCGCTCGACGACATCACGTTCGCCGTCCCCACGGGCGGGATCTTCGGTGTCGTCGGCACGTCTGGTGCGGGCAAGTCCACACTGATCCGCACGGTCAACGGCCTTGAGTCGCCCACCTCCGGCACCGTCACGGTGCTCGGCCGCCAGCCGTCCGAGCTGAGCCCGAAGGAGCTGCGCGAGCTGCGCCGCGAGGTCTCGATGGTCTTCCAGAACTACAACCTGCTGGAAACCAAGACCGTCGCGCAAAACGTCGCCACTCCCCTGCTGCTGTCCAAGACGCCGAAGGCGGAGATCACTCGCCGCGTTAACGAGGTCCTCGAGCTCGTCGGCCTGACCGACCGCGCCGACCACAAGCCGCGCCAGCTTTCGGGCGGGCAGCGCCAGCGCGTCGGCATCGCCCGTGCGCTGGTGACCAATCCGAGCATTTTGCTTTGCGACGAACCCACGTCCGCCCTCGACCCGCTGACCACCACCCAGATCCTCGACCTCCTGCGTGCCATCAACGCCGAACTCGGCGTGACCATCCTGCTCATCACGCACCAAATGGATGTTGTCGCCCGGCTCGCGGACTCCGTTGCGGTCTTAGATTCCGGCAAGCTGGTCGAGTCCGGCCCCGTCGCGGAGGTCTTCGCCGACCCGCAGGCGGCATTGACGCAGCGCTTCGTCGAGACCGTGATCCCCCGGGAAATCCCCGAGAGCGTTCGGGCCACTATCGACGCCAGCGCCTTCGACCAAGTGGTCCAGCTCATTCACTCCGGGCGCGCCGCCTCCGGCGTGTTCACCGAGCTGATCAACCGCTTCGGCCTGGACGCGCAGCTGCTGTCCTCCTCGGACGCCGACCTCGCCGGCACGACCGTCGGCGCGACCGTGCTCGGCCTTCGCGGCGGCGCCTCGCAGGACGCAACCGACGCCGTGGCGTGGCTGGAGAGGCTCGATGGAGTTTCCGTCAATCGCATTCGTAGCGGAAAGGACGCATAACCATGGATCAGCTGAACTCCTGGTGGCGCGACACGACAGGGTCGCGCGTGACCCCATCCATGTACATCGACTCGTTTGGCGAGACCGTCTACATGGTCGGCATCGCGCTCTTCGTCGGCGCCCTCATCGGCATCCCACTGGCGCTCGCCCTGGTGATCACGCGCCCGGGCGGGCTGAAGCCGAACCCGATTGCCTACGGCGTCCTCAACGTCCTGGTCAACGTGGTTCGCTCGCTGCCGTTCATCATCCTGCTGGTGGCGATCTCGCCCTTCACCCGCGTGATTGCCGGCACCGCGATCGGCACCACGGCGGCGCTCGTGCCGTTGACCCTGTACATCGCGCCATTCATCGCGCGACTCATCGAGCAGTCGCTCCTGGAGGTCAACCCCGGCATCACCGAGGCGGCCGACTCCATGGGCGCCACGATGGGCCAAACCATCCGGCACTTCCTGCTGCCGGAGGCAAAGTCCTCGATCATCCTCGCGGTGACAACGGCGACCGTCGGTCTCATCTCCGCGACCGCCATGGCCGGCACCATCGGCGGCGGTGGCGTTGGCGACCTCGCCATCTCGTACGGCTACCAGCAGTTCGACTCCGTCGCCATGCTCACCACCGTGATCATCCTGATCGTCGTGGTGCAGGCGATCCAGTCCATCGGCAACAGGCTCGCACACCGCGCGCGGGCGTAGCTTCCAAAACAACAGCCGCCGAGCCTTCACTCTGGTTCGGTGGTTTTTGCATGCGCGGACGGCAAAGTGCGAATGCACGGCGAGGTGCGAGTGACAGATTTCCCGCTCGCGTCCGCGGTGGTTTCAAGCGACCTGGGGATATGCCGATGGGACCGGGAAATTTTACGCATTCTCGTCATCTGCGGGCCTGCCCCGCCACCCCGAACCCCGCCCAGCCCCCACTCCCAGCCACAACGGCACGCAAAAAGCGGCCCGCCACCCCTGCAGTGAGGGGTGGCGGGCCGCTTGCAAGCAGTCCTCCGGACTACCGCCGCAAAGGCTTTACGCCTCGGTGGTGGTACCGCCTGCAGCCTGGATCTTCTCCGCTGCGGACTTGGAGAACTTGTTGGCGGTGACGTCGAGCTTGACGTCGATGTCACCGTTGCCCAGAACCTTCACGGGCTGGTTCTTGCGAACCAGGCCAGCTGCAACGATGTCCTCGATGGACACGGCGCCGCCGTTCGGGAAGGCCTTGGCCAGATCGTTGACGTTCACTACCTGGAACTCAACGCGGTTCGGGTTCTTGAAGCCCTTCAGCTTCGGCAGACGCATGTGCAGCGGCATCTGGCCACCCTCAAACGCTGCGGAAACCTGGTAGCGAGCCTTGGTGCCCTTGGTACCGCGGCCGGCGGTCTTGCCGCCCTTGCCGGCTTCACCGCGGCCTACGCGGTGCTTCGGCTTGTTTGCACCCTTTGCCGGGCGCAGATCATGAAGCTTGATGATGTCAGCCATGTTCTCTCTACTCCCCTGCAACTTCTTCTACGGTGACAAGGTGACGAACCTTGAGCACCTGGCCGCGGGTCGCGGCGTTGTCCTTCTTGATCACGGACTGGCCGATCTTGCGCAGGCCCAGAGCCTCGAGGTTCTGGATGGTCTGCGGCTTCTCGCCGACCTTACCGTGGTGCAGTGTGATCTTCAGTGCCATTGTGCTTACGCCTCCTGTCCTGCGCGTGCGCGCAGCATACGGGCCGGGGCAACGTCCTCGACGTCCTTGCCACGCTTCGCGGCGACCTCTTCGGGGCGCACCAGTTCCTTCAGTCCGGCAACGGTTGCCTGAACGACGTTCAGGGCGTTGTCGGAACCGAGGGACTTGGCCAGGATGTCCTGGACGCCTGCGCACTCGAGCACCGGGCGGACAGCGCCGCCGGCGATGACACCGGTACCGGGAGCAGCCGGGCGAAGCATAACGACGCCCGCAGCTTCCTCACCCTGGACCGGGTGCGGGATGGTGCCGCCGATCATCGGGACGCGGAAGAAGTTCTTGCGAGCTTCCTCGGCACCCTTCTGGATTGCGGCGGGAACTTCCTTCGCCTTGCCGTAGCCGACGCCGACCATGCCCTGGCCGTCGCCGACCACAACGAGTGCGGTGAAGGACATGTTGCGGCCACCCTTAACGGTCTTTGCGACGCGGTTAATGGTGATGACGCGCTCGATGTACTTGTCGCGCTCGTCGTTCTGGTTGCGGCGGCCGCGGCCACCGCGCTCGTTCTTGTTGCCTTTGTTGTTCTGGTTGTCGGCGGAGCGTCCGCCGTCACGCCGTTCACGTTCGGCCATTACGCGATCCTTCCGTTGATGGTGATGGTTGCGGTGATCATTAGAACTTCAGACCACCTTCACGAGCTGCTTCAGCAAGAGCCGCAACGCGGCCGTGGTACTTGTAGCCGCCGCGGTCGAAGACGATCTCTTCGATGCCAGCTGCCTTGGCGCGCTCTGCGACGAGTGCGCCGACCTTGGCTGCCTTGTCCTTCTTGTCCCCGTCCAGGTTGCGGACGTCCGGCTCCATGGAGGAAGCGGCCACGAGAGTGTGGCCAGCCAGATCGTCGATGACCTGCACGTGGATGTGGCGGGACGAGCGGTGCACGACGAGACGCGGGGTCTCCGGGGTGCCACGCAGGGTCTTGCGGATGCGGTTGTGGCGACGTGCGCGAGCCTCGCGACGGCGGGACGAGATGTCCTTGCCAATCGGGGTGCGCTTGGTGTTCTCTGCAGTATTGCTCATGATTACTTACCCGTCTTTCCGACCTTGCGACGTACCTGCTCGCCCGCGTAGCGGATGCCCTTACCCTTGTACGGGTCATCCTTACGCAGACGGCGGATGTTCGCCGCAATCTGGCCAACCTGCTGCTTGTCGGTACCTTCGATCGAGAGCTTGGTGTTGCCGTCGACAGCAAAGGTGATGCCTTCGGGCGCCTCAATCAGGATCGGGTGCGAGTAGCCGAGGGAGAACTCGAGGTCCTTGCCCTTCTGCTGCACGCGGTAGCCGACGCCAAAGATCTCCATGTTGATCTTGTAGCCCTCGGTCACGCCGATCACAAGGTTGTTGATCAGCGAACGCGACAGGCCGTGCAGCGAGCGGTTCTTGCGGTGGTCGTCCGGGCGGGACACCACAATCTGGTTCTCCTCAACCGCAACGGTGATCGGGGCCGGAACCTCGACGGTCATGGTGCCCTTCGGGCCCTTGACCTCGACGGTCTGGCCGTCGATCTTGGTTTCAACGTTGTTCGGGATTGCGATGGGTGCGTTACCTACACGCGACATAGTCTTTTCAACCTCCCTTTACCAGACGTAAGCGAGGACTTCCCCGCCTACACCCTTCTCTTGGGCCTGACGGTCGGTCAGAAGACCGTGGGACGTGGAGATGATGGCCACGCCCAGGCCTCCGAGGACCTGCGGCAGGTCGGTGGACTTTGCGTACACGCGCAGACCCGGCTTGGAAACGCGGCGCAGACCAGCGATGGAAGCCTCGCGGGTCGGGCCGTACTTGAGGTCCAGGGTGAGTTCCTTGCCCACCTTGGTGTCCTCAACCTTGTAGTCAGCGATGTAGCCTTCCTGCTTCAGAATCTCGGCGATGTTCGCCTTGAGCTTCGAGGACGGCATGGACACGCTGTCGTGCTGCGCATTGTTTGCGTTGCGCACGCGGGACAGCATGTCCGCAATCGGATCAGTCATGGTCATAGTGAGTGACCGGTTCCTTTCTCGTTGCGGTTCCCTAAGCCCACCTGACCCTGAAAGGTCGCGTTTGCCGTGTGGTCTGTCGGGGGCTACTTCACGCTCCCCACGCTCAGTAACGTGGGGCGCTCGCCGCCTCCCTTGCACGCGGTCCGCATTCTGGCGGGGGGCCTGCAACAAAGTTGGATGTACAGTTGGTCTTTCGGCTTGTGTTCCTCACACAAGTCCGACCGATAACCCTATACCTTGCGCCCCTTCCAGGGCAAATCGCTTTTCGACACCCACTCGCCCGCCACCCAACCTTCCCCTCAGAACGGCAACGCGGGCCGCGGAGCGACGCGCGTCTGCCCAATGTCGGAGGCATCGCCCGCTTGCTGCCCCTGGACGAACGCAGCGGGGTCAAAGGAACGGTTCGATGAATCGGCGTGGATGTACAGGCCGTGTGCGGCGGCGAATTCCGCCTGGGCGTTGCGGGCCTGCTCGGCATCGTCGATAAGCACCAGCGCATACTCGCTCGATGACTCGGTGACGCGATGCTCTGCCTCGGCGAGGCGTTGGCCGATACGGGTGGCGTAGCCCATCATGTACGAGCGGCGCGTGACCACGATGGATTCCGCAAGACTCGTGGCCCTGAGCTGGCCGGCGCCGTCCAGCATGACCACGCGGAGCATGGAGTACAGCAGACTCACGCGCTCGAGATGACTCTCCAGCCCAAACACCGTGACCTGGTTGACGCGCGTGGAGTTGTACACGCGCTGGTAAAAACCGACGCAGTGCAGCGCCTGCGCGATACAGAGCAGAAGTTTTGCCTGCATATCGGTGTATGCTCCGGCGATCTTAAAGATTCGGTAGGTCGCTGTCTTCTCCGCTTCCGGCTGCGACAGGTCGCGCTCGGAGAAACCGTACGCAGCCATCAGGTCAAAGGCCTTCGCGTAAAACGAGTCCCCTTCGGGTGTCCCCTCGCGATCTTTAGCCTGGTTGAGCAGCTTTTGCACACGCTCTTTTACCTTGGTGTTATCTTGCATTGCCATTGCCTTTCGTGCATTTTGTATAGTACGGTTATTTTTACTACACGTCGTTTGCTTCCGCTACCCGATTGGGGATCCGCGAATGGCCAGACCGCGCTCCGCATTTGACGCAACGCGCTATCCTGGCCCAACACCGAAAGGAGAACTCATGGCGAAGGACGATGCACTGCACACCACCCACGAATGGCTCGCCGCCGTGGCGAAAGAACTCGGCGTCGCGCCCGAGGCGGTGCGCTCGCTAGTGGGCGACGTGCTGGACCTCACCGCCGCTGTGGCCCACAACGGGCCGTCGCGCCCGGCGGCGCCCACCACGGCGTTTCTTGTCGGGCTCGCGGCGGGGCAACAGCTGGGCCCGGACGCCACGCCGGACGCGACGGAGTCGGCGACCCGCAAACTCATTGAGGCGACCACGCAGCTGCTCGAGCGCTACGGCACCAACGACAACAGCGACAACAGCGACAACAACGACGGGAGCCACGCGGGCGATGAGCAGGATTAACCAGCGCTTCGCCGTCACCAAGGTCACCCTCGGCGACGGCGAGCAGGCGGGGCGGGTGTTCACAGACACCCGCGCGGATACCGTCACCACCGAGGAGCCGTTGGAGATCCGCGCCGGCGGGGAGACGCTCACCACCACAATGCGCACCCCGGGCCACGACGTGGAGCTCGCGCACGGCTGGTGCTACGCGGAAGGCCTGATTACCGCGCCGCAGGATGTGCGCACGGCCCGCTACTGTGCAGGCGCCGTCGGATCTGGCGGCGAGAACACCTATAACCTGCTTGACTTGGAGCTCGCCGAGACGGCAAAGCCGGTCACGCCGGAGTTCATCCGTCTCACCCCAACTACCAGCGCGTGCGGTGTCTGCGGCACGCAGTCTATTAGCGAGCTGCTGCACAAAGTCCACATGCCCATCACCCCGATCGAGCTGGACCCCGAGCTCGTGGTGACGCTGCCCGACGCGCTGCGCGCGGAGCAGAAGCAGTTCAGAAAGACAGGCGGGATCCACGCCGCGGGCGCGTTCGACCTTGCGGGCAACCCGATCGTCGTGCGCGAGGACATCGGCCGCCACAACGCCGCGGACAAGGTCATCGGCCACCTGCTGCTGGAGGGCTGCCTCCCCGCGGACGACATGGTGCTGGTGATGAGCTCGCGCGCCTCGTTCGAGCTCGTCCAAAAGGCGGCCATGGCGGGATTCCCCGCGCTGGTGGCGGTTTCCGCCGCGTCGTCGCTGGCAGTGGAGCTGGCGCGCGAGACCAACATGGCGCTCGCAGGCTTTGTCAGGGACCGTCACTTTAACCTGTACGCCGGCACCCTCGCTTCGGTATGATCCCCAGCATGACCGCGCGCGAAGTCCCCCAAGAGATCATTGACATGTTCTACCCGCCCATGCAGTACATGCGGGAGAAACTCGACCCCGATTTCGGGCACCTCGCCGCCGTCCGCGCCACCGCCATCAACGGCTGCACGGTCTGCACGGCCATCCACCGTCGCAATGCCCGCGAGCACGGTTGGAGCGAGGACTACATCCTCAAGGTCGAGCAGTGGACCCGCCACGCCAGCGAGTTCAGCGAGACCGAGGCGCTCATCCTCGAGCTCGCCGATACGATCACCGAGCTCGATGACGCCCCCGATTCCCTCCCGGAAGACCTGTGGAACCGCGCGCTGGACGCCCTCGGAGAGGAAGTCACCCGCGCGCTCATCGTAGGAATTGTGGGCGTGAACAGCTACAACCGCCTCGGCATCGCCTTCAAACAGGACCCCCGCGACGTCGCGCGCGTCACCGACTTCGACCTGCAGTAGCCCAAAAGCACCGGCAGCGCACCCGGCGTCACGCCAAGGTTGTGCCAAGATGGTGGGCGTGAATACACCCCACTCCCCCGCTCCCGCCGACGGGACGGATGCCGCCGCTCTGCTCGGCGCCGTCCGTGACCTCCGCGATGCGGTCGCCGACACCGACGTCCCCACCGACAGCGCCGCAGCCGCCGACGCCCGCGCCGTGGTCAACCAGTTCGACGATTACATCCTGCCCCGCCTGAGCAACCTCGACGCGCCGCTGCTGGCCGTCATCGGCGGCTCTACCGGATCCGGCAAGTCCACGCTGGTCAACGGGGTCCTGCAGGAGCACGTATCCAACCCGGGCGTGATCCGCCCGACCACACGCCAGCCGATCCTGGTGGCCAACCCCGCCAACGCGGACTGGTTCAACTCCCCGGAGGTCCTGCCCGGCCTCGCCCGCTCCCACGGCGCCGGCGACGAGCAGTCCACCACGCTGCGCATCGTGCGCACCGAACAGATCCCCGAGGGCCTCGCGCTCGTCGACGCCCCCGATTTCGACTCTATCGACGACCACAACAGGGCCCTGGCCTCCCAGCTCTTGGCGGCCGCGGACCTGTGGATCTTCGTCACCACGCCCGCGCGCTACGCGGACCAACTGGTGTGGAACTTCCTCAACGACGCCGCCGGCCGCGGCATCGAGGTGGTCGTGGTGCTCAACCGCCTCGACGAGTCCTCCGCCGAGACCGTCCCCGCGGACCTGCGCCGCATGATGGACCAGGCCGGGCTGACGAGCGCGACGGTGTTCACCGTCCCCTTCGTCACCGGCACGGACGAGTTCCTGCCCAACGAGGTGGTAGCCCCGCTGCGCGACTACCTGTCCACCCTGGCCAACGACACCGCGGCCCGCCGCGACGTGGCCGGCAAGACGGTCGCGGGTGCGCTGGCGGGGGCGCTCGGGCGCGTCGACAAGCTCACTGCTGCCCGCGGGCAGCAGGAGGCGTTTGCGAACCAGCTGGACCAGGCGATTTCAGAGCAGTACCGCGCCGCCAGCCAGCACGTCATCGAGGCGACCAGCGACGGCAAGCTCCTGCGCACCGAGGTCATGGACCGCTGGCAGGACGTCGTGGGCACCTCGGACGTCTTCCGCGGCGTCGAGCGCTGGTTCTCCCAGGCAGTAGACAAGGTGGGCAGCTTCTTCACGGGCCAACCCGCCCCGCTGCGCGAGGTGGAAACGGAGATTGAAACCGGGCTGCACGCAGTGCTTATCGACGCCGCCGAGACCGCCGCCGCACGCTCCTGGTCCCACGTCGGCACGGTCGCCCCGGAGCTGCGCGCCCAGGCGGACCCCTCGCTGGCCCGCGCCAGCGCCACCGTCTCCGACGACGCGGCCCGCCTCGTCCGCGACTGGCAGCAGGCCATGCTGGAACGCATCCAGGACACCGCCGGCCAGAAGCGCCAGCGGGCACGCGCGATGTCGCTGGGCCTCAACGTGCTCACCGTCGCGCTGATGCTCGTCGTGTTCGCCTCTACCGCGGGGCTGACCGGCGGCGAAGTCGCCGTCGCCGGTGGCTCCGCAGTAGTGGGACAGAAGATGCTGGAAACCATCTTCGGCGAGGACACGGTGCGCCGCATGGCCGCCGAGGCGAAGGCCGACCTCAACGAGCGCCTCGAGGTGCTCATGGAGGCCGAGCGCAACCGCTACCGCGACGTCACCGCCCCGCTGCACCGCGGCGCCACCGCGGACCAGCTGCGCGAGGCGGCAGGCCAGGCCCGTGCGCAGGCCAGCGTCCGCTTCCCGGAGGCCCTGCCCGCCCCGGCGAACCTCCCGGCGGTTGCGGGCGGTGAGCGTGGCGTCGACAAGCAACAAAGCTCCGGCGAGGCCGACTCGAAGCTGCGCGGCCTCCTGGACCAGCTGCGCGGCACGTTCACGCGCCCGGACGGGCAGGACGGGGGCACCGATGGCGCTGTTTAGCTCGAAGGCACCGCTCGGAGAGCGGCTCGACGCGCTCGGGCAGGCCGCGGAGATCGGCCGCCCCTACCTCTCCCCCGCGCAGCGCGAGCGCCTCGAGAAGGTCGCCCGCGCCGGCGCTGAACGACGCGCCCTGTCCGCCGAACACACCGTCGTCGGCTTCTTCGGCGCGACCGGCTCGGGCAAGACTTCGCTGTTCAACGCCATTGTCGGCGAGGACCTGGGCAAGGCCGCCGCGCGCCGCCCCACCACCTCCTCGCCGCTCGCCGCGGTGTGGGAGCCCGCCGGTTCCGAGGAGCTGCTCGACTGGCTCGGCGTGGAAGACCGCCGCGCCCGCAGCGGCGAGTTCGCCCCCGGCGCGGGCCCGCTCATCCTGCTCGACCTGCCCGATTTCGACTCCGTTGAGGCCTCCAACCGGGAGATCGCGGAGCGGCTCGCCGGCCAGGTCGACGTCCTCGTCTGGGTGTCTGACCCCGAAAAGTACGCCGACAGCGTCATCCACGAGCAGTTCATCCGCCCCCACGCGGACCACGCCGCGGTGACCCTCGCGGTGCTGAACAAGTCGGATCTGCTGGCCGAGGGCGACATCCCCACCGTCAGCGCCTCCTTCAAGGGCCTCTTGCTTGACGACGGCCTCTCCAACGCCCACGTCATCCCCACCTCCACCCGGACCGGCGCTGGCCTGGACAACTTACGCGACGCTATCACCCGCGTCGCCCGCGCCCACACGGCGCAGTCCGCCCGCATCGAGGCCGACATCCACTCCGCCACCGCGGACCTGATCCCGGCCGCCTCCGGCAAGCAGCTGGCCAAGCAGGAGAAGCAGTCGCGGCCGGACAAGCACGCAAAGCGCGACATGGACGCCACGCTCGCCGAGGCGGCGGGCGCCGACCGCATCGCCGACAAGGCCGCCGCGGCGTACCGCAAGCGCCTGCACGAGCGCACCGGCTGGCTGCTGACCTCCTGGATCACCCGCTTTAGGCCGGACCCGCTCAGGCGGATGGGGGTGCGTGACGACGCCGACGAGCTCGGCGTCCACCGCTCCTCCCTCCCGGAACTGGACGCGGCCTCGAAGGCAGTGTCCAACCGCGGCGTGCGCGAGTACGCGGAGGCGGTGTCGCGGGGGTTGCCACGCCAGTGGGCCGCCGCCGTGACGGATCGGGCCGGTGAGGTCGCCGACCAGCTCCCCGCGGAGCTCGACCGCGCCGTCGCCCGCACGCGCGTCCCGGCGCAACCGTCGAAGGCGTGGTCGCTGCTCACCGTGATCCAGTGGCTCGCGCTCGTCGCCGCGCTCGTCGGCGTCCTCTGGTACTTGCTTGTCGCCCTCGTCCCCGGCGTCCTTACGCCGCTGCTCGGCGGCGACCTGGTCCCGGATGTCGAGGGCTGGCCCATCCCGACCCTCCTCATCATGTCGGGGCTGCTCACGGGGCTGGTGATCGGCCTGGTCAGCGCGGTCTTCGGCGGGGTGCTCGGTTCCGGGGTGCGGCGGCGCACCAAGGCTGCGCTCAGGCGCGAGATCGCGGTGGCCAGCGAGGAGACTGTAGTTGCCCCGCTAGGCCAGATCCGCGAGGACTACGCCCGCTTCGCAGACCGGGTGGCGCTCGCCCGCGCGTAGGCGACGTACATGCGGGGGTTTTAGCATGTACGTCCTACCCCCGGGTCAGAGGCCAAGAAGCTTATCGACGCTCTCCCTGCCCCGCAGCCCACGAAGTCCTATCAGCGCCCACACCGCTGGGCTCAACCCGGTGGTCACACTGCAGCACCACGGTATGACTCGTGCACTCGACTCGTCTAACTCCCCAAACTCGGCTACAACGAATCGCGCGACACGGTGACAGAGGTCGGCGCGCGCAACACCGGCGACGCGGGATACGTCGCGGTTACCGTCGATTACGCGGACAATTCGACTATTGGCGTGTCGCTGAACGTCGCAGTGGACCTCCATCTCGCCGACCTTACCGCTCATAAGGAGCTCGGCCCACTTTGACGTCCAGCCCAGCAACCGTCTCTCATCATCGACGGCTAAGGTGGCGTTGACCTGTTCGCTATTCAGCTGACCAAGCTGTTCAGACCACTGATTTAGTAACGCCATGGTGAGGATCGAGTAACGCCCGGGTGAGTATCCAGTAACACCCGGGCGTTTGGGGTTGGGTGGGGTTAGTGGGTTAGGCGCATGTTGTCTCCTTCTAGTGTGATGATCTCGGCGCCGACGGCGAGCCGGTTGAGGATCGACTCAGCGATGACAGCGTCGGGGATGGACTTGCACCATTCGATGGGGGCGAACTGGGATGTCACGATGGTCGCTCCTCGGTTTTCTCGTTCCGCAATGATGGTCAACAGTTGGTGTGCGGTGG
>NZ_NSGN01000004.1:0-206271 GCF_002285125.1 Corynebacterium gottingense
GGCCGTCTCGCCCGCGCTGGCAGCGCAGCGGTGTTGTAGTGCTCCAGAAACTCCTCGTACGTGGTGTTGACACGACGATTGCGATCAGCGGCGCTGATCGCGTTCGATGCCGTCGAGGCGTTATCCGGGACGATGACCTCTGCCACCCCGCCGAAGTACTCAAACGCCTGCATATGCGCGTCCAGCCACGCTTGTTGTCGTTCGTTGTTACACGCACAAGCAAACAGCATCCCGGAATACGGCAGCGAGGCGACAAACACACTGAGCTTGCTTGGACGTCCCCCGGTGGGGTCGAACAAGCGCATCTTCGTTCCTGCCCAGTCCACCTGCATAGTGTGAGCTGGTGCGTGCACGATCCGGGCGGTTACCCCGGTGGCATCAACATGCTGCGCCACAAGCTGGCGAAACCGCTCGTAGCTGTAGTACCGCTGCCCCGGCAGCGCTGGCTTTGAGGTGTACTTGCCCCACAGGACCTGCAGCGTGGTCTTATGTCTTCCGGTCCGTGCTTTCACCACGGAATCGAAATCGATCGGGACGAACACACCCTGACCTGTGGATCTTCCGTCATGAAACAGCACAGCTACGGCTTCATCATTAAGCCCAGCAATCTGGGCCGTGGTCGTGATCTGCTCTGCTTGCAGCATCTTACGAACTTTTTGCACGGTGGAATGCGAGCATCCCATCGCCGCTGTGATCTGGCGAACGGACCAACCTTTGAGCACAAGGTCCATCACCGCCCTGTAGTCAGTCACAATCGGACTCCTTTGGCAATGCCGCGTGCCCTGAAGTCACGCGGTCACCAAAGAGCTTCCCCCGAAAACTGCAGTGTTACTCGATACTCACCATCGCGTTACCCGATACTCACCACGGTGTTACTAAATGCACGCGCGCAACAACTACCCTCAGTGACACGTGCCATACATCCGCACGACCTGCCGACGCACTAGGAGCAAGCCATGAAATCCCGTACACACGCGGCCCTCGCCATCAGCGCCGCCACCCTCGCCGCCGCGGCCTTCGCCGCACCCGCCGCCCAAGCCTCCACGCACACCTACTCCAACCAAGGCGGCGATGTCCGCTGCGAGATTTACGACTACCCCACCTCCCACACCACCCTGTGTGTTTCCGACGCCGCTCGCCCCGCTCACCCGGAATGCAATCCGCCGCAGCAGCTCATTCCGGCCATCAAGGTGGAAAAGGGCTGGGTCGGCGAGCTTTGTTGGAACCAGGGCTTCACCCAGCCCCCGGAGAAGCTCAGCCCGATGTCTGTTCGCAACGGCGGCGGCGCCACCGTCTTCGCGGCACCGGGCGGAGACCTCTTCGTCTTTGACACCATCAAGATGGCCCTGATCCAAGCGGGCAAGAAGAACCGGGTCCTCTTCCCCGGGTTCTAATCAAGGATTGACACCAAAACGCCGGTGGCCGGACCAATCATGGTTCCGGCCACCGGCTATGTGTGGGGCCAGCGGGGCTCGAACCCGCGACCAGCGGATTATGAGTCCGCGGCTCTAACCGACTGAGCTATAGCCCCATGATCAACGCAAAAGCGCTGTAAAAACTATACCCTTCACAACATCGCACGCGACCTTCAGCCTCGGACAAGATCCGGCCGGATTTCCCATCGCGGTCGTATCCCCATATACTGAGAAGGTATTCCTCCATAGCTCAGTTGGCAGAGCATTCGACTGTTAATCGAAGGGTCACTGGTTCGAGCCCAGTTGGAGGAGCCAAGGCCCGGGGTTTCCGCATCCCCGGGCTTTGCTCGGTTGCGCATCGGGTTACGCTCACTATAACTGGTTAGCCGAGTCCTACTTTGCTGTCATAAACAAGTCAGAGTTTAAGAACCAAATCTGAGCCCGTATGACGCGTCAGTATGCCTACGGACTCAGTAGTAGATTCGGGCCCCGTCTACCGTTCAAAATGGAAAGGCCCTTTGCTGCGACAATTTCGCTACCGCCAAACGCCCTTGGTATCAACGACCTTTTTCCCAGCCAGGCGTTCGCGATCAAATTGCTTGAATTCATCGTGGTCCACGAGCAAAACAACCACATCTGCCTTTTCCACCGCGTCGTCCAGACTCGCGAGTTCAACATTCCCAATTTCAGCAAGGCTGTTAGGAAGTGTCTCAATGTTTGGCTCAACTGCAAGTACTTTATTAGCTGTAAGCTGTCTTGCAATATCCGCGGCGATTTCGAGGGAAGGAGACTCCCTCAGGTCATCAATATTAGCTTTAAATGCAAGACCAAGTACCGCAATAGCAACATCACCATCTACCGCTTGCTTAACCTTATCAACAACCCAGCTAGGCTTTCCGTCGTTTACGTCACGGGCCAATTTGATGAGTTTTGCATTCTCAGGATCAGCGGAAACAATGAACCAAGGGTCTACGGCGATGCAGTGGCCGCCCACACCGGGACCCGGCTGCAGGATGTTTACACGCGGGTGATGGTTGGCCAGCTCAATGAGCTCCCAAACGTCAATTCCTAAATCGTCTGCGATAAGCGAAAGCTCGTTTGCGAACGCAATATTTACATCGCGGAAAGAATTCTCGGTCAATTTTGCCAGCTCTGCAGTCTTTGCATCTGACTGAAGCAGTTCGCCCTTGCAGAAGCTACCATAAATTTCTGTAGCCCGTCGAGTAGCCTCCGCACTCATGCCACCAATAATACGATCGTTGGTGCGGAGTTCTTCCATCGCTCGACCAGGCAGAATTCTTTCGGGGCAATGTGCAAAGAAGACCACCGACTTCGCATCCGGGTTCTCGGCACCGTCTGCCACAAGATCTGGCCGAAGCTCGAGGATCTTTGCTGCCATCTTTTCCGTAGTCAGCGGCGGAGAAGTGGATTCCAGAATCACGATCTCACCTCCCTCCAACTTCGGTGCGATCGCTTGCGCTGCCGAGTAGATGAACTTCATGTCCACCGAGTGATCCGGCAGGAACGGCGTAGGAACGGCAATAATATATGCGTCTGCATGGGGCTGTTCTGTAGCTGCAGTGAACCGTCCGCTGTCTAGAGCCTGTTTCAATTCCTCCTCGAGGCCGGGCTCAACAATTGTCACTTCTCCGCGGTTAATCCGCTCCACATTTCCGGCGTTTACATCAACACCCGTGACATTCACACCGCTGTTCGCCAAAACAACCGCGGTTGGCAAACCAATATAACCTAATCCTACAAAGGCGACGTGCATAGAATCTCCCACTAATCGGAATCTTTTAGCCCATTCTGGACCGAATCGGCTACGTCTCAGATCCTAGCAGACCCAAAACTCTTCAATCTGATGGCTGATGGTCCTATACCGAATGAGTTTCTATTCTCACGGGCACGTACTTCTTTTTTGTATACTCTAAAATCGCTTCGGCTTGCTTAGCTCGGCCTGATGCAACCGCCTTACTCCAGCGGCGGTATAGCGTGACAACCCACTTCGGCGTTCCGTCAGTGACAAGTTCACCTTGATGCAACCAGATTGCGCGATCACAATTTTTTTCAATAGTCGATGCTGAATGCGACACCAAAAAGACCGTTCCGGAAGCGTCTAGAAATCCATCCATCCTCTTCTGCGCCTTTGCCGCAAATGTGCTATCTCCGGTAGAGAGCGCCTCATCGACCAACAGGATGTCAGCTCTCACGGCGGTGGCAATTGCAAACTTGAGTCGAGCACCCATCCCTGATGAATACGTTTTCAAAGGTCGATCTATTGCGTCGGTAAGGTCGGCCCATTCTATGATCTCCGATTCCAAAGTCCGAACCCTCTCTGGAGGCAGTCCCATGGCCAAAAGACCGAGCTTAATATTTTGCCGACCGGAAAGGTTCTGCTGCAATGCCGCCGACACTCCCAGAAGAGTTGGCCGTTCAGAAACCAGTATGCGACCAGTGGTAGGACTCTCGGTGCCGGCAATCAACCGGAGCAATGTGGATTTCCCCGAGCCATTCTTACCCAAGACGCCTATGGACTCTCCGGAGTAGGCAACAAAGCTCAGGGGTTTCACTGCCGGTACCGTACGAGTACGACGTTGAAGAATGAACTTGTCCGAACCTTGAGCGTTTAGCGTGTAGTTCTTCGATACATTTTGGACAACCACAGTTGGCTTAGCCGACTGTTGCATAGCGCTCCTCCGCATTCCAGAAATAGATCAATCCCAGCAGAAAGAGCGTTGCGGTCCAAGCCAACAAAGCCAGAACCGTTGTCGATGGTGGCACCACCCCGTAAATAGTGATGTCCCGAGCAGCGGTAAGAAATTGGTAGACAGGGTTGCCCTGCATGATTGCCGCCATGACAGGGTGTCCATCAAAACGCTCTAGCGAATAGAAGATTCCCGAGGTGAAAAACAGGGCCCTATTAAAAAGCCCGATGAGCGGCTTAATGTCCGGGATGAAAGCGGTCACCCTCGATATGAAAAGCATCAACCCGAGGATGAACACGTGCACTAAGACGTAAAGAGGAGGAAGAAGAACAAGTGTCCAGCTCGGCCCGGCGGGAAATTGATAGGCGAACGCGAGGGTCAACGCAACGACCAGGGGAATGAGGTTGTCCAGAAACTGTCGTATCACCGCCGAAAAGACAACCGCAGCTCGAGGGAAAGTAAATGATGCTATAAGTGACCGCGATGATTGAACCAAACCAGCCCCTGAGGAGATCCCTCTCGAAATGTAGCGAAAGAACACGACGCCGATCACAAGGTAGCCTATGTAATTTTCGATTCCTCGGGATACGTGGAGAATCAAACCGAAAATTACTGCATACACAGAGACATCAAAAAGAGGCTGCAGAACAAGCCAGGCACGCCCCAAAAACATTCCACGGCCAGAATTCAGGGCTTTACTTCTTGCGTCCGCGAAAATAAAGTGTCGCCAGTCGTGAAGATCACGAACATACCGCACGAGGCTCGGTCTACAATTTAGCTCCTTAAGGCCGGAAGTATCAATTCTCAGCAGATCAGATGTTGAGGTAGCGTCGTCGACCTCGTCCTGAATCGATGGAGTTGAAAACACCCCGCTTCCACCTTTAGCGCCCATTTTTTTCAGGTGCTTGGCCACTTCGTCTTCCTCCTGCGCATGCGTTATGCAATCTCAAAATAGTACACAGGACGTCAAATGTACTCTTCTGCTACCGCGCCAATCAAACACGAGCTGAACTTGGACCGGGAACTCCGCAACAATGAAGCAAAGAGCGCTCGACGGTTACGTTGCATTGAAGATCACAATCTCAGATCTGAAACTTCGGTAGCTGGACCGTTCCGTGCGAATTTTGGCTTGACACAGCAAAATAGGTGCCACAATCATCCACACGAGTAGAGGATCCGGGACCGAGGTGGATTACAAGGCTCGCATCGACAGCCTTTCCTCTCTTGCTTGTAAACACGAGATGTTTGGTTTTTGCGACGCGGTTGGTCGCTTGTGAAATCACAGCTTTTACAGAGTTCTTTCCGATTGCACCGCTCTCGATAGATGGATTTGGCATTTCTGAACCCAACCACTCGAGAGTCACTTCAGCCTCGCCGGCCTTTAGCGTCGCACGTCCGGGCCCGACATCAGAGACTTCAACTTTAGGTGACAAGACAAAACGGTGAACCCAAGCCTCATTACTTGACGATTGCCCCAAATCATTAATCACAATCGCTGAGTGACCTGGAACCATATAAACGGAGCGTCGCAATCTTGCACCTTTAAACCCCCGATTGTGCCCAGAAGCTAGTTTAAACTCTGACGAATCCAGGTAATGATCCGTTGCTATGACGCGCGAGTACCTATTGTCTTCCGGGCGAGCGTAAGCACGGTTTGGAGTAAAAGACGAATGCGCCTTGTAAGACACTACATAACTCCGGAATTTGTTTTTCCCATAGTTATATTTGCCAGAGTCTACAAAAAAATCCTCACCCTGGAAGTTGAGTAAGATGCTTAAGTCATCAGCATGCTTATGAGCTTTCGCCGAATATCCACAAATAAATGCCAAATAAGCTCGACATTCCTCGCTCTTGAGGATAGAAAAGCCGCTCATGGAATCATGAAAACTATCCCAGTTGAAGGATTTCACCGCCCGTTGGCTGCCGGTGTCACCAATAGCGGGAATTTTTCCATCTGGCTTAGCTAGTCGATTCATATGCCGACTTGAGAACTCAAGTTTGCGGAGAACACCTGAACCAAATGACATTCCATTTTGCATCAAAAAGTGCTCGAGCTCGCGGTACATCCTGGACACCATATTGTGATACTCGGGAGAGTTTTCCTGATGCATTCCAGTTTCGCTGAAGGTTTGCCAGAAGATACTTTCCGCTCGACCAAGTCCGTGGTAAACGTAGTCCATGCGCTCAAGCCCGAGGCCCATTGAAATCAAGGCCATGTCCATCATCAAACCATGGTTATTCATCCGATGCAGTGAATCATCCATCAGCAGGTTCGCATGGCGCTCGAGCAGCGCACGGAAGCGCGCGTGATCATAATCCCGCCCCGCTTCATCCATGCAAGCGAGGAATTGCATCAAAACCCTCGACCGTGCGCCTACAGCATGGTCATACCAGGTCATCTCTGTAGCGTTTCCGGCCTCCACGTACTCGACCCAGCTAAGGACAATCTCCTCTGATTTCTCCAAATATGCGATGTTCTGCGACCTGCTAAATTCAGCGAGCAACGTACCGACCACCCTCAGATTTTGGAGGTAAAGCTGAAAGGACGTCTCAATTCCAGGTTCTTTGTGTTCCCAATCAAAATTGGGCCCAAACTTAATGTCGGCGTAATTCGGAAATGGCTCGATAATGTTTTCCAAAGCTTTGTCCGCTATTCGCCTTTGAACCGCGGATGGCTTGCTTTGAGATCCTCCGATAAGGGGCAAAACACATTTTGCGTCGAACATATCCTATTTTCCCATCTCAATTAGTTCCAAAATCTGTTTTTGAACGGTCTGAAAATTAGCCGGTAGCGAAAGATTGGCGAGGTCGTTTCGTCCGATCGAGAGTTCCTCGATATACTCACAAGTGAAACGGTCCCGCGAGGCCTTGTCAGGGATTAATTGTAGTAGGACTTCAGCTTTTGCAAACTGCAGAACAATCAGGAACTCATCCAAAGTCAGTTCGCAGTTGGGCCATCCCGCTTGCAGCTTACTGATCGGCTGCCCAGCACATCCGAGAGGAACAAGCCTTTCGTTCTCTCGCAACAGCCAAAAAATGTTCTCCGGAGTCGACAAATCCCTTTCCCAAACAGACTTTATCGACTCCTCCTTGCCGATGCCCACGATGTTGATGGGCCAGAGGACCGACAAGGAACCCAGAAGTTCAACGAAGCTCTCAACGGAAATTTCGTTGAACGAATCCGCGTCGAAAAGCAACGTCTCATTGCAAAACTTCAAATCGTTATTGAATACAACTCGCAGGAGGCTTTCCACTCCATCTTCCAACGCCAACCGGCTGCCTGTACCCTGCTGCCCTTCACATTTTACGAACAGAGCATCGCCAATTGGATGTACATAGAACAAGCCGGCTTTAGCCCGCGTAGCTGGTGGACGCACGGAGTCGTGAACGGAACGAAGCCGCCTTAACTGCCACCCCTTCTTAGAATCGGTAATTCCGTGACCCGCGAACGGCAGAGCCGCCCACTCACAGGCTTGTTGGCACAAAACGTCTGTCACGAAACGGCTGCGAACCCTAGAACCATCCCACAGAGCAAGCTGCATTAGCATCCGCTTCGCAAGATTCGACTCAGCCGCATCGAATAACAACTTTGCGATTGTTGAAGACTGTTTGCTCCGCCCAACGGATAGCTCAGCGCGGTCGGAAAACCGTCGCGCTACGTCGAGTATGTAATTGAGGTCAGTCAACGCTCGCTCCCTCTACACTTACCCCTTCTAGCAGAGAGGCAACTTCCCTTAATGTCGCCTTTCGATTCAAAGGCATATGACCGGCTTTGGGATCGGCATAATAACCAACCGAAATATCCATACCAATACTAGGCTGTAACTTGGCTCGAGCCGACATAAAAGAAGTGAGCACGGGGAGTTGCTTACCGAAATCAGCCGGACTGGCGACGTTTACCAAGTAGCGACCAGCGATAGGTAAGCGGTCATTTACAAATCGAGAAAACACGTTGCACATGTTGGGATACAACTTTCGAACATGGCGAATATCGAGCCCCCCATAAGAGTGAGCAGCGATCCTTTTAGAGTGAGTCGGATGATAAAGGGTCCAATCAAACTGGGCATTGTTGACCAAGAACCTAGATCCTGGAAACCAGCTATGTAGCGCTACTGCTTGGAAGCCTCCGGCAGAGCTACCGAAAAATACTATGTCCTCATTCCTCGCTCCGAGTGAATCACGAACAAACTCAACGCTCTTCGCCATTCCCGAGATCAGTGCATCAGTACCGTTCCCCTGCGCCCATCCAATTTGGATATTGTTGGACGGGTGCAGCGTAGCATCCGAAATCATCAGCACATTGGACTCAAACTCATCCGACCAAGTTCTACGTTGGAAAATCTCGCGCGGATCTTTGTCAGCCTCCCGCTTTACAGCTCCGTTTAGAGTAACCAGTAGACGAGATGACGATTTTTCGCTCTTCACAAAGTTACACGGAACAGCGTAACCGTTGAAAAGAAACTTAAATCGCCCGCTTGACGCTGAGATTGCGGTCGGGCTCGTTTCGGGGTGAACGCACGGCCATTCCTCAAAAGCATTAGACATCCGCATCAGCGTCGGCGAACAACGCGATAACGTCTGGATCGTTCACTACGCTTTCCCCATACAACGCTGTAATTTCTCTTAGAATTGACAAGCACTCGGCACGTTCGGCGGGCGCAACCTGGTTGAGCTTGCCGAAATACCATCCCTCGAGGAATTTCTTAAATCTTGTCTTTCCATACTCATCGTACAGCCCAACCGACTTCAGCCATGAACTTCGAGCTTCCTCCAGGCTTACATACTTCCTGTAAAAGTTTGGAGAGATCGAATTCACCGTCGAGTTCGTAACCGCTGCGTAGTATGCGTGGATCGGGCGCGTAGTGATCGTGATAGAACGCGCATAGAAAATCATCTGCTGGAAGAAATACGAATCTTGCCCTACGGCACCGACCGGCTGCTCAAGTCCGAGTGATTTTAGCCACTCAGTAGACGCTACAAGAGCCTGAATACTCATCGGCTGAAAGTTCATTTTTTGGATGAGATCTTTGTTATAGCCGTCTAATGGCGCACTCTTAGCCTTAGCTGCCCTCAAAACCTTCGCGTTGTTTACCGTGACAACGTTTCCTTTGAAACGAAGCATATTGCCAATTGCAAAGTCGACATCTTGACTTCTACAAGCATTCAATAGGGTCGCATACGAATCACGTACTTGCTCGTTATCAGGATCCAGATAAGTCACATACGGCGTGGTAGTGAGTTCCAGTCCCTTGTTTCTAGGACGTGAGGCGCTTCCTGAGCCTCCCTCAGGGAATCGGTAAACTTCAACGTTTGGAAACCGCTGCTCTAGCAGTTCGACGCAAGCACGTGTCTTTCGACTGGTTGATCCATCGTCGACTATTAAAACCTTTGTTCGTTCAAAGGCACTTCCCCGATAAAGAGAATTGAAGCACTTGTGAATGAGGTGCTTGCCGTTATTGTAGGTCGGCACAATGACAGTTAAGTCATAAGAGTTCTTTTCCTCACGAACTTTAAATGTTGAGCAACTCGTCAGAATCGCCAAAGAGGATGCGACGCGCGTCTCAGCAGCCTTTTGACCTTGCTCTAGCCAGAACACCTCACACTGGTTCGCAGGGTAGTCGACGTTTTCAGGTTCATACGCCAACTCTTCGGTATCAAAAGGCAGCAATTTCAGAGACGCCACATCCGAATACCTGAAGGTCGCGACAACATCATTCACGATGTCTGGACCCGACACCGTGAGACGATCCAGGCGAATTACTACGTCGCCGTCGACGCCACCGACCAGAGAGTCCCACTCTTCGGCGGATACGTACGTCAGAGGACGTTCAGTCTCTTGGCTTTCACAGAACTTCTCAAACTGAGTGCGCGATGCCGCGACAACTAGAATTCTGTGATCCTGTCGGGCGTAGTCCACCCCAACAGCGTCGAGGATCTGGTCCACCCGGTCAAATGCCGTGTCATTGTTAAAAACCTCACGAATACCTTCAGCCTGACAGTATCTGATATACGCGGGAGATAGGGTGTCGATGAAATTCTTTGTGTCTAGCTCTGAATGCAACAACGCAACCGAGGGATAGAGTGAATTGACGCCAGCACTGTAGTTCGAGATAACCAACGTTCCCATCGCCAAGAGCTCAACTACGCGGTTAGCAAACATCGTTTGGCTTCCCACTACCGAATTCAAATTAATCGCTAGAGGCAGCAACTTCTGCAGACGGAGGACCTCATCATGGTCGAGTGGACCGTGAAGGTTTGGAAGAAAGTCCTCGGGATAAAGGTATCGGTCAGGATCCGAGAACTTCTCCGGATCCAAATCGAGATTTCGATCCACAATCGTGAGGCTGGACGATGATTCATTTACCCCGTCAAAAATTCGCTTTGCGTCTCGCGCACGAGTCTTGTACTTATGAGCCATCCACGAGCCGGCAAAAACTAATTCCCGACCCTCGTGCCTCATACACCCTAGAGGGTTGTGCTTCTTGTAGTTGACGCCGAACCGGATCGGGAATACCGGTACCGATTCCCCAAGATCCTTCTTGTATGCTTTCACTTTTTCTATTGAAGAAGTGAAAACCACATCAGCACGCTTAGCAGTGCTTAGGAACGTTTCGTAATTTGGCGGATCTTCTTTCGAATAAAATGCAACTGGGACACCTCTTTCTTTGGCAAGAGGAATAACCTTCAATTCCAGGAGCTTTCGCTTCGATGAAGCCTTCTGCGAAGCTCCGTGCCATTCTCCGTCCAATCCACGCCACGTTGAAACAACTAGAAGAAGGTCAATTTTAGCAACCACCTCCTCGTAGTTAAGCGGTGTGACCGGAATAAAGTTTGCGGCTGGTTCGAGAGATTCAAATAGGAAGGGATCTGCGACGATGCCGATATTTACATTGCGTCTTCTGTCCCAACGTTGCGCTTCAGAGGCCGGCAGCTCAGCCGACTCCGCCAGCAAAGATGAGATTCTGGATTCGACTTGGGGACGATAGTGATCCCACCGCTTCATATATTCCTGTCTGCCAGTGGACGGACGAAAGAAGTCGTGCTCGCCTTCAACTGCGTCTCGAAATACTAGGTTCGAGGAATAACGCTTGAGCTTCTTGAGGTCTTTTTTCGCCCTCTGCACCGTAACCCGCAGGGCATCAATTCGTTTCAGCTGATTAGATATTGCACTACTTTTCATTTTTTCACTTCCCTGCAGCTTTACGAAGTCGCCAATAGCGTTGTTGCAATCTATAACCCTTCGTATTCTTCAACCGCTGCAACTCTGCTTCCAATTGCTTTTCTCTTGTCTCGAGGCTCGAAATTCGACTCTTCAGCAGTTCGATTTCCCGTTCCCGCTTTGAGATGCCTTTCAAGAGACGTTCATCTCGATCCGCTTCATACGCTAACTTGGCATAAACCCCATCAAGCTCATCAATCAACTCACCTACAAAATGGGTCACCCCAGCATAGTTTGTATCCGCGTCTCCGCTGCGAGAATTCTGCGCTCGCAGTCGTAAGCTTTCCTGCGCCATTCGTCTCTCCATACTCCGACAATTCAAGACCAGCGGTCTACCGTTTCAAATCTGCCTAACCACACAGTTCATCTATAGGTAAAAGGTAGACCCTACTTTGCCCGATTTTCGGGTTTTAGCACCTTGATTTTTGAACTATTTCTCCGCTTAAGACGATTGAATATTACCTCATATTCCACAGCATTGCGACTCCAGGTGTGCGACTTAGCCCATTGGATTAGTGGCTCAGGATCCGGTGGAGCCTCAAGAAGTTTTTGCATTTTATCCAGGTACTTGTCGGCAGATCTGCCCTTCACATAGGTTCCCAAATTCCCAGTTATATACCTAAGCGCTGGTAGGTCAGCGCTCAGAATTGGCACCCCCAACGCCATGGCAGTGAGAACCTTGAGCGGAGGAACACTTCGACATACATCCCAGTCCTCGCGGGGAACTACAAACATATCTAGACACTTGTACCAGATGGCGACTTCCTCGGGTCGCTTCCACCCAACAAAATGCACGCGGCCTTCGACGCCTAGCGCTTGCGCCAAACGCATCAACCTCGGCAAATCTTCCCCATCCCCTACTATCAGTACACGAACGCTTCTATCCAAGGCCACCATATATAGCAAAAGTTCCAAGCCTTCGTATCGAACTATGGACCCGACGTACCCGATGATGTTTTCGTCTGGCAGTCCACACTGACGGCGCGCGTCTTGCTTGTTCAGCTTGATGTCAAAGATGGTATCGCCGATAGCATTTGGTATTTCAAAAATTTTAGCTTCGGAGACCCCTCTACTTATTGCAACATCCGAAAGCGTGCTAGCCAAAGTCACAACAGCGTCCGCATCTTGGGCGAATTTAGCCTCTTGACGGACCGTCCACAGATATTTGTCAGAATTGCGCGCAAGCTGTCGGTCGGCAGCAGGAAGCTTACTCAACCAAGTTTTCTCTTGCTCCCCACGCATCTCGTAAATCCACGGAACCCCCAATCGCGCTGCGACCCGCTGCGCGACAATTGCATTGTGAAAGTCCGTGGTAGTGAGAACAATATTTGCGTGAAAGCTTTGGGCAATTGTGCTAGCCCGGTCTACGGCGAAGTCAATCTGCTGCATCACACCAGGATGAAACGCTCGAGGAAGCACACGCCAATATCGAATCCCGTCTACCACTTCGCTGTCCTGCACCGGCCGTTCACCTATCACCAGGGGATAGCCGTATCGTGTAACCACCTGCACTTCCATTCCACTGGCTACAAGCGCTTTTGCCGTTTCGTGCGTGCGAAGGGTATAACCCGATTGCGTATACGGTAAGGAATTTGTTGCAATAATTAATACGCAATGCTCGGATTGAAAGGTTTGTGTATTGTCAATCGATCTCGCTGTCGGATCAATAGTAAAAAGAGTCATTTCTCGCTTTACCTGCAAGAAACGACCAGTATTTCGTAGTTTTTGAAGAAACGGGAGCGACTCATATGATGATAGGAAATCCGAATAGTTCCATATCTTTTGTTTGGAACTCGCCCCGAACGCTGACCAAAAAAGCTCGATGCAACGATGGAGATTCCGCTTTCCCTTCTTGCGGGACCACTCGCTAGCCTTCCCTACGAGCTCCGACGGGCTGATTACCATTTGAAAAAACAAGAATCCAGCTAAAAAGACGGTGCCACGAAGTTTCCGCATGAGCCTAGACCCCTTCACCGCCCAAAGCCGAGAGAAAGCTATTTAACCGGCTCGGTACGACCGACTCTCTCTCGTGTCGTACCCATTGCGATGCTTTACGATCTACCTGAAGGAGTTTGCGGTCCCGAGCTAGAGAAAGCCAAAGCTGAGCAAGCGCGTAAGGATCCTCAGGCTTAACAACATGTCCGGCACCTAGCTCACGAATGAGGTCTGCAGCCTCCCCTTCGACGACGCCACTGATGTGTTTTCCTACTTCCATCAGTTCATATGTTTTTGATGGAACCGCGCGCCTAAGTGGTTCCCAATCCGTTAGGTGAACTAGCGCGGTATCCGCCCAATCATAAAAATTCGACAATTCATCTGACGGATGCTGTGACACGAATTCAATGGATACCCCTCCCTCTTCAGCATCCTTAATGAGAGTCTTTTTTGCAGAACCTGCGCCGACAAATCGGAGGGATACTACTAGACCCAAATCGCGCGCGATTCTTGCCGCCTGAACTACATTTTGAAGGTGCTGCGCGCGGCCAAGAGTCCCAGCATAGAGAACGTTGAGTTCACTACGAGACCGCATCTCGACTGAGCTTTCTTGGGCGGTCGAGTGTGAAGGGAAGACGTTTCGTATGGTAGTGATTGGCCTCTTAGCGGAAGTTTCAAACTTCCTGCTGAGCTGCCTCTCCAAATAGCCAGACGTAACGATCAATCCATCTGCTCGTTCAAGGACCATATCAAGCACTTTCCGCACAGTAAATTGCAGGATCTGCAGGGGCCCCCTGCTTAAGAGCAGCTCCTTGAATGACTTCTTACCCAAACCACGATTCCACTCACTCGATTGGTCTAGAAGGTCCGGCCATGCGTCGCGCAAGTCGATAGCGTACGGCGTTCTCATCACTCTTGAAGCCAAAAAAGCTACTAACGCGGTCGGGATTGCAGGTACGGTACCAACGATTAGATCTGGATTAAATCTCGTTAGTGTTTCACGAGATTTAACCAACTCTAACGACATGCCGACGGCCACCGAGGCCTGATTTACTATTTTTTCAGTCACCGAGTTCCCCGCAGGCAAGAAACCACTTCTCAAGATTTGCTCACCGTGTACGCCTCTGTCGATACGACCTACTCGGTAGCTCTTCCTCTGCTTAATCCAATCCCCGAGCTGAACTTTTCGAAGGTAGTGGGGTGGCGGAGCTACTACTAAAAGTTCGTGCCCCTCACCAATCAAGAGCTCCGTCAGCCATTGCCAACGGCGTTGCGGAACCCCGTTTTCAGGCGCCCAATATTGAGAAAACACGAGTATCTTCAAATCGAGCTCCTTTTAGATACTAATAAGTTGAATAAACGTACTAACCAACTTCCTCAAGTCTACCCTCACGCGCCCGGCATCGAGGTTCGCCCCCTGTCGCTCCGGTGGGCCATTTTCATTGCCGATTCGTGGCTTGGAGGCTTCTACTTCTTGGCGGGCAGAATACGATTGCCGGTCTTGACTCAATTTGCGGACAGAACACCAGGCAAGTCGCAACCTACTAGCTTATGTTCCTAATAGACGAGCATTTTGAAAAACCCACCTGTTGGTGATTCTAATAACAACAGAAGGAGCGAAATCTCTGGTAGTTCGGCACCAGACAGGTTCACAGTTTCCTATTGTGCTCTATCGAATAAGTCGTGATCTGTTCAAACTGATTTTGGAAGCTCCGTCGGCATGAAATCCGCCAGCCGTTTTCCAACTTCAAGCATCTCTGCCACCGCTGCAACAGATCGTTGAGCTGCTTGTCCATCTCCGTAAGGGTTAATCGCATTCGCCATCGCTTCATAGGCAGCGTCCTGATCGAGAAGGTTTTTCGACTCCGCCACAATTCGTTCGCGATCTGTTCCCACGAGCTTCACTGTGCCAGCGACCACAGCTTCAGGGCGTTCAGTGTTCTCGCGCATGACCAGAACCGGCTTACCGAGCGAGGGCGCTTCTTCCTGCACACCGCCCGAGTCGGTGAGCACGAGGTACGCACGATTCAGTAGTGCAGTGAACTGGTCATACGGGAGCGGATCTGTGATGATCACGTTTGGCAGATCCTCAACCTCAGGAAGCACCGCATCGCGGACCTTCGGATTCAGGTGGAGCGGGAGTGCGAACGCGTAATCGGGGTATGCCTTCGCAAGGTCCTGCACCGCACCTCCGATTTCGGTCATCGCGTCGAGGTTCTCGCGACGGTGGGTGGTCACCAGCACGACCTTCTGATCATTGTCCTGCAGGGTCTGGAGGCGCTCGTCATCAAATGCGACGTCCCATTCCTTGGCAGCCAAGAGGGCGTCGATCACCGTGTTGCCCGTGACCACGATGTCCTTGCTGCGGAAGTTCTCACGGCGAAGGTTTTCCTTGGACTGCTCGGTCGGCGCGAGATGGAGGCTGGCGAGCTGGCCAATAATTTTGCGGTTTGCTTCCTCCGGGAACGGGGAGAAAATATTGCCGGTACGCAGCCCCGCTTCGAGGTGAACGATCTTAACCCCACTGTGGAAGCCTGCGAGAGCAGCAGCCATTGCCGTCGAGGTGTCGCCCTGAGAGATGATGACGTCGGGGGCTTCGGACTTAATGATTGGATCAAGACCCTGAATTGCCCGAGAGACGAGCTCATTGAGGGACTGTCCCGGCTTCATCAGTCCCATGTCGTGATCAGGCTCGATCCCGAAGCGCTTGTTCACCTGCTCGAGCATCTCTCGATGTTGGCCGGTCGACACAACGACAGACTCAAATCTGTCATCTTCCTCCAGTGCCTTGATAACTGGGGCTACCTTGATCGCCTCTGGGCGGGTGCCGTAAACGGTCATAACTTTAGGTTGTTGAGAAGACACAATTCCTCGCAGCCGGGTCTAGTTCTAGGTACTCCTACTCAAAATACCGTATCCGGCATAACAACGTTGCCTTGGCGTGCCCCACAAGTAAGGTGGGGGCCATGTATCAATTCGTTGTCGGAGCAGCCGCCGGGTACGTATTCGGCACGAAGGCCGGCCGCAAGCGCTACCACCAGATTGTCAACGCCACCCAGGCAGCGGTGAACTCGCCAGTAACCAAGCAGGTGGTGGAGTCCACCCGTAAGGCCATCGCGAACAAGATTGACCCCGAGCCGCGCATGCGCGAGGTCAAGGACCTGCGCAAGGGTCGCAGGCTGCGGGGGAAGAAGAACCCGGAGCTCGAGGACCAGATCCTCGAGCCGGACGAGGACTAGCTTGCGCTAGTCGGCCAGTAGGCCGGACACGATGCCGTCGAGAATGTCCTTTTCGCTGATGATGAAGGAGGAGGCGTCGGCCTTGCCGGCAAATGCATCCATCATCTCCTCTACGACGGTGGAGCCGGAGCCGATGACGTCGGCGCGGCCGGGGTGCATCGGGCCGTACTCGAGGCGCTGCGACGAGGTGCGAGCACGCAGGTCCGCGGTGACCTCCCGCATACGCTCGAAGGGGATCTCCGACATATGGATGCGCGCGGGGTCGTAGGAGTCGAGGTCCTGGGCGAGTGCAGAAAGCGTCGTAAAGGTGCCCGCACAGCCCACGAACGTGCGGGCCTGGGCGAAGGGGACGACCTCGGCGGCCTCGGCGATGCGATCGCGGATGTAGGCGCGCGCGGACTCGGTTTCTTTGGCGGTCGGCGGGTCTGTGCGCATGAAGCGCTCGGTGATGCGGACACACCCCATTTGGGTGGAGCGCGCGCCCTGGTCCATGACGAACTCGGTGGAACCGCCGCCGAGGTCGATGACGCAGAAGGGCCCGCGGGCGGGGTCGATGTCCGCCGTGGCGCCGCGGAACGACAGGCGCGCTTCCTCGTCGCCGGAAATGACTTCAGCCTGCGCACCCGGCTGAATCTGGCCGAGGAGTTCGCGGCTCATGGCGAAGAAGTCCTCGCGGTTCGAGGCGTCGCGGGTGGCGGAGGTGGCGACCATGCGGACGCGCTGCACGCCCTCGGCGCGCATGCGCTCGGTGTAGCCGGCAAGCGCCTGGCGGGTGCGCTCGATGGCCTCCGGGTTGAAACGACCGGTTTCGTCCACACCCTGGCCGAGGCGAACGATGGTGTTCTCGCGGGTGACCTCGGTAAGCGTGCCGTCGTCGTCGCGGCGCGTGATGAGGAGGCGGATGGAGTTGGTGCCACAGTCGACCGCGGCGACGGTCATCGGTGCCTGCTGTGGGGTGGTCATGCGAGCCCCTCCCCTGCCTCGTCGAGGGTGATGCCCAGGTCTTCGAGCGTGGGCCAATCCGCGGGGACCGCGGAGCCGCGAAGGTTGCCGTGCTCTGCGGCGAGGGCGACGGCCTCGTCGCCGAAGCGGACGCGGCCTGGGCCCTCCGCAAGCGCGTAGGCGATGAGCACGTGGAGGCACTTGATGCGCTCCGGCATGCCGCCGCCGGAGAAGTCCGTGCCCAGGTCCTCGATGGCGTTGCGCTCGGCGAGGTAGTGCTCGTGCGCGGCGAGGTAGTCCTTGCGCAGCGCCTCGCCGTTGCCGGACTCCTCGTTTAGGCGGGACTCCATCCACTTCATCACCTGGGCGACCTCGAGCCGGGACGCTTCGGCGGTCAGGCGTGGGTCTGTGAGGTAGTAGAGGGTTGGGAAGGGCGTGCCGTCGTCAAGCTTTGGCGCGGTCTTGAGCACAGCTGGCTGGGCGTCGGGCGTGCGGTAGGCGATGGCGAGGACGCCGCGGGGCGCGCGGCCGAGCTGCTCGGCGACGGTGGCGAGGTCGTCCTGCGTGGGGGTTTCGTGTTGCATGGGGCTATTGTCGCATAGCGTGCGCACGGGGCACTGGGCGCGGCGGGTAGGTTGGATGCAGTTGTCTGGCCACGATTGGAGGAACCGTGCATCCTGAGCGCGACTACTCGCGGTACGCGGGCGACGTGTACGCGTACGGGAGCCTCGACGAGTTTGCGGCGAGGAACGTGCCGAGCGGGATCCATGCCATCAGCTACGGCGCTGGGGCGTTGGAGGTGCGGCTGGTGCGACGCTCGAGCAACGCGCTCGTGGTGGCGTTCCACGCAGCGGTTGACCTGTCTTCTGCCACGCTTCCAGTGTTTACGGGCCAGAAGGTGACGCAGGATCTCGACGCCTCCGTGCTGTTCGTATCAGACCCGTCGCTGGAATTGGGGCTGTCCATCGGCTGGTTCGCGGGAGACCGGGAGCGGCCACTCCAACGAGATCTGGTGCGCGTGATTGAGCACGTGGTGGAGGAGCTTGGTGCCGAGGTGGTCGTGTGCCAGGGATCCTCAGCCGGCGGGTTTGCGGCGCTGTACTACTCGCTGCAGTTGCCGGGGTCGCTGGCAGTGGCGATGAACCCGCAGACGGACATTATGAAGTACAACCGGCAGCGGGTGCGCGAATACGTGGACACGTGCTGGCCGGGAGGCGCGGATGATGTGACCACAGACTTGGTTGCGGCGTATTCGGCAGCGATGCCAAACAAGGTGCTCTACTTGCAAAATCGTGACGACGCGTTCCACATTCGGAACCACTACCGCCCGTGGGCCGATGCATTGAGCGACAGGTACGGCGTGGACTGGTGCGCAATGCCGGGCGACTGGGGCGACGGGCACGCGGCACCGCCCTCGTTTGTGCAGTCAGCCGTGCTGGAGTACGCCTTGTCGTTCGGCGGGGACTGGGCCGCGCTCATGTGCGACGACGAATTCCGGCTCGGGCTGCGGCTTCTCGGCGAATCGGGTTAGTGCTGCGCCGGGTCCGGGTTCGGGGCGTCGGCGGGCGGTTCGGCGTTCTACGGTGCTTCTGGTGCCTGGTGCGCGGATTGCTCAGGTAGTTCTGCGGGATCGGGCGCTGGTTTATCCGGTCCCGGGAGCTCGCGGAGTGAATCCCGCAAGGTGGGGTAAACACCGAGGACGAGTCAAGTCGTATCCAGCGGATAAAGTGTCACACCTTGATCCGGCGGACCCTCAAAAATTCGAGAAGCGTCACACACTCCACCTGGAATGCATCTGCCGCATCCGGAATCTTAATTTTGCTCACTGAATTAGGAGCTGGCTTCTCATTGGACACGATTGTGTACCCGTAACGTGCGCCCGAAGCCACGAGCCACGAGTCAGCCGCGTTAAGGAAGGTCGTTGCAGCCGAATGATTGTACGTCGGGTGATTGTCGGCCCACTCCGTGACCTCGCGATAGGCATTGATTTCGTCGCCATCTGGGTGAAGAATTTGCTTTGGTTGATCCACGTTCTTCAAGTACCAATTCAATCGCGGGTGACTCCACTTTTTCAGCTCCGTGTCGACACTACTGTGGAAAAACACATCACCAGTGAAAAGCGTACGTTCAAGCTCGCGCCAAAATGTTGGGAAGACATCCTCCGGATAAAGGGTTTCAGCAGTGCCCAGGAAGTTCGTATCAACCAAAAACACTGGTTATACAACCTCCTGGGTCGCCCAAGCGCTATTCTGAATCAATTTTCTAAGCGACTCGTACGAGGCAGCTCCAAGGTACCGTGCGGCATCTCTCTCGTCTATCTCTCCTGACTGGGCCGCCAGGGTAACCGTCTCATAAAACCGTCCGCCCACGCGAGACCGCACCAGAATATGGAACGCTGGACCACCCGTACTGCTAACTTTAGGGGTTTTCGCCTCTGTATTTGCGCGGACAAGTGCCAGTACCTTGCTGGCCGCTTCAGCATCGATGAGGCCGATCTCCCGTAACCTCCAAAGCACCGCCTCGCGGCTCATGCCAAACTCAGCTGCCAGCGATGCAATGTTCTCTAGGAGAGGTTTTCCCTTGACGTACCGTGACTTCACTGACACCTCGGGAGCGAGAAATGCTGATGCAAACGAGTTACACCAACGCTCGACTTTGTGGTGCTCACTATGATTTGAAATACCGGCCTTCCCCAAAGCCACGTGTGCCAGTTCGTGGGCAAGACTAAACAGCTGGGCTGTCTTTGCATCTCGAGTATTAATGAACACCAGACAGTAAGTACCACTGATCAAGGTAAACCCCCGAAATTCATCAACGTCGAGGGGACGGCTCGTGGAGTTTCCGACAACGGAGTTCCGAGACACAAGCATTCCGGCATCCTCCATTTGGGTCACCAGGGCCCCGACCTTGTCTCGCCCTGGGATTGGGGAATCCGCGTCGAACCCCAGGGCAAGCCTGGTCCGATGCGCGGCTGCGCTCGGAGTGAGTTCCTCCTGAACGAGTCGGAGAATTTGAGGACCAGGAATCCCCACCTCTGCGGCGTACTCCGCGTACCAAGCCAAACGACCCTCAGCTAAGTGAATCACCTCCTGGAGGTCAGGGCTCATCCCACCGAGTCGCTGATTTCCTACGGTACGAAAGTCTGGGACATCAGTCCTTTCGCCCGTAGGTTCATCAAGAAGGAGGCGGCCAAACGGGATGTGAGCTTTCTCCGCCAGGGACTTCGCCTGCTTAAACGTGGGGGCAACGTCGCCTTTGCGCCAATCGTTGAGTTTAGGAAACTCCTCGAGGAGCTTTTCTTCATTTAGGCCTGTACGTTGCAGTGCCCAGTCCAGAACATCTTTGTTAATTTCAATGCGCAGAGTCCCCATTATTGCCCTCCCTTCAATCTCGCTTTGGCACGTTAGTGGTCACAGCTGGACGTAGTTTTGGCTGTCTCACATGATTAAATTCAAACAAGAGCCAGAATATTCCAGTTCGACCACGGTTTTCAATACCTATATCCGGTCGCTCTTCAAAATGAAGAGTGGCATCTGCAAGCCACTATTCGAAAGGCCTGCAGTCTAAGCCGCGTTTATTCAGCAGGCGCTTCGAGCTCATCAGGCGCCTCCGCTGCCGGGGGCTCCACGGACTCCGGGGGCTCCGCGGACTCGGGGGCTTCCGGGAGCTCGCGGAGCGAATCCCACATGACGGCGGGCCAGGAGCGCTCGTCGGGAAGCTCATCGGTGGTGATGGAGGGGCTGTGGGACATGCGCGGGTCGATGATGCGCCAGGCGGACTCCCCCTCCGCCATCACGCCCAGGCGGCGGCGTGTCTCCTGCTCCACGTAGGCGGGGTCGTCGTACTTCGCGATGTCCTCTTCCAACTGCGCTTTCCGGCGCTCCAGCTGCTCGATGGAGGACTGCGCACGGGCGATCTCGGCGCGACCCTCGTAGTAGTTGCGCAGCGGGACCGCGATGGCGATAAGGACCGCGATCACGAGCGCGATGAGGATGGCCATGCTGGTGATGTCCTGCTGGAACAGCGCGGGCAGGCGGCGCTTCTTCACGCCAGCGGCGGCCTCTTCGGCGCGGCGGCGCTGCTCGCGCTCGCGCGAAGCCACCGGCACCCTTCGGGGTGCTTTGTTGCGCCCGCGTCTCCGGCCGGGCTCCTGCGTTACGCGTGAGGACATAGTGATTGGAAGTGTAGCCCTCCGGGCCGGGCGCGTGTGAAGGCGCGCGGGCGACTACGGCAGCTGGATGCCGTACTGGGAGAGGTCGATTCCCAGCCGCGGCGCGAGCGCCACACCGGCTCCCAGGGCGGCGAGGACGCCCAGGACCACTGCGACGGCCGTGTCCGCGGTAGTGCTGCCATCGGTACCGGTGCCTGCGGCAGGTATCGCCGGGGCATCCTTCTCCGCCGGCTTGTCCGCTTGTGCCTTGGCCAGCGCGACGGTGGCGCGCCGCAGCTCCTCCCGCGCGTCCTCCACGGCCTGTGTGCGCACGGAGAGTTCGACGCGTTCGGTTTCGGCGTCGATGTTAGCGTCGTTGACTGCGTCGGTGGCGTCGGCAAGCGCTTGCTCGTCAGCGGCGTCCGCATCGAGCGCCTCGAGCTTGCGCTTTGCGACGTTGCGCGCCTCCACCTTCTGACCCAGCGTCACCTGCGCGGCGTCAACCTTGGCCTGCTGCGCCTCAACCGCCTGCTTCGCCTCCGCGAGCGCGGCCTTCGCGTCGGTCACGGCCTGCTCGGCGGCGGCGAGTTGGGTGGCGTGGGCGGATGCAGCGGCATCAGGTGCGAGCGCCAGCATGACGGAGCCGGCCGTGGCGACGGCGAGGGCGCGCGCGGAGCGGGAAGACACGGGGTGGCCTTTCTACGAGCATGAGGATGACACGCACAAGCCTAAGCGCCCGCCCACAGTTTGTCCCAAGGCGGGCGGGTACTGCGCCCCTCCCCTAGTGTCAGGGCAGCTGGATACCGAACTGGGAGAGGTCGATACCCAGTTGCGGGGCGAACGCGATCCCCGCGGCGAGGATTGCCAGCAGGCTGGCGACGACCGCGATGGCGGTCCCAGCCGTGCTGCTGCCCCCGGGCTCCGCGGGTGCATGGGCCGCGGTGGTGGCCGCCTCGGCCGGCGTGGCCGCGGTGGTGATCGTCTCGGCCGGCGTCGCTGCCGTAGTCGTCTCGGCCGCCGTGGTCGTCTCGGCCGGCGTGGCCGCCGTGATGGTTGTCTCGGCCGGTGTCACGTCCTCCGACGTTGGTGCAGGAGCCGGAGCGGGAGCCGGTGGCTGCGGTTCCCGGGCGCGCACCTGTGCGAGGGCAGCGCGGGCGGATTCGACGGCGTCGCGCACAGGGCCTTGTGCCTCCGAGAGCTCGGCGGCTGCTGCGCGTTCCGCTTCGAGGGTGGACTTGGCGTGGTCGAGGGTGACGGTGGCGTCGGCAAGCGACTGCTCATACGGCTCGCGCGGGATTGCGCGCTTGCGCTCCAGCGCTGTGGATGCGGAGGTCAAGCGGGAATTCGTGCTGACGACGTCGACGTTTGCGTCCACCTCCGCCTTTTCAGCCTTCTCCCGTGCCGCGGTGGCGTCCTCGTGCGCGGCCTTGGCCTCGTCGAACTGGCCGGTGAGGCGGTCCAGCTCCGCGGAAGCCGCAGCCGCCTCTTCCGCGGCCTGGGTGGAGCGATGCTCCAGCGCGATGTACTGCTGGGTGAAGGACTCGATTGCCTCGGTAAGGTCAACCGGTTCAACTGACGGATCCAGTCCTGCATCGGTGTACTCGGACTTGTCCAAGCCGTCGAGGATTAGATCGCCGTAATCTCGTTCGTCGCCGGGGTTGAATTCTGGGTTGGCCAGGGATTCTGCTCGCATGAAGTCGGTCGCGCCCGCGGGGAGGTAGAACGGCTCGCCGCTTTCCAACGCCTTGCGGGTCATCTCGTCGAGGCCGTAGCTACCAGTATCAGTGCGCGCGTCTTCGATGAAGAACATCGTTGTGCCAAAAATTCCGCCTTTGCTGTCGGTCGCGATGCCCACGCCCATGCGCTGCACATGCGGTGCGAGCATGTTCCGGTTGTGCCCAGGTGAGTGGCGCCACCTGTCAAAGAACATGTACGGGACCGACTCCCAAGTCTGGCGCGTCCACGCGTCGACCTCTTTGCCACGGCCCGAGTTGTAATCAAAGATGATGTTCTCTCCGGAATGGCCCCACCCGTCCATATCCGAGTGGCGGAACGCGGCGTCGAGGTCGCCGGACTCGTCGTAGTCACGCGCCATCACTTCGGACCAGGCCTCGGCTTGCTCGGTAAAGACGGGGTGCACCGTCAGCGGGTGGAGGCCGTGGGCCTCGCGGTACTCATTGATCATTTCCTCGATGGACTGGGAGGCAAGGCGCTTCCAGTCCTGGACGGAGTAATCCGAACCGGAGATGTCGCGGCGTTCAAGGTCGTCGAGCTCCGCGCCGACGGAGTACAGCTGATCATCCGCCTCGTCGCTCGTGCGCTCGAGCTCCGCGACAACGTCCGCCTGCGCATCGCGCCGCAGTTCCGCTTCGCCGAGGCGCTTTGCCGCCTCAGCTTCCGCGGCCGCGGCGTCCTGGGCAGACTGGGCGGCTGCCGACGCGGCGGCCTCCGCAGCAGCGAGCGCGTCCTTCGCCTGCTGGACGTCCCGCTCCAGCGCGGTCACGTCGAGGTCGGCTAGGTCGGCCTTCGCCTGCTCGTACTGTGTCGTGGCGGCGTCCAGGTCCGCCTGCGCAGCGTCGGCCTTTGCCTGCTGCGCCTCAGCGTCCGACTCCGCGGCGGTGCGCGCCTCCTCGGCGTCCGCCACGGCCTGCTCGGCGTCGGCGAGTTCCTGCTTCCAGGTGGCCAGGTCAGCCTGGTACTGGTTTGCAGGATCAGCGGTGGTGGCGATCGTAGCGCTGGCGGTGTCGGAGACAGCGGCGAGCGCCGCCGGCGCCTGGACGAGGGCAAGGGAAAGTGAGATCGCCGCAGCAACGGCGACGAAAGTACGGGAATACACGGGAACGGCCTTTCTCGGCACGGGAAGTCGCAGACACAACCCTATCCGCCCGTACACAGAAAGCCCCAAGCATTACCCAAGAAAATTGGAAGAATATGCGCGCACGCGAAACCCCCTTGCTGCCCGCGTTGGGCGGGGTGCAAGGGGGCGTCGAAAAGCGCTTACTTCTTAAAGCGCGGGAACGCGGAGCGGCCGGCGTACACGGCGGCGTCGTCAAGCTCCTGCTCGATGCGCAGCAGCTGGTTGTACTTGGCAACGCGCTCGGAACGGGCCGGGGCACCGGTCTTGATCTGGCCGCAGCCCAGGGCGACGGCGAGGTCCGCGATGGTGGTGTCCTCGGTCTCGCCGGAGCGGTGGGACATCATGGTGCGGTAGCCGTTGCGGTGAGCCAGGTCGACTGCGTCGAAGGTCTCGGTGAGGGTACCGATCTGGTTAACCTTCACCAGCAGGGCGTTCGCAGCCTTCTCCTCGATGCCGCGCGCCAGGCGGTCCGGGTTGGTGACGAAGAAGTCGTCGCCGACGATCTGGACCTTGTCGCCGATCGCGGCGGTGAGCTTGGTGTAGCCCTCCCAGTCGTCCTCCTGCAGCGGATCCTCGATGGAGACGATCGGGTACTGCTCAATGAGCTCCTCGTAGACCTTCGCCATCTCCTCGGCGGAGTGCTCGCCGCCCTCGAACTTGTACACGCCGTCCTCGAAGAACTCGGAGGACGCGACGTCGAGCGCCAGGGCTATGTCCTCGCCCGGCTTCAGGCCGGCCTTCTCAATGGCCTCGACGATGAGGTCGAGCGCAGCCTTGGTGGAGTCGACGGACGGGGCGAAGCCGCCCTCGTCGCCCAGGCCGGTGGACAGGCCCTTGGCCTTGATCACGGACTTCAGCGCGTGGTAGACCTCGGCGCCCATGCGCAGCGCCTCGGCGAAGGACTCGGCGCCGATCGGGGCGATCATGAACTCCTGGACGTCCACGCCGGAGTCAGCGTGAGCGCCGCCGTTAACGATGTTCATCATCGGGACCGGCAGGATATGCGCGTTCGGGCCGCCGATGTAGCGGTACAGCGGCAGGCCGGCGGACTCCGCAGCGGCCTTCGCGGCGGCGATGGACACACCCAGGATGGCGTTGGCGCCCAGGCGGGACTTG
The DNA here is from genome assembly GCF_002285125.1 of Corynebacterium gottingense. Taxonomy (NCBI): domain Bacteria; kingdom Bacillati; phylum Actinomycetota; class Actinomycetes; order Mycobacteriales; family Corynebacteriaceae; genus Corynebacterium; species Corynebacterium gottingense. Next base: position 25,582 of record NZ_NSGN01000004.1, read on the forward strand.
TTGTCGGTGCCGTCCAGGTCAATCATGGCCTTATCAATCAGGCGCTGGTCATCAGCATCGATGCCGGCCACAGCGTCAGCGATCTCCTCGTTGACGTTCTCCACGGCCTTCTGCACGCCCTTGCCGTTGTAACGGTCGCCGCCGTCACGCAGCTCGTGGGCCTCGTGCACACCAGTGGACGCGCCGGAGGGAACGCCAGCGACGCCGCTGGACATATCGTCGAGCAGCACCTCTGCCTCGACGGTGGGGTTGCCGCGGGAATCAAGAATCTCGCGGGCGAAGGCGTGGATAATGATAGCCATTGGGGCTCAACTCCTTGAGAGTGGACATTGAAGTTTCCGCCTCCCAATTCTTCCAGAGTTTTGCCGAGAATGCTCGCCCCGACGGGGAATCGGTAGCCCCGTTTGTGTTTGGATACGCCCGGTCGTGTGGTGTTAGCGGGGCGCCGACTGGTTCAGCGCGTAGTTCGCCGCCGCGTTGCGCACCTTACGCACGTACTCGTTGGACTGGTTGTAGGCGTGCACCGCGTCGTACCATCCGTCCTCCGTGTCCAGGTCGCGCCCGTTCGCGCACAGGAGGTTGGCGGTGCCGAGGGCGGCGTCGTCAATCTGCTGCGGATCCGGGTAGCCGTCGCCGTTCGCGTCGCGCCCGTAGCGCTGCCACGACTCCGGGATAAACTGCATGGGCCCGAGCGCGCGGTCAAACGTCGTGTCGCCATCGAACTCGCCGCCGTCCGTGTCGTGGACCACCGCGAAGGATTCGCTGCCGTCAAGCTGGGGGCCGATTATCGACGGCACCGCCACCCCATCCTCACCCAACCGGGCAGAATCAAACGTGTGCCCCGTATACGTGCCGTGACGCGTCTCCACCCAGCCGATGCCGGCGAGCGTATTCCAGTTCAGGTGGCAGGCCGGCCACGCCTCCGCCGCGATAAGGGCCGCGTTGCCGTAGGCGCGCACCGCCTGCGCGTCGACGCCCGTCTGCTCCGCGATCGGGGCGGCCCACTCGGCGAGCTGGTCGGAGGTGCGGCCGGGGGCGTGGACGTTGATGAGCGGGGGCGCCTCGGCGGCCGCCGGGGGGATCGTGTCGGGGACCGGGGTGCGGGTCTGGCGCGGGATCGGCTGCCCCAGGAACGAGAGGACCCACGCCACCACGGAGATGGCCAGCACGACGGCGAGCGTCATGACGAGGAGGCCGACGCAGCCGCAGCCACGGGCGGCGCGACGGGCGTGAGTCGAATTTGCCATAGCTGCCGAGCATACCGGCCCCGCGGTGCCAGACAGGAACGGGCAGGCCGTGAGTCACACGAGTCACACGCGTCACTTGCGTAACGTGTAGGCTGTTGCGCGGACGGCCGAACGGCCCACGCCACGTACCCGAAAATTCTTGCTTCCCGGAAGGAACCCCCATGACCGCAATCGCTGCCCTGCGCCGCACCGCCCTCGCCGCCGCGGGCGTGCTCGTCGCCACGTCGCTCATCTCCCCCGCCACCGCCGGCGCCGACACCAACTACGTCGAGCTGGTCCGCGTCCTCAACGGCAACGTCAAGACGATGGACTGCAACGCCCTGCGCACCGTCGTCCGCGGCACCGGGCTTGCCGACGAAAACACCACCCGCTCCCAGTTCGTCGGCAACGTCAACAAGGCCGTCGGCGAGGACGCAGCCCTGCGCCTCGTCGCCGCCCCCACCGTGAACACGCTCGGCGACCGCGCCCTCGAGTGCGGCGTGGTCAAGCCGGACCAGGCCACCCCGCTCAACCAGGCCATCGCGATGAGCTCGCAGATGTCCTCGCAGGCCGGCCTGCCGGAGATCCGCAACTTGCTGCCCGCCGTCGCCGCGCAGTAACCGCGGCTAGTCCGCCTCGCGGGCTTTGCCCTCCGCCCAGAGGCGGTCCTGCGTCGCCTGATCCACGAGCCCCGTCGACCCGTCGAAGAAATACGGGGCCCGCGAGCGCATCTTCGCCACGAACGCCGCAGCGACGTCGCCGAAATCGAATGCGCCGCGCTCGTCGGCGATTTCGGCGTGGAAGAGGACTTGCAGGAGGACGTCGGCAAGCTCATGCTTCAACGCCTCATCACCCGCGCCCTGCTCGATCGCCTCCGCCAGCTCGGCTGATTCCTCGCGAAGAAACGGCAGCAGGCTCACGTGCGTCATCTGCCGCTCCCACTCGCCGCGGCGACGGGCGTCGCGCATGACGCGGCGGGCCTCCGCGATCGGGTCCTCAAGCGACGGCACGCGCACGACGTCCTCGCCGGCCGCGGCGCGCTCGCGCACCTCGGGGTCGGCGGGATCCGTCGTGACCAGCCACGGCTCGCCCACCGTCGACGGCGCGCTCAGCGACCACCGCACCGACACCGGCACCTCCGCGGTGAACGCCAGCGGCCCAACCAGCCGCTGCACCACGTCCACCGGCACCATCTGCGGCCACCGAGCATCAAGCACCAACACAGTCATACCGCGCATTGTAGCGGCCACCCGGACATGCAAGGATGGACGCATGACAATCGCAGAAGCGCTTCACGACGCCACCCCAACCCCCGAGGACGTCGCCGCAGACTCCTCGACCTTCTCCCCCATCCGCTGGAAAACCGGATGGCCGCACCACCTCCGCCGCGTCCCGCCGTTCCGCGACGACGCCACCGCGTCGCTGACCCGCCGCGACGTGTTCCTCTTCGCTCAGGACGTGGTCGACTCGGACTACAACCGCGACCAGATCATCGACTTCCTCGGCGCCGCCTTCGCGTTCGCGGCCGGCCAGTCGAACCAGGTCATGCAGCTGCAGCAGTTCTTGCGCAACAAGCACAAGGCCAACCAGCTGCTGCAGGCGATCCGCAACATCGGCGGTAAGTCCGCGGTGGACGCCTACGCGTCGCTCGTTGAAACCGGGCTGGCACCGAAGTTCGCGTCGCACGTGGCCTATTTCCTCGCCGGGCCGCAGGAGGCCGGCGACGAGAAGCCGGTGATCATCTGCTCCAAGCGCGCCGCCGGCGCCGGGCTGTCCAAGGACGCCGACTGGACCGCCGATGACTACGCCGAGTACCTCACGGCGCTTCGCGAGGCCCGCGACGCCCACGACTCCTCCCTGCCGCTCGACGCGGTGGAGTACGCGCTCCGCAAGCACGCCGACGCCTAACGCCCGCGCAACGCAGACGGCGCCCGTCCCCCAACGTTTCGGGGACGGGCGCCGTTTGTTGTATTGGGCGTTAGCTGCTCAGGCCGCTGATGCCGGTGAGGCCGAGGTTGCTGAACCTGTAGCCGAGCGCCAGGACGATGCCGACGACCGGCGCGAGCATCGCGACGGTCGGGTCCGTGGTGATGGTCTTCGGAAGTCCCTGGAACTCAGTGATCTTCTGGCCCTCGACCTCGCAGGACTGCATGCCGGCCTTCGCGTTGGAGAGACAGAGGATGCGGTCGCCTTCGAACTTGCCAAGGACGCGGACGCCGTTGGTGCCGTAGTCGAAGAAGCCGGGGGCGCCGAAGCGGATGACGTCGTAGCTGCGCCACGTGGTGGCGTAGCCGGGGTCAGACGGGAACTCCTCTTCGGGAACGTAGTAGCCGCCGGTCCAGTCTTTGCCTTCGAACGGCTCTTCTGCGGACGCGGGGGCGGCGTTGATGACGGAGGTTGCGGACAGGGTCAGGACTGCGGAGAGGGCGGCGACGCGGGCCGCGCGGTGCTGTGTGCTCATACTCATTTAATCTACGTGTATGCGGTGCGCGTTACAGCTGTTCGGAAGTTTTTTGGCACGCCAAAGCGGCGCCGCCTCACCGGCGCGCCTTGGTGTGAGCGTTTACGGGGACGTCGGTGGCGGCTCCCCGTCCACCGCGGAGTAGGCGCGCCCCGTCGGTACGACGTGGCCGCCCGGGCTGATCCACACGATCCGCCCGGCGCGCCGCTCCACCCGTCCGAACTGCGGCAATCCGTTGACTCCGTTGTGGAACGAGCACAGCCAGCACAGGTTCCCGGCGTGCGTCTCGCCGCCGTCGCGGTATTCGTGGATGTGGTGCGCCTGCGCCTTCGCGGCCGGCGCGCGGCAGTCCGGCCAGCAGCACCGGGCGCCGTCGGTGTCGATCATCCGCCGGTGCTTGTCGTGGGCAAATCGCGCCCGATACGTGTTGAGCGGCCCCTCCATCGGCGAGACAAGCGTGATGTAGCCGTTGCCCTGCAGCTTGCGCTCGAGCAGTTCCGCGCCCGTGAGCACGGCGCCGTTGGACATCTCGACCCGGATGTCGTCGCCGTCGCCGGTGAGGATCCGGACGTAGTCGGTCACGGTGAGCACAACGTTGGCGACGGCCGTGGTTTCGGCGACGGGTTTGCGGCTGAGGAGCCAGGCGGTGGCGTCGAAAAGCGAATCGCTTTGCGCGTCGGCCTCCATCGAGTCGACGACGTCCTGGAGCTGCGCCGAGGGCCCGACGAAGGAGAGCCGCATCGTGCCGTCGGCGTACCGCGCCACGCGGTAGCCGTGCGCGGGCGGCGGCGTGGGTGTGCGTTTGAGGGCTCGCGCTTGACGACGCACCTCCGCCCCGTCGCCAGACGTCGCGCACAACGCCTCGCGGAACTGCCAGCGCTCCGTGGGGTCGGTGATCGTGCGCGACGCGCGGGCGATGTACGCGAGGGTATCCAGGCGGTGGCCGTTCTCCAGCGCTTTGTCGCGGCAGCGGCGCTGGTAGGCGCTGTGGGAGGTCGGGCCGTAGAAGGTGGTGGCGACGGTGACAAACTGCTCGGCGCGATCCGCCTCCATGCCGCGCGCGGTGAGCTCCGCGGCGGTCATGCCCGCGACGAGGCCCGCGAGCGCGATGGCGCGGCGGTCCAGGTCGATGAGCGCGTCGATGTCTGTCAAGGTGTCCATGCCGACCACATTATGGTCCCATCGGGGCAGGTCACAAGGGTTTGTGATTCTTCTCCGACTTTGCCGCCGAAAGGGAACCGAGGCGGTGTTCGCTGCGTCTAAAAGGGGTTAGGCGCGCGAGGCGCGGTCGTTGAGCTCGCGGCGCGCCTGCTCCAGCGCCACGAGGTCCGAGAACAGGGCGTTGTAGGCCTCTGGCTCCTCGGAGGGGCGCATGCGCTGGAGCTGGGACTTCAGCTGCGCGATCTGGTCACCCACGCGCGTCTCCTGCAGGCGTGAGAGCACGGAGTCGACGTAGCGGTCCATGTCGTCGGCGTGGATCGGCTCGACGGCGAGCTCGGAGACGAAGTTGCGGCCGGCCAGGTCGCGCATCTCCGCGGCGACGGCGGCGAGGAAGTTTGCGCCGTGCTCGGTGGCGGAGGCGACGCCGCCCGCGCTGGCGATGGCCTCGCGGACCTGGCGGTAGGCGTCGTTGGTGAACGCGTCCGGGTTGATGCCCTCGAAGTAGGTGCCCGCCTTGTCCGGGTATTGCAGCGCGATCTTCAGCGCCTCGCGTTGCGGCCACAGGAGCGGGTCCTGCGGGTTCGGCGGTTGCAGGGCCGGGGGCTGGCCGGGGGCCGGTTCGGAGGCGGAGGGGGTGGGGCGGGGGCGTCGGTTGGGTTTCTGGGGGCGTCGAGAAGCACTCCGCACCTGGTCGAGCACCTCGTCCGGGTTGGGCCAGCCGACCCAGCCCGCGAGGCGGCGCGCGTACTCCTGCTGCAGGACGGTGTCCTTGATGGAGGCGACGACGGGGACGGTGCGGCGCAGCGCCTGCACGCGGCCCTCGGCGGAGTCGAGCGAGTAGTCGGCGAGCAGAGATTCGATGACGAACTCGAACATGGGCACGCGCTTGGCCACCAGGTCGCGCAGCGCCACGTCGCCGCGGGCCAGGCGCAGGTCGCACGGATCCATCCCGTCCGGCGCGACGGAGACGAAGGACTGCCCCGTGAACTGCTGGTTGCCCTCGAAGGCGCGCATGGCCGCCTTCTGGCCGGCCTCGTCGCCGTCGAAGGTGTAGATGAGCTCGCCGCGGAAGTAGCTGTCGTCCAGCATGTGGCGGCGGATCGCGGAGAGGTGGTCCGCGCCGAACGCCGTGCCGCACGCCGCCACGGCGGTGGTCACGCCCGCCGCGTGCATGGCCATGACGTCCGTGTAGCCCTCCACGATCACGGTCTGGTGCCGCTCCGAGATGTCGCGCTTGGCCAGGTCCAGGCCGAACAGGACCTTCGATTTGTGGTACAGGAGCGTGTCCTGCGTGTTCATATACTTGCCCATCGGGTCGTCGTCGAAGAGCTTGCGGGCGCCGAAGCCGATGGTGTTGCCGGCGGCGTCCTTGATCGGCCAGATGAGGCGGCGGCGGAACTTGTCGATGGGTCCGCGGCGGCCCATGGAGGAAATGCCGGCGTCGATAAGCTCCTGCACCTCGAAGCCGCGGCGGAGCAGGTGCTTGGTCAGGGTGTCCCAGCCGTCGGGCGCGTAGCCGCACTCGAAGCGGTAGATGAGCTCCTTGTCAAAGCCACGCTCGAGCAGGAATTTGCGGCCCGGCTCAGCCTCCGGGGCCTCGAGCTGCTCGCGGTAGAACTCGTGCGCCGCCTTGTTCGCGGCCAGGAGGCGCTGGCGGGTGCCGGGCTTGACGTCGCGCGCGCCTGTGGATCCGCCCTGGTAGTTGATGTGGTAGCCGATCGTGTCCGCGACCGCCTCGACGGCCTCGGGGAACGTGAGCTGCTCCAGCTCCATGAGGAAGTTGAAGACGTCGCCGCCCTTGCCGGTGGAAAAGCAGTGGTAGTAGCCGCGCGCGGGGCGGACGTGGAAACTCGGCGTCTTCTCGTCCTTAAAGGGGCTCAGGCCCTTCAGCGAGTCGTGGCCCGCCGGTTTGAGCTGGACATACTCGCCGACGATCTCTTCGATCGCCGCGCGCTCGCGGATCGCCTCGATGTCGCTTTCCGGAATCCTGCCCCTTGCCATGCGCCCAATCGTAGTGTGCAACAATGCGTGGCGTGAAAAAGCTTGTCGTCGCACTCGCGGGCGTGCTCAGCGCATGCTCGCTTATCGACGCCCCCGCGTCCCCCACCATCCCAACCTGCGAAAACCTCCCGCAAGAGGCCCGCGAGACGATCTCGCTCGTGCAGCGTGGCGGGCCGTTCCTCTACCCCGACAACGACAACGCCCGCTTTGGCAACTACGAGGGCGTACTCCCCGACGAGGACTTAGGCTTCTACCGCGAGTTCACCGTGGACACCCCGGGCGTGTCGCACCGCGGCGCGCGGCGCATCATCACCGGAAGCCGCGACAACGACGGCGGCGCCGGCGACGAGACCCCCGAGGTGTGGTACTACACCGCCGACCACTACGAGAGCTTCTGCCAGGTGGAGGAGGTTCAAGATGTATAGGACAGGACACGGACGGAACCGAAACCCGGTGCTGCTCACCGCGCCGGTGCACACGGTCGCGGACGTCGCCGGGGCGATCTCCGTCGCGGTGTTCGGGCCCGACCGCCCGGCGCCGCGCAACCTCGACGGCCTCGCCGACCTGCTGCGCGAGGCGCGGCCGGCGCGCGTCGTCGCCTGCGACTGGCACCTGCCGGCGGACGAGACGCGCAAGGTCACGGCCGTCTTCCGCGACAACCGCGTCGAGCTGGTGCGCTAGCTAGACCTGGATATTCGCGAGGTCCGAGAGGTCCGGGAACTCCGGCAGCGCGATGCCGAGCTGGGGACCCACCGCGGCCACGATCGCGAGCGACACGCCGAGCGCCGCAAGCAGCGAGAAGACGACGACGCCTGCGGTCGCGCCTGCCGACGACGCCTCGCCCCGGTGCGGCTGCGAGCTGCCCGGCGCGGGCGCGCTCTGCACGGGATCCGCGGTGGGCAGGTCGACGTTAGCCAGCTTCGCGCTACCGGCAAGCAGGTTGTGGCAGCGCAGCTCCGCCTGCTCGAGCGCCTGGTGGTAGGCCAGGCGGTCGTTGAAGTACTTGCCGGTGGCGTCATTTTGCAGCACGTACGCCAGCGAATCCGCCTTTTCCTTGGCCAGCCCGGGGAACGCGGCCTGCAGCTGCTGCGTCAGCGAGCGCTCGTTTTCGCGGTTCCCCGCGGCGGCAGTGCTGTCGGCGACGTTGACGGCGCCCAGGCCCGCGACCGCCTCGGCGGTCGGGCCGAACGGGACGTCGGCGGCGGCTTCGGACCCGCGCACCGCCAGGTAGTGCTCCGCCAGGCTGCGGGGCATGACCTTCTGCAGGAGGTCGAGGTCGTTGTAGGCGCTGGCCTCGGGGTAGACGTCCTCGATGGCGCGGACCCACGTGCCGGCGATCCGCTTGCCGCCCAGGTCCTTTTCCTCGCTCTTGAAGGAGTCGGCGTAGGCGCGCTCGGCGGCGGTCATCGTGAGCGTGCAGGACGCCTCGCCCTTGGGCGCGAGCTCCGCGGCCGTGGCGTGCGGGGCGACAAGGGCTGCGGCGGCGAGGGCCGCGGCGGAGAAGGCGGGGAGGTATGAAGTGCGCATGGTGCGTGTCCTTTCTGTGAGCCGTCTACTTGTTGTATCGGGAGTTGCGGTAGGAGCGTAACGGTGGCTGTGGCCAAGTTGCATGTTCCAGGGACGGTTTTAAGATGTGAGATATTACATTTGTATCTCTCAAAGGAGTCACGCATGCGTAGTCGTACCGTCATCGCGTTAGGGGTCTCAGCTTCGATCGCGCTCTCGCCAGTCACAGCCACTGCAGACCCGAGTGCTGCGGTTCCGGTCACGGTCGGCCAGAACGGCACTTCGCTTCACGTAGGCGAAGTAACGGTGCCGGTTACGGCGGCTGTCGCCGCCGTTGCCGGTATCGGCGTGCTCATAGGCGGCGCGCTCACTGTAGCCATTCAGGTGCTTCTGGCCGCAGGGGCAGAGAAGAACGAAGAGGGAGTGTCATCCAGCGATCTCCCAAGTGCAGAGTACGTCAGTCGTTTTGACTTCAGTGCGACTGAGCATGACCCCGCGATCGGCGGGCTCAGCGGCATGGATCAGCTCGAGGATGGGCGATACATCGCAATTTCCGATGACAAGCATGAACACGGCCCTATCCGCGCATACATCTTCACTACTCAGGATCATCGCAGGTTCGCGCATGAAGGTGAGGTGCGCCTCACGCTTCCTGACGGCTCCGACTACACCGAATTCATCGACGCGGAAGAGATTCGCCAGCTGCCCAATGGCAACTTGTTGTGGACCACCGAGGGAGACGCGCGCGAGGGACAGGTCGCTCCACCGCAACTGATTGAGTCGACCGCTGCTGGTCGCGAAGTCCGCCGAATCAATCCACCCGCATACCACTTCCCCGATGGACACGACACGAAGGGCATCCACCACAACAACGGACCGGAAGCAATGACATTGGCGGATGGTGGTACAACCGCGCTGACAATCAATGAGAATGCGCTCGCGCAAGACGGGACCAGCAACGATCCGAAGCACAGCTCAGTCAATCGCATCACCGAATATAACCTGGCCAACGGAAACGCCACTCACGAGTACGCGGTACGCGCGAACCCCGGTCGCGGAATCACATCCGTGCTCGAGGCAGAAGACGGGTCGCTCTATGTCCTTGAGCGCGGGTTCTACCCTGAGCTGGGAAAAAGCGGCGAAGTCCGCGGAGAGATTTACCGACTCACACTCAGCGGCGCGGACGATGTTCTCGGCAAGGACACGCTCGACGGGACTGAGCAGCTCGCAACTAAAGAATTGGTGTACGACTTCGCCGACAACCCACCGCAGCCCGACAACGTCGAGGCACTTTCATGGGGGCCAATGCTGGATGACGGCCGCCGTACCCTCCACATTGCTGTCGACGACAATTTCAACGACACACAGTCAACACTATTTCACACAGTTCTTGTGCCGTAAGGGGGCGGGGGAGCGTCGATAAGCAACGCCCCCCACTTTGCACCACGCCGTGTGATGTGTGGCATACTTCTCACAGTTGTGACACGAACCACGGAAAGAAAGTTGGCGTATGAACTCGCTACTCCTCGTCATCATCGGACTCGCCATGATGGTGGCCGGCTACCTGCTGTACTCCAGGTTCCTCGGCCGCAGCGTGTTCAAGCTATCGGACACGTTCCGCACGCCGGCGCACACCATGGAGGACGGCGTGGACTACGTGCCCACCAACAAGTACGTCCTGTGGGGCCACCACTTCACCTCCGTGGCGGGCGCGGCGCCGATCATCGGACCGGCCGTCGCCGTGATCTGGGGGTGGCTACCGGCGTTTCTGTGGGTCACACTCGGCACCGTGTTCTTTGCGGGGATGCACGACTTGGGGGCGCTGTGGGCGTCGCAAAGGCACAAGGGCCAGTCGATTGGCACGCTGTCCGGGCGCTACATCGGTGCGCGCGGGCGCAACCTCTTCCTCGTGGTCATTTTCCTGCTGCTGCTCATGGTGAACACCGCGTTCGCCGTGGTGATTTCGAACCTGCTCATCGCCACGCCGTCGGCGGTCATCCCCACGTGGGGCGCGATTATCGTCGCCGTCCTGATCGGCCAGGCAATTTACCGCCTCAAGTGGAACCTGCCGCTGGTCTCGCTGGTCGGCGTGGCCGCGCTCTACGCGCTCATCGTGCTCGGCGACCGCTTCCCCGTCGCCCTGCCCGAAACGGTCATGGGCATCCCGGACCGAGGCGTGTGGATCATCCTGCTGTTTGTCTACGCCTTCATCGCCTCGCTGCTGCCGGTGTGGGTGCTGCTGCAGCCGCGCGACTACATCAACGGCCTGCAGCTGTTCGTCGGCCTCATCATCCTGTACGGCTCGTTCTTCATCGTCCGCCCGGAGATCGTCGCGCCGACGCTCAATGACGCCGTCCCCGCCGGCACCCCGAGCATCTTCCCGCTCCTGTTCGTCACCATTGCGTGCGGCGCGGTCTCCGGCTTCCACGGCATCGTCGCCTCGGGCACGTCAGCCAAGCAGCTGGACAAGGAGACGGACGCGCGCTTCGTCGGCTACTTCGGCGCCGTCGGCGAGGGCCTGCTCTCCCTGGGCACCATCGTCGCCACCACCGCCGGCTACAAGACGCTCGCCGACTGGGAGAGCGTGTACAACGAGTGGAACGCCGGCGGCGTCAACGCCTTCGTCGAGGGCGGCGGCGCGCTCATGAACGAGGGCCTCGGCATCCCGACCTCCCTGTCCGCCACCATCCTGGCCACCATGGCCGTCCTGTTCGCCGCCACCACCATGGACTCCGGCGTGCGACTGCAGCGCATGGTCGTCGGCGAGATCGCCGAGATCATGGGCGTGAAGCTCTCCGGCCTGGTCGCCACCATCATCGCCGTCGGCGCCGCACTGGGCCTGACGTTCTCCACCGGCATGGACGGCTCCGGCGGCATGATCATCTGGCCGCTGTTCGGCACCACCAACCAGCTCATGGCCGGCCTCACCCTGTCCGTCCTGGTAGTCATCCTGACCAAGCTGCGCCGCCCCACCCTGCCGCTGCTCATCCCGCTGGTGTTTGTCACCCTCATGTCGCTCTGGGCCGCCGTGCTGCAGCTGCGCACGCTCTTCGAGGCCGGCAACTGGCTGCTGCTGGGCATCGACGTCATCATCATTGTTGCGGCCGTGTGGGTGGTGGTTGAGGCGGTGGCGTCGATTAGCAAGGCGCGCCGCGAGCCCGCGATGACCTGGGACGACGAGTATGCAACTGCTTAAGCGCCTCGGGGCGGGCCTCAGCGAGTTCTACCAGGCGCCGTACCGCCGCGAGTTCGCCCGCGCCGCCCGCGAGGAGGACGACCTGTTTACGCTGCTCGTGGCGTCGGAAACGCTCGGCATCCCCAACCCGGCCAGCTACTACACGCTCGAGCTGCTGCCGCTGCTGTACGACGACTTCCACGCCTGGCACACCCGCATGGGCATGGAACGCTCACCACTCGACGGGATCTCATGCTGCTAGACGCACCAGTCATGTTCTTCGGCGGCAAAGGCGGCGTGGGCAAAACCACCATCTCCGCCGCCACCGCCGTGCGCCTCGCCGCGCGCGGTCGCCGCGTCTTGCTCGTCTCCACCGACCCCGCCCACAACCTCGGCCACATCTGGGGCGAGGCGCTTCACGACGCCCCCATCACCCTCGAGCCACGCCTCGACGCCATCGAGCTCGACCCGGCCGCCATCACGCAGCAGCACCTGCGCGCCGTCGGCGACTCCATGCGCGCGATGATGCCGGAGCGCCTCCACCGCGAAGTGGACCGGCACCTGGAAATGTCGCGCCACTCCCCCGGCATGCACGAGGCGGCGCTGCTCGAGCGCATCGCCGACCTGGTTGCTGGGTCCGAATACGACAACCTCATCTTCGACACCGCCCCCTCCGGCCACACCTCCCGGCTCGTGGCGCTGCCGGAGCTCATGGCCGCCTACACCGACGGGCTGCTCGAGCGGCGCGACAAGTCGGACAAGTTCAGCGACCTCGTCCGCGGCATGGGCGGCGATTCTAGCGGCGGGTCGCCCGTCGACCGCCGCAACCAGCAGATCCGCTCCACACTGCTCGCCCGTCGCCGCAAGTTCGAGCGCCTGCGCGCCGTGCTCACCGATCCCGCCAAATGCGTCTTCCACATCGTGCTCACCGCCGAGCGCCTTCCCGTGATGGAGTCGATGGAGTTCTACGAGGAGCTCACCGCGAACGGGGTGCACGTGGGAAGCGCGATTGTGAACCGGCGCGCGCCGGATGAGGCGGGGGCGTTTCTGGAGGGACGGCGGGACGTGGAACAACAGGCGCTCGCGCTCTTGGACTTACCGGTGCCGGTGGTGGAGCTGCCGTGGCTCCCGGGCGAAATCGGCACGCGCGAGGCGCTCGGACAGATCGCCGAGCGGCTCTAGGCGGGGCTACAGGAATCCGTCGAACGCGGCCGCCTTGTCCGCCACGCGCTCCAGGCGCGACTCCGTCATGGATGCGATCTGATCCACGATCACCCGCTCGCGCTCCAGGTCCGTGTCCGCGGCCTCGAACCAGGCGCGGAACACGGTGTCCAGCGTGCCGGGCGCGCCGGCGCGCAGATACTCGTGGACGCGGAAGATGCGCTCGCGCTGCCGGTCCTGGCGCGCGATGTGGGCGGGCAGGTCCATCACGTAGAGGACGGCGACCGTCTTGAGCAGGCGGACCTCGGCCTCCGCGTCGGGCGGGACGACGAGGTCGCCGTGCGCCCGGCCGAGCCCCGTGGTGAGCTCCTGGTTCGCTGGACTCGCAAGCGTGGCCTCCGTGACCGCGCCGACGTAGCGCCCCACCAGCTGCGAGGTCAGGGACTTCAGCCCCGTCCAAGACCGCAGCGTGAAGTCGAAGTCCGCGGCCGCGGCGATGGCGGGCAGGGAGCGGAGGCGATCGGCGGCGTCGATGAGCTGGTCTGCCGTGCCGCCGAAGGCGTCCGCGCCCTTCTGCGCCAGCGCAGCAAGCTCCACGAAGTCCCACAGGACCTGCAGCGAGACGCGGCCGGAGACGATGCCGTCCTCCACGTCGTGGACGGAGTAGGCGATGTCGTCGGAGAAGTCCATGACCTGGGCTTCCATGGGCGGCCGGTCGTCGGTGTGGCCGGCGCGCGCCCACGCGAGCACGTCCGCGTCCTCGTCGTAGGCCGAGTACTTGCGGTTCACGGTTCCGTCCGCGTTGGTGCGGGTGCGCGGGTACTTCACGGCGGCGTCGAGGGAGGCCCGGGTGAGGTTGAGTCCGTATGAGGTGGCGTCGATAAGCACTTTGGGCTCGAGGCGCGCGAGGATGCGCAGGGTCTGCGCGTTGCCCTCGAAGCCGCAGGGTGCGACGGCGTTGAGCGCGTTTTCCCCGTTGTGGCCGTAGGGCGGGTGGCCGATGTCGTGGGTTAGGCCGGCCATCTCGCACAGGTCGGGGTGCAGGCCGAGGCGGCTGCCAATCCCGCGCGCGATCTGCGCGACCTCCAGCGAGTGCGTCAGGCGCGTGCGCGGGGTGTCGCCGTCGCGGGGGCCCACCACCTGCGTCTTATCCGCAAGCCGGCGCAGCGCGGCGGAGTGCAGCACGCGGGCCCGGTCGCGCGCGAAGGCGTCGCGCGTGTCCTGCTCGGGCGCGATCTGCGCCTGCTTCGGGGCCTCCGGCGCGCGGCGGGCGAAATCCTCAGTTGTATAGGTGTACACGCCCCAAGCGTAAAGGCTGCAGCGCGCGTTCCCCGGTTGCGACTACCCTAGTTGGCATGAATTCGCGCTATCTACGCATCGTGGCAACCGCGCCGCTCATCGCCGGGGCATTGCTTATCGACGCCCCCATGACCGCCGCCCACGCCACCCCGCCAACCCCCGACGCACCGGCCGTCCTCGCGCAGGCCGTGGACACCGCGACGGCGCCGGGCAAGCTCGCGCAGCCCGTCACGGACGAGGCGGGTGTGCTCTCCGAGGCAGAGCTGGCCAGCGTCAAGGACGCCGTGTCGAAGGTGAGCCAGGAGAAGCACCTCTCGCTGCGCGTGGTGTACACGAGCTCGCTGGGCAACCTGACCGGCCCGCAGTGGGCGGAGCAGGCCGCCGCCGCGAACGGCGCGAACACCGCCGTGCTGGTCGTCGCGCCGGACGAGCGCGCCTACGGCGTCTTCGGCGGCAACGACTGGACGCAGAAGGACATCGACGCGATGGACGCTGCTGCCTATGAGAAGCTGTCGGCCAAGGACTGGGCGGGCGTCGGCACCGCTGCGGCTGAGGCCGCAATCAGCGGCAAGGGCGGTTCCGGGAGCGGCGGTTCCGATGGCGGCTCGGGCGCCGGCTGGGCCGCGGGCGGCGTCGGCGTGCTCGCGCTCGCCGGCGGCGGCGCCTACGTAGCGTCGCGCCGCAACACCAAGAAGCAGAACGCGAAGCAACTCGAGTCCGCCAAGGCGCTCACGCCCGGCGACACCGATTCGCTCGGCCGCCTGCCCACGCCGACGCTCGAGCAGGTGGCGCGCGACGCCCTCGTCGCCGCCGACGAGTCGATCACGCAGGGCAAGGAGGAGCTGCAGGTGGCGTCCGCGGAGTTCGGCGCCGAGCGCGTGCGCCCGTTCACCTCGGCGATGAACCAGGCGACCTCCACGCTGCAGCGCGCGTTTCACACCCACCAGAAGCTCTACGACGCCATCCCGGAGACCGAGCCGGAAAAGCGCGCCATGCTCATTGACATCATCTCCAGCTGCGGCAAGGCCGAGGAGGCGCTCAAGGCGAAGACGGATGAGTTCAACGCCATGCGCGGCACGCTCATGCGCGCCGACGAAGAGGTGAACGCGCTTCGCGCCCGCACCATCGACATCCGCGCGCGCATCGAGCCGGCGAAGGCGACGCTGGAGGAGCTGCGCAGCCGCCACAACGAGGGGATGCTGCACTCGATCGATGAAAACGTCGACGTCGCCGAGTCCTCACTCGCGGAAGCCGAGAAACAGCTGAGCGAGGCCAGCGCGCTCGCCGCGAAGCCAGCGGGCCAGCAGGGCGCGCTTATCGACGTCCTCGCCACCGCCACCCAAGCCGTCAAGGTCGCCGACACCAACCTCGCCGCCATCGAGCACGCCGAGGACAACCTGGCCAAGGCGCAGCACAACCTGCCCGCGCTGATCAAGGAGATCGAGGGCGAGCTGCGCGAAATCGACCAGGTTAAGGACTCCACGCAGCAGGGCGCGCGTATCGACGTCGCATCCCTGGACGCCATCGCCGCGCAGGCCCGCGAGGCCCTGTCACAGATGGGCGACCGCGCTGAGACCGACCCGCTCGCCCTCTACACCGAGCTGACGGACCTGGATGGGCGCATCGACGCCGAGCTGGACCGCGCCAAGGGTGTTGCCAACGACCAGTCCCGCGCCCTCCAGCTGTTTACCCAGCAGATGCAGGTGGCCACGACCCAGATCCAGTCGGCCGAAGACCTCATCCGCTCCCGCGGCCGCATCATCGGCTCGCACCCACGCTCCCTGCTCGCCGAGTCCCAGCGCCAGTACGCCGAGGCACACCAGCGGCGGACCAGCGACACCCGCG
The DNA here is from genome assembly GCF_002285125.1 of Corynebacterium gottingense. Lineage (NCBI taxonomy): Bacteria > Bacillati > Actinomycetota > Actinomycetes > Mycobacteriales > Corynebacteriaceae > Corynebacterium > Corynebacterium gottingense. The sequence continues at coordinate 41,417 of NZ_NSGN01000004.1, forward strand.
GCGCGATCGACTTCGCCCGCGCCGCCACGGACACCGCGCGGCGCGCCTACCAGGCGGCCAAGGACGACGTGGACCACTACCGCTCCCAGCAGAACCGCCAGACCGCCGGCGACATCGCGCGCGCAGCCATGTGGGGCGCGATTCTCAGCGGCGGCTTTGGCGGCGGTGGCGGTGGCGGTGGAGGAGGCTTCTCCGGCGGTGGCGGAGGCGGCAACATTAGCCGCGGCGGCACGTTCTAGCAGCACAGACAGGTGTCCCGTTGCTAGAACGGCCGGGGTTCCGTAGTGTCTGAATCACAGCTGCGATACATTAGATCCACATAAGCTTTGGTTGGCAAACATCAGCCAGCCACCACGAGCGGAAGCGGGAGGTTTTCACGATGAGGGCGCTTATCACCACGCAACTCACCCCCGAAGACCTCAACGAGCTCGACGCGCTCCGCCGCTGCTCCAGTTCGGCTGCGGCGCGCGAAACACTGGCGCAGCTCGTGTCGGCGTTGCGCCAGGGCGAGAGCATCTACGTCGGCTCGCCGGACGACGCCGAGTAGGGGTGGATTAGTAGCGGGTGCGGCGCACGGGGGCGTCGATAAGCGTCAGGCACCACGTCATGAACACGATGTCCAAGGTGATCTCCCGCGGGACGGTGACCGCGAGATCGCCGTTCGCGCGCGCGGCGGTCAGCGCGACGATGTTCCCCTGGGCGTCAACGATCTCGCGGCGCGGGCGCAGCCCTGTCCGGTTGAGCTCGTATGCGGCGCCGTTGCAGTCCGCGGCGTAGCGCGCGACGGTGAACGACGTTTTGCGGACCGCGAACTGCTCGCCGTGCGCGCCCTCAGCGCGCAGGTCAGCCGGGTTGCCGCTGGTGAAGCGGAGGGGCGTGGCGCCGAAGCGCAGCGTGCCGTCCTCCACCGCCGCGAGGCGCGCGCCGCCCTCGGCGGGCGGGTCATCGTCCTCGCGGATCAGCAGGTTGTCGCGCCAAATCACAGCACGAACACTAGCACGGCAACAAGCGAGAAGAGCAGGAGCGTTGCGATCAGCACGTTGGAGGAGACGATCTTGCGCGCCTCCAAGATTTCGCGGGATACCCAGGCGAGCGCGGCGACGTCGAGAAGCGAAAGCTCGGTCTCGCCCTCGAACTCCAGGATGGCCTTGCGCACGCCGTTGTGATCGGAGGTGAACTGGGCGACCTTCGTGCCGGAGGCATCGTCGACGATCCAGTTCTTCGAGGTCTCCGCGACCATCTGGTAGGTGCGGCCCTCCACGTCGACGCGGATCTGCTTCGCGCGCTTCAGCGAATCGTGCGCGCGCACGAACTCGCTGCCGCCTCGCGACGCCACCGCACCCGACTCCGGCGACGCGAGCAGTTCCCACTGCTGCCCCGCCACGACGGCGCGGTCGTGCGTGAACTCGCCGAGCACTTCGGGGCCTGCCTCGGCGAGCAACTTCAGGTTGTCCCGATCCGAGCGGTCCCAGCTGACGTAGTGCATCGCGCCTATGCCCCGATCAGGCGGGCGGCGAGGTAGGCCTCGAGCTCGTCGATCTTCACGCGCTCCTGCTCCATCGTGTCGCGCTCGCGGACAGTGACCGCGTTGTCCTCCAGGGTGTCGAAGTCGTAGGTGACGCAGAACGGCGTACCGATCTCGTCCTGGCGGCGGTAGCGGCGGCCGATCGCGCCGGAGGTGTCAAAGTCGACATTCCAGTGCTTGCGCAGCGTGTTCGACAGCTCGCGGGCGGGGACGGACAGCTCCTCCTTCTTGGACAGCGGCAGCACTGCCACCTTCACCGGAGCCAGGCGGCGGTCCAGGCGCAGAACGACGCGCTTGTCGGTGCCGCCCTTGGCGTTTGGCGCCTCCTCCTCGTCGTACGCGTCCACCAGGAAGGCCATCATGGAACGGCCCAGGCCGGCGGCCGGCTCGATGACGTAGGGGATCCAGCGTTCTTCGTTGGCCTGGTCGTAGTAGGACAGGTCCTCGCCGGAGCCCTTCGCGTGCACCGAGAGGTCGTAGTCCGTGCGGTTGGCCACGCCCTCCAGCTCGCCCCACTTGGAGCCCTTGAAGCCGAAGGCGTACTCCACGTCGACGGTGCGCTTGGAGTAGTGCGACAGCTTCTCCTTCGGGTGCTCGTAGAGGCGGAGGTTTTCTTCCTTGATGCCTAGGTCGACGTACCAGTTGTAGCGGTCATCAATCCAGTACTGGTGCCACTCTTCGTCCTCGCCCGGCTTGACAAAGAACTCCATCTCCATCTGCTCGAACTCTCGGGTGCGGAAGATGAAGTTGCCCGGGGTGATCTCGTTGCGGAAGGACTTGCCGATGTTGGCGATGCCGAACGGCGGCTTCATGCGCGACGAGGTCATCACGTTTTTGAAGTTGACAAAGATGCCCTGGGCGGTCTCGGGGCGCAGGTAGTGCAGGCCCTGCTCATCATCCACCGGGCCCAGGAAGGTCTTGAGCAGGCCGGAGAACGCCTTCGGCTCGGTCCAGTCGCCGGGCTGGCCGGTCTCCGGGTCGTTGATGTCTGCCAGGCCGTTCTCCGGCTCGTGGCCGTGCTTCTCCTCGTACGCCTCGATGAGGTGATCGGCGCGGTAGCGCTTGCCGGTGTGGCGGGACTCCACCAGCGGGTCCGTGAAGACCTCGACGTGGCCGGAAGACACCCACACCTGGCGCGGCTGGATCACGGACGTGTCCACGCCCACGACGTCGTCGCGGGACTGCACCATGTGGCGCCACCACTGGCGCTTAATGTTTTCCTTCAGCTCTACGCCCAGCGGGCCGTAGTCCCATGCCGAGCGCGTACCGCCGTAAATCTCGCCCGCGGGGAACACGAGTCCACGGCGTTTGCAGAGGTTGACAACGGTATCGATCTTGCTGGCGGGCACGGATAGCCTCCTGTAATCCGGTTTCGGGTAACGGTGCCAGTGTAGCCCAGGGCACGCCCGGCGTATGCGCATGGGGCGCGCACCGCGCGATTGCCCCGCGCCCGCTCAAACCGGTGGGCAAGAAACTGGCAAAAGCCCCGCGAATTTCCTAAACTGAGAATTCTGAGAACGCCCACAGCGATTAGAAAGGGGCGGCGCCTTGGCACGACGTAAACGAAGCGCCCCAGCAAACCTCGACGCAACCGCGGAGCTCATCAGCGCGCTGAACTCCGAGCTGCGTCTGCAGATTTTGCTCATGCTGTACAACGGCGATCACGTGGTCCACGAGCTGGTGGCCGACCTGAAAAAGTCGCAGCCGCTAATTTCACAGCACCTCCGCGTGCTCAAGTCCGCCGGACTGGTCACCTCCTCGCGCTCCGGCCGAGAGGTGGCCTACAGCCTTGTGGTCCCGGAGGCCGGAGAGGTCATCTTCGCGCTCTCCCGGGCCGCCACCCGGGTGACCAAGGTGGCGGAGGAAGCGGACGCCGAGCGCGACGATCTGGCCGCGAAGCGCAGCGAACGCGAGCACGGCGGGGACAGCGACGCGCCTACCTCCCCCGGCGTGGGCGCCGGCATGGGCGCGGCGATCGTGGCCCCACCAACGATGTCCCCCACCGTGGCTCCCACCGCGGACCCCGGGGTCGTTCCGCAGACCCCGCGGCAGCCGGTGGAGTAGCCGCGCTACCGTAGGTAGGTATGGCACAGCAGCGACACCAGAGGACGCCGAAGGAGCCCATCCCCAAACTCGGAGCGCGCATGACGCGCCAGCGCACGGCGGTGGTGGAGACGCTGCGCGACGTCGATAAGTTCGCCACCGCCAAAGAAATCCACGCCGAGCTGGATGCGCGTGGAGAGAAGGTCGGCCTGACCACCGTGTATCGCACGCTGCAGTCGCTCGCGGAGATCGACGCCGTCGACGTGCTCCAGAACGCCGACGGCGAGACGCTCTTCCGCCACTGCATCACCGAGCACCACCACCATCACCTCGTGTGCACGAAGTGCGGCTGCAGCGAGGAGATCGACGGCGGGCCCATCGAGGCCTGGGCGCGCGAAACCGCGAACTCGTTTGGCTACCAGCTCGTCGCCCACGACGCCGAGATCTACGGCATCTGCGCCGAGTGCAGGAAGCTTCTCGACGCCAACGCGTAACCTTACTTCTCCGCGAACTTATCCACCGCGCCGCCGAAGCGCCGGTCGCGCTTGGCGTACTCGTAGACCGCCTCGAACAGGTCGTCCTTGGTAAAGTCCGGGAACAGCTTGTCCTGGTAGACCATCTCCGCGTAGGCCGACTGCCAGAGCAGGAAGTTCGAGGTGCGCTGCTCGCCGCTGGGGCGCAGGAACAAGTCCACGTCCGGCATGTCGGGACGGTAGAGGTACTTGGAAAACGTCTGCTCGTTGATGTCCTGTGGGCGGATCTTGCCGTCGCGGGCGTCGGTGGCGAGCTGGCGTGCGCCGTCGATAATCTCTGCCCTGCCGCCGTAATTGATGCACATCGCGAGCGTCAGTCCGGTGTTGTCCTGGGTGAGCTCCTCGGCCGCTTCCAGCTCGCGGAGCACCGAGCGCCACAGGCGCGGGCGCCGACCGGCCCAGACGATGCGGACGTTTTTCTCGTTCAGCTCGTCGCGCTGGCGGTGCAGCACGTCGCGGGAAAAACCGAGGATGAAGCGGACCTCGGACGCCGCGCGGCGCCAGTTTTCCGTGGAAAACGCGTAGGCCGACAGCCACTCGATCGTGCCCATCTCGATGCAGGCATCGACACAGTCCATGAGCACTGCCTCGCCGCGCTTGTGCCCCTCAGTGCGCTTCATGCCGCGCTGCTGCGCCCAACGGCCGTTGCCGTCCATCACGAGTGCGATATGGCGGGGGATGAATTCCGGGTCGATCTGGCGCAAAGTCATGCCCTTATTATGCCTGTTCCATCATTCGCAAACTCTTCAACCCGGACTCCAGGTGGTACTGCAGGTGCGCGGTCGCCGCGCGGTGCACCTGCGCCTCCACTGTCGACTCCCCTGTCGCCGAGTCTGGCGTGTACTCATAGCCTCGCGCGAGCAGCCACATCGCGTGCAGGGTTTCCTCCGCCACAGTCATTGACCCCGGCGGGCGGCAGTTCGTGCACACCGCCCCGCCCACGGCGGCGTTGAACGCCCGGTGCGGGCCAGGCTTCTCGCAGTTCGCGCAGTTGTACAGCGACAGCCCCCAGCCGGCGTGGTCGGTGGCGCGCAGGATGAACGCGTCGAGGACCTGCGTCGGCGCCTCCGTCATCTGTAGCTGGCGGATGCCGTCCTTGACCAGGTCGAACAGCTCGGGGTCCGCCTCCTCGTACGCGAGTTTTTCCGCCGCCTCCAGGATCGCGCACGCCGCGGCGTAGCGCTCGAAGTCCTCGATGATGCGCGCGCCGTGGTAGGCCACGGTGTCAGCGGCGGTGATCGTGGACAGGCTCTTACCCGGGTAGATCTGCACGTCCAAGTCGATGAAGGGCTGCAGGCGGGAGCCGAACCGGGAGCGCGCCTTGCGCACGCCCTTGGCCACGCCGCGGACCAAGCCGTGGGAGCGCGTGAGCAGGACAACGACGCGGTCGGCCTCGCCGAAGTCGTAAGTGCGGACGACGAACGCGCGGTCGCGCCAGGACGGGCGGCCCGGGCGCGAAGGCCTCGAAGACCGAGTAGTCCGAATCGCCTTAGAAGCCAAGGCGGCCCAGCGCCTTCGGGTCCTGCTGCCAGTTCTTCAGCACCTTCAGGCGCAGGTCAAGGTACACGTTGTGGCCTACCAGGTCCATGATCTGCTGGCGCGAGCGGTGGGTGATCCCGGACAGGCGGCGGCCGTTCGGCCCCTCCAGGATCCGGCGCTGACCGGGGCGCTCGAGGTAGATCACGGCGTAGATCATGGTGCGGTTCGGGTTCTCCGGGTCCGGCACCATCTCATCGATCTGGACGGCCACGGAGTGCGGCAGTTCGTCGCGAAGCCCCTGCAGCGCCTCCTCGCGGATCAGCTCGGCGATGCGCGCCTCGAGGTCCTCGTCGGTGACGTCGCCGACCGGGTAGAAGCGCGGGCCCTCCGGCAGCTGGCCAACCAGGATGTCCATGAGCACGTCCGTCTGCACGCCGTCCGTGGCGGAGACCGGCACCACCTCGCAGTCGCCGCCGAGCAGCTCGTGCAGCGCGAGCAGGCGCTCGCCGACCATATCGCGCGAAGCCTTGTCCAGCTTGGTCACGATGCCAACGATCGGCGTGTTCGGTTTGATGCGGCGGATCTGGTCCAGAATGAAGCGGTCGCCGGGGCCGATCTTCTCGTCCGCGGGCACCGTGAACCCGATGACGTCGACGTCTGCGAAGGTGTCCTTGACCACGTCGTTGAGCCGCTCGCCGAGCAGCGTCCGCGGGCGGTGCATGCCGGGCGTGTCCACGATGATGACCTGCGCGTCCTCCCGGTTCACGATGCCGCGGATCGGCCGGCGCGTCGTCTCCGGCTGGTCCGCCATGATGGCCACCTTCTCGCCCACGAGCGCGTTGGTCAGCGTGGACTTGCCGGTGTTGGGCCGGCCCACAAAGCTGACGAACCCGGAGCGGAAGCCCTCCGGCGTGTCGGTGAAGCCGGGCACGGTCGGGCGGGGCGCCGCGTCCGTGCCGCCGGTGGCATCGGCGCGCGCGTCGTCTGGCAGGTCGGCCTCGTCGGGGAAGAAAGTGCTCATGGCGCGTAATCCTACCCGGTGCGAAGCCCCCGGTACCTGTTCACCGCGGCCAGGATCTCAAACCGGCGCGGCGCCGTGAGGTGCCCCGGGTGCGCGCGCCCCGGCACGAGTGCCGCGAGCCCGCCGGACTCGAGCTCGCCGAGCAGCTTCTCGACGCCCACCGCCACCGGTGCCCCGCCGCGGCCACACAACTCATCCAGCCGCTCCAGCGCGGCGGCGATCGCCGCCGTCTGCGGCGCCCCGGCCAGCTGCGGCAGGAAGGACATGTCGATGTCGCTCTTGCCCACGCTGATGGTGTCCTGCCCCCGCGCCTTCGGCCCGCGGCGCCGCCCGCCGCCTGAGCCGACGGAGACAAAGGTCGGGCCCGACAGCGTGCGCGCATCCGGCGCGAACATCTCCGGTGTGACCGGCAGCTGCGCGGGCTCGTGCCCGCGCCCGACCGCGTGGGCCCGTTCTGTCACGTCGCTCGGCACGTAGGCGTCCAGGGCGATCACGGTGTCCGCGAGCCCCAGGTACGCGCCGGAGCTGCCGGCGACCAGCACCGTCGACACGCCGAGCTCCTCGTAGAGCCCGCGGACGCGCGCGCTGAACGGCGTGATCGGTTCGCGGTCGGCGGCGATGAGCTCCGCCATCACGGTGTCTCTGATCATGAAGTTGGTGGCGGAGGTGTCTTCGTCGATAAGCAACGTGCTCGCGCTCGCCTGGAGAGCCTCGATAACGTTGGCTGCTTGGGACGTGGAGCCGGAGGCGTTGGCGGTGGAAAAGTGCGCGGTGTCGGCGCCGTTGGGCAGGTTGGCAATGAACGCGGAGATGTCCTGCGACGTCACCGGGCGGCCGTCCTCCGCACGCACCGTCACGGCGTCGGCGCGGGTGATGGCAAACTCGCGGCCGTCGCCGAGCGTGTGCGGGTACACGCCGCGCTCAAGTGCGCGCAGCAGCGTGGACTTGCCGTGGTAGCCGCCGCCGACGATGACGGTGAGCCCCTCCGGGACGCCCATCCCGGTGACGGTGCGGCCGCTAGGCAGGTCGAACGTGACGCGCAGCGGCTCGGGGCTGCGGAACGGGACGCCGCCGCTGAGCGGCAGGTCGCTCGCGCCCGATGCGCGCGGGAGGTTCGCGCCGTCGGCGACGAACGCGACGAGCCCGCGGCCCGGCAGTTCGGCGCGGAGCGCCTCCTGGTCCCGGAGCAGCCACACCGCGTCTTCCAGGGCTTGGCGCGACACCGCCGCCGCCCGCTGCGCGAGCTGGGGGACGTCCTGCGTGAGCAGCTGCGCCGCCTGTTTGCCCAGCACCCGCCGCCCGCGCGCGGGCAGCCCGACGAGCAGGCGGAATTCCACATCGCGCTCCCCCACCAGCACGTTGGTGCGCTCGAGGACCTCCTGGCCGAGCGCCCCGATGCTGATGGTGTTGGATTTGCCGCTTCCCCCTCCGCGGCCGGGCGCGCCGCCGGAGCGTAGGAGTGCCGCAGCCTCGCGCGCCAGCACGTCGGCGACGGCGATGCGGTCGCCGCGCGTCGCGGTGAACTCGCCACCCAAATCGAGCGCATCGCGCGGCACGATGACGCGGATTTTCGACGGCGACGCGAACGGGTCTGACTGCACCTTGTCCACCACCAGGCGGACCTCGCCGGTCTCGTACTCGCCCGCGAGCTTCTTGTACGCGCCGTAGCCGGCGCCGTCGATGTCGCGGCACATCCGATCCAGCTGGTCGATGGTGCCGCGCCGCTGTGCGGGGCGCGAGCTCCGCGCGTCGGTTCGGTGGTCCCGGTGTCTGCGTTGCTGTGCCATGCCCGCCACCGTAGTCGGGGGCGCGCCACCCCCGATCGGCGGCCGGCATCCGCGTACCCCTACTCGGTATGCGTTACACTGGCCGTGCTTTTGTGATTGCACCCACTGCTGAAAAAGAAAGTGAAGCAGATGCCTTTCTATGAATTTCGTTGCCCAACCGGCCACACCACCGAGCGGCTTCTTCCCATGTCCTCCGAGTCGCGTACGACGGACTGCAAGGACTGCGGCGAGGAGGCGACGAGGGTGATTAGTGCACCGGCTGTGGGAAGCGTCGATAAGCGAAAGGCCCAGCTGGTGGAGGCAACGCAGAAGAGCGCATACGAACCCGCGGTCGTGAACTCGGTCCCGCGTGCCGGCAACCGGCGCGCCACCCCGGTCTCGCACAACCCGCAACACGCCAAACTTCCGAAGCCTTAGGAGGCAGCATGCCGAAGAATCTTTTCCCACTCGATTCCACCAAGCCGTTCCCGGATCAGGAGACCGTCGGCCACAACCGCTGGCACCCCGACATCCCGGCGATCCAGACGGTGCAGCCCGGTGACACCTTCCGCGTTGACTGCCGCGAGTGGTTCGACGGCGACATCCACAACGACGACAGCGCCGACGACATCCGCGACGCGCCGCTGAACAAGGTCCACGCGCTGTCCGGCCCGTTCCGCATCGAAGGCGCGAAGCCGGGCGACCTGCTGGTTGTGGACATCCTGGACGTGGGGCCGATCCCGCAGGAGGAGGGCCCGCTCGCCGGCCAGGGCTGGGGCTACACCGGCATCTTTGCCAAGAAGAACGGCGGCAGCTTCCTCACCGACCAGTTCCCCGACGCGTACAAGGCCGTGTGGGACTTCACCGGCCAGACCGCGACCTCGCGCCACATCCCGGGCGTGAGCTTCACCGGCATCATCCACCCGGGCCTCATGGGCACCGCCCCGTCCCACGAGCTGCTGGGCAAGTGGAACCAGCGCGAGGCCGCGCTCATCGCCACCGACCCGGAGCGCGTCCCTCCGCTCGCGCTGCCGCCGGAGCCGGACCACGCCATCCTCGGCTCGCTCACCGGCGCTGACTTCGACCGCGTCGCCGGCGAGGGCGCCCGCACCGCCCCGCCGCGCGAAAACGGCGGCAACCAGGACATCAAGAACCTGTCCAAGGGCACGCGCGTGTTCTACCCCGTGTATGTCGACGGCGCGAACTTCTCCGTCGGCGACCTGCACTTCTCCCAGGGCGACGGCGAGATCACGTTCTGCGGCGGCATCGAGATGGGCGGCTTCATCGACTTCCACGTCGACGTGATCAAGGACGGCATGGCCAAGTACGGCGTGACCGAAAACGCCATCTTCATGCCGGGCAACGTCGAGCCGCAGTACAGCCAGTGGCTCGCGTTCTCCGGCACCTCCGTCACGCTCGAGGGCGAGCAGCGCTACCTGGATTCCCAGTTGGCGTACCAGCGCGCGTGCCTCCACGCCATCGATTACCTCACCACGTTCGGCTGGTCTCCGGAGCAGGCCTACCTGCTGCTGGGCGCGGCGCCGATCGAGGGCCGCTTCTCCGGTGTGGTGGACATTCCGAACGCGTGCGCCACGGTGTACCTGCCGACGGAAATCTTTGACATTGACATCCGCCCCGGCGCCGGCGAGCCGCCGCGTATCGACCCGGGCATCGGCGCGCCGCGCTCGTCCTTCGCCTAGGCGGTACGTGCGGGGTCGACGATGCACTCCTGCAGCTCAACGAGCGGCAGCTCGTCGAGCCCGCGCTCGCGCACCGCGCGCACCATCGCGCCCATCGTCCCGGCGAGGTGGTCGAGGCGCTGCTGCGGCGCGACGTCGATGAGCGCGGCGTACAGCGCCGTCGCCAGGTCACCCGCACCAACAATGTTGCCGCCGAGCCGCGGGGCGTCCGTGCGCAGGACGCTTGTCGACGCCACGTCGACCATCCCAATCGTCTCCGGGTTGCCCGTCTCCACCGAGGTGATGAGTGCGTTGCTGCACAGCGACCGCGCGGCGTCCGCGAGCGCCTCGGTGTACTCCGCGTCTGAGGCGTCCGCGGCGTACGCAGCGTCGCCCGGGTCGAGGCGCCGGCCGGTCAGCAGCGAGAGCTCCCACTGGTTGGGCGTGATGGCGTCGGCAAGCGGGATGAGCGTCTCCGTATACACGTCGGGGATGTCCTCGCGGACAAACGAGCCGACCTCCGAGTTACCAATCACCGGGTCGCACACGTAGCGCGCCTGCGGGTTGGCCTCCTTGATGGCCACGACGGCGTCGCGCACCACCTCCGCCATCTCGGCGGTGCCGAGGTACCCGCTGACAAACAGGTCCACCTGCGGGAACGCGAACTCCATGCCGCGTAGGATCTCGCGCACGTTGTCAGCGCCGAGTACCGGACCGCGCCACGTGGGGTACTCCGTGTGGTTGGAAAAGTTGACGGTGTGCACCGGCCACACCTCGTGGCCGAGGCGTTGCATGGGGAACACGGCGGCCGAGTTGCCCACGTGCCCGTACGCCACCGCCGACTGCAGCGAAACGATGTCCACTACAGCGCTTCCACGTTGAACTGCAGCTGCGGGTTGGCGTAGTAGTCCTGCGCCTCCACAAGCTTGAGCTCCTGCGAGTCCGCCTCGTGGGTGAGGCGCAACATGTCGTACACGGAGCTTGCGGTACGAGCCAGCGCGTTCGCCGCGTCGCCGCCGCGCAGGTAGTGGCCAGTGAACAGAGCGGCGGTGACGTCGCCGGAGCCGTTGCGCTTAAACGGCAGGCGCGGGGTGCGCACGATCCACTTGCCCTTGTCGTCCACGGCGATCATCTCCATGACGTCCTCCGGCGCGTCGGGGCGCTCGACGGAGGTGACCAGCACGGTCGACGGCCCCATCTCGCGGGCGGCGTCCACGGCTGCCAACGTCGAATCCAGATCGTTGACGTCCCGCTCGGTGAGGTAGCCCAGCTCGAACTGGTTCGGGGTGATCAGGTCGGCGGCCGGCACGACCTTGTCGCGCAGCAGCGGCGGGATGTTGTCGGAGACGTGGCACCCGGACTTGGCGTTGCCCATCACCGGGTCGCACGCGTAGATGGCGTTCGGGTTCTTGGCCTTGACCTGCGCGACAGCCTCCACGATCACGTCGGCGATGTCGTCGCCGCCCTGGTAGCCGGAAAGCACCGCGTCGACACGCTCGAGGGCGCCGCGCTCATCCATGCCCTTGATGATGTCCGCGACATCCGAGGCCGGGATCATCGGGCCGGTCCAGTGACCGTAACCGGTGTGGTTGGAAAAGTTGACGGTGTACACCGGCCACACCTCGTGGCCGATGCGTTGCAGGGGAAAGACGGCGGCCGAGTTGCCCACGTGCCCGTACGCAACTGCCGATTGGATGGAGAGAATGTTACTCATACCACCTATTGTGCCCCCGCCGCTTTGCGACGGGGGCGTCAGGGGCCACAAACGCAGCCCCGAGAATTTCCTAATTTTCTCTACAGCTCTGGGGAGACGAGGATCTTCACCGCGGTCTCGTTGCGGTTGATCAGGGTGTCAAAGCCCTCGTCGACCACGCCGTCGAAACCGATCTTGCCGGTGATGAACGGCTTGAGGTCGATCTTGCCGGACTCGACGAGCTTGATGGTCTGCTCGTGGTCGTGTGCGTAGCCGATGATGCCGCGCAGCGTCAGCTCCTTCATGACGACGCTGTGGATGTCCAGCGATGCCTTCTTGGACCAGATGGACTCCACGACCAGGGTGCCCTTGAGCTTCAGGCAGTCCACCAGCTGGTCCAGCACAACGTTCACGGAGGTGGCCTCGAAAGCGATGTCCGCGCCCTTGCCGTCTGTGATCTTCATGATCTCTTCCTTGAGGTCCTGGCTGCTCGGGTCGATGGCGTAGTCGACCACGCCGGCGTCGAGCGCCTTCTGGCGACGCAGCTCGGAGAGCTCGGAGATGACCACGGTGCAGCCGTATGCCTTCGCCACCGCGGCAGTGAGCACGCCGATCGGGCCGGCGCCGCCGATCAGCGCCACGTCGCCTTCCTTCGCGTCCGCGGCGGAGAAGCCGTGGTGGGCAACGGAAAGGGGCTCGATCAGGGCGGCCTCATCCAGCGGGATGTCGTTGGAGATCGTGTGGACCCAGCGGCGCTGGACCGCAATCTTCTCGGAGAGGCCGCCGCCACCGCCGGCCAGGCCAATGAAGTTGACGTCCGGGTGCAGGTTGTACGGGCCCGGCTTCTTCGGGTCGACGTCATCCGGCAGGACGTACGGCTCGACGACGACGTGCTGGCCGACCTCCAGGTCGTCCACGCCCTCGCCCAGCGCGGAGATCACGCCGGAGAACTCATGGCCGAGGGTGACCGGCGGCTCTTCGCCCGTGATCGGGTGCGGGTGGCCCGGCTTCGGGCAGAAGATCGGCCCCTCCAGGTACTCGTGCAGGTCGGTGCCGCAGATGCCGCACCAGGCGATGTCGATGAGCACTTCGCCCTTGCCTGCCTCCGGCGCGTCAATCTCTTCGACGCGGATGTCTTTCTGACCGTAGTAGCGCACTGCACGCATTGGAAAAGCCCCTTTCAAGAGGAAAACTGACAAGTACTATCTTAGCGCGTTTCGTCAGTCGGCAGCGGCTCTTCGGGGGGTTCGGGGACGTCGATAAGCACTGTCCTCGTCTTGATGCGGCCGCGGCGGTCGAAGCCGCCCTCGGCGGTGTAGCGCACGCCGTCGATCACCGTCGACGAACCCGGGAGCGGGACGCGGCCAAGCTGATAGGACAGTAGGCCGGCGAGGGTGTCCACAGAGTCGGTGAGCTCGTCATCGAACTCGACCTCGTAGTCGAAGTGGTCCTCGAGGTAGTCCACCAAGTCATCGAGCGGCAGGCGGGACTGGGCGCGGAACTGGCGCTCGCCGATCTGCTCGACCGGAGCGTCCTCGTCCTCGTCGAACTCGTCGGTGATCTCGCCGACGATTTCCTCCAACAGGTCCTCCATGGTGAGGAGGCCGGCTACGTTGCCGAACTCGTCAATGACGATCGCGATGTGCGTGTTTTGCTGCTGCATCTGCTTGAGCAGCTCGTCCAGCGGCTTCGACTCCGGCACGAACAGCGGTTCGCGCATCAGCCCGGTCAGCTGCGTCGACGCGTCGACCGGGGCACCGTTGTCGCCGAACATGTCCTTGAGGTAAGCCACGCCGACGATCTCGTCGACGCTCTCGCCGATGAGCGGAACGCGCGAGTGACCCGAGCGAACCATCAGGCTCGTGGCCTGGCGCGCCGTCTTTTCGCTCTCGATCCAGATCATCTCCGGGCGCGGCACCATCACCTGGCGGGCGTGAGTGGACGCGAGGTCGAAGATGTTCTGGATCATGCGGCCCTCGGTGGTCTCCACCACGCCCTTCTCCTGCGCAATGTCAACGGCCTCGCGCAGCTCCACTTCGGTGGCGTACGGGCCGTCGCGGAAGTCCGCGCCCGGGTGGAACAGGTTGCCCAGCTTGATCAGGAAACGGGACACCGGGCCCAGCACCGCGTGGAACACCACGAGCCACTGGGCCGCCTTCAGCGAGATGGTGTACGGGTTGCGCTTGCCAGCCGTGCGGGCGAAGACGCCGATGATGCTGAACTGCAGCAGCGCTACCGCCACGATCGCCGCGGTGATCGCCCAGCCTTCCGCGTCAATGAGGTCCATGGCTGTGATCGCCGCGAACACCGCCGCCGTGATGTCCAGCGTGGTAGACAGCAGCACGAGCATGTTGACGTGGTTCGCGCGCGCGTTGACCACGCGCAGCAGCGCCGGCGCGCCGGCGACCTCGTCCTTCACCATGTTTTCCACACGCGCCCGGGAGACCGGGGTCAGGGCGGATTCGACGGAGCCAAGAAGGCCGGACAACAGCATCGCCGCGAGCGCGATGATGCCGTAGAAAATGGTGTTGTGCATTGAGGTGTTAGTTCTCGTTCTGGGTCGGTGCGTTGGGGCCGCGGGTGCCGTGGGGGCTGTGGGGGTCTGCGTGCTGCGCCTCGCGCTCACGCATCAGACGGTCGAGCTCCTCGCGGTCAGCGGCGGAGGGGAACGCGTGCGCCCCGGTCGGCTTCGGCTGGTACTCCACCCCGCGCGCGGTCATGGAGTCGTACCAGTCGGCGAGGATCTCGTTCTGCAGCGCGAACATCTCGCGCTCGTCGGCGGGCTGAATGTGGTCGTAGCCAAGCAGGTGCAGGACTCCGTGGACGGTGAGCAGTGCGAGCTCATGCGCCAAGTCGTGGCCCGCCATCTCCGCCTGCTTGCGGTCGAACGCCGGGCACAGGATGATGTCGCCCAGCATCGACGCGCCGAACGGGGTCGCGTCCGGGCGCCCGCCACCGGGAGTGAGCTCATCCATAGGGAAGCTCATCACGTCGGTCGGGCCCTCGAGGTCCATCCAGCGGACGTGGAGATCCGCCATCGTCGGCTCATCCACGAGCGTGATCGTGGCCTCGGTGTCCGGGTGGACGTCCATGGTTTGGAGGGCGAACGAGCAAACGTCGATAAGCATTTGCTCGTTGACGTCGGCCTCGCCGGACTCGTTGAGAACTTCAATGCTCACTGGCTGGCTTCCTCCTCGCGCTCGCGCTCAAGCTCCTGCTGGCGCTTTTCGTAGCGCATCGAATTCTGGGCATCGTGCCGGTCGTACGCGGCGACGATGCGGGAGATCAGGTGGTGGCGCACGACGTCCTCGCCGCGCATCTCCTGGAACGCGATGTCATCGATGTTGGACAGAATGCGCCGGGCAACGCGCAGGCCGGACACGGTGCCGCGCGGCAGGTCCACCTGCGAGATGTCGCCGGTGACCACCATCTTCGAGCGGAAGCCCAGGCGGGTGAGGAACATCTTCATCTGCGCACCGGTGGTGTTCTGTGCCTCGTCCAGGATCACGAACGCATCCGACAGGGTGCGACCGCGCATGTAGGCGAGCGGGGCGACCTCGATGATGTTGGCGTCGACGAGCTTGGGGATCATCTCCGGGTCCAACATGTCCCGCAGCGCGTCGTAGAGCGGGCGCAGGTACGGGTCGATCTTGTCATTCAGCGTGCCCGGGAGGAAGCCGAGTTTCTCGCCCGCTTCCACGGCGGGGCGGGTGAGGATAATGCGCTTGACTTCCTTGGCCTGCAGCGCCTGCACCGCCTTCGCCACGGCCAGGTAGGTCTTGCCGGAGCCGGCGGGGCCGATACCGAACGTAATCGTGTGCTCGTCGATCGCGTCGACGTACTGGCGCTGGCCCGCCGTCTTGGGGCGGATCACCTTGCCGCGGCGGGCGACGATCTCTGCGCCGAGGATCTCGGACGCGGATTCTGGCGTGTCCGTCTCCATAATGCGGGCGGCGTGGACGACGGAGTCCGGGTCCACCGGCACGCCACGGCGCGCCATGGACTCAAGCTCATCGACGACGCGCGCCGCGTAGGCCACGTCCGCCTCGGCACCGCGCAGCGTCAGCGTCGTGCCTCGCGCGTGGATGTCAGCGGCGAGCTGCCGGTTGAGGACCCGCAGGTTGCCGTCGTTGACTCCGAGGACGGCCTGGGCGTAGGCGGAGTCCAATTCGAGTTTGCGGGTAACTGGATTTTGCATGCTGCTCCTCAACACTACCAGCGAGACGTCAACGCGCCGATGGCGCAAAGTGCCGCGAACCCGGCGCTCGCTGTGCGCAGGACTTGCGGCCCCATCCGCACGGGGTGGGCTCCGAGCAAATCTAACTCATCCTGGCTAATGCCGCCCTCCGGGCCGACGATGAGGAAGACCTCTTCGCCGAAGTTAAGGTCCTTGATGGAGTCGGTCGCATCTTCGTGCAGCACGACCGCGGGCTTGCCGGCGATGAGGTCCTTGAGTTGGTTGGTTGTCATCGCGTCGTGGACCTTAGGCAGCCACGCCCGGCGCGACTGCTTCGCGGAGGCGGCAGCCTGGTTTTGCCACTTCTGCACCTGCTTCGCCTGCTTGTCGTTCCCCCACCGCGCGATGGTGCGGTGCGAGATCCAGGGAATGATGGCGTCCGCGCCGCCCTGCACGGCGAGGTCGACGGCCAGCTCGGCGCGCTCCGACTTCGGCACCGCTTGCACGAGCGTGACGCGCGGCGTGGGCGCGGCTTCGGTGTGTTCGGCCACCACGTCGCCGACGACACGGTCGCGCGAGCAGTCGCGGACGACGACTTCGGCGGCGTTGCCGTGGCCGTCGACAAGCATGATGTGCTCCCCCGGGCCGATGCGCTTGACGTGGGCGTGTTTCGCTTCGGCGCCGTCGAGCTCGCCGGAGTTTGGCTGCGCGGCGTAAAAGTACGGCAGGCTCATCAGCGGCGGAACTTACCACGCATGCGAGAGAAGAAGCTTTCCCCGCCGGACTCCTCGCTGGAGTGCACGCGCGCCTCGTCGTCGTGAGACTCGCGCAGCTGCTCCAGCGCGGCGCGCTCGTCCTTGCTCAGGTCGGTCGGCACGACCACCTTCACGTGCGCGACCATGTCGCCCGCGCCCTCGGCGCGCAGGCGCGGCATGCCCTCGCCGTGCAGGACGATCTCCTCATCTGGCTGCACGCCGGCCGGGACCTGGATAGTGGTCTGCTCGCCGGCCAAGTTCTCCACGGCCAGATCGGTGCCAAGCGCAGCGTCATACATTGGCACGCGCAGCTGCAGGTGCAGGTCGTTGCCCTCACGGGCGAAGACGGCGTGCGGGGCGGTGTGGACCTCCACGTAGAGGTCGCCCGCCGGGCCGCCGCCGTGGCCGACCTCGCCCTGGTTGGCCATGCGGATGCGCATGCCGGACGCGATGCCGGCCGGGACGTTTACGGTGAGGTCGCGGGTGGTGCGCACGCGGCCGTCGCCGGCGCACTGACGGCACGGGTCCTTAATAATCTCGCCGTAGCCGTGGCACTTCGGGCACTCGTGGGTGGTCATCACGTTGCCCAGGAAGGACTGCTGCATCTCCTGCACCGCGCCCTGACCCTGGCAGTAGTCGCAGGTTTCCGGCTTGGCGCCCGACTCGGAGCCGGAGCCCTGGCACTTGTTGCACAACACGGCGGTGTCCACGGTGACGTCCTTCTTCACGCCCGCAAACGCTTCTTCCAGCGTGATCTGGGTGCGCAGCAGGGCGTCGTTGCCCGGCTGCACGCGCGAACGCGGCTCGCGGCCCGCGCCGCCCCCGCCGAAGAACGCCTCGAAAATGTCGCCGACACCGCCGAATCCACCGAAGCCGCCGCCGGGCCCGGCCGCGCCGCCCTGCTCCATTGGGTCTCCGCCGCGGTCCACAATGCTGCGCTTCTTCGGGTCCAGCAGGACCTCCTGCGCCAGCGAGATGTCCGCGAACTTCTCCGCAGCCTCCTCGGACGGGTTCACGTCCGGGTGGTACTTGCGGGCGAGCTTGCGGTACGCCTTCTTAATCTCTTGCTCCGTGGCTTCCCGGTCGACGCCGAGAATGCCGTAGTAGTCTCGTGCCAAAGTATTTACCCTTTCAGATTTATAGAAGTGTGAGGAAGTGCTTCGCCCGCTGGTCGCGGCTGCTATTCGCCCCGCAGGATGCGGCTAATGTATTGGGCCACGGTGGCAACCTTTTGAATCGTACCGGGGTAGTCCATGTACGTCGGACCGACCACCCCGAGTCCGCCAAGCGCCTCGTCGCCCGCGCCATATGCAGTTGTAACAATCGCGGCCTGGGAAAATTCCTCGTTCTCGTTCTCCCGCCCGATCCGCACGGACACCCGCTCCAGATCCTGCGCGCTGGCCAGGAGCTTCAGCACGACGACCTGCTGCTCCAGGGCCTCGATCACGCTGTGCAGGTCCGCCAGCCGGTGCACGGTCAGGTTGCCCGCGCCGGCGATGAGCAGGCGGTCCGCGGTCGTGTCCACCAGCGTGTCCACGAGGACGGCGGCGCAGCGCCCGACGGCGTCGGCGAGTGCGCGCGGGGCGCGCGCGTGCAGGGTGGACAGCCCGGCGGCGGCCTCGCGCATCGTCCGGCCGACGAGGACGTCGTTAAGGAGGTCGCGGAGGACGGGCACGTGGGCGTCGACAAGCGGCCCCTTGAGCTCGACATTGCGCTGGTCAACGCGCCCGGTGTCGGTGATGACCACCAGCAGCAAGCGCGTCGGCGTGAGCGAGACGACCTCGCAGTGCTTCACGCGCGACAGGTCGAGGTTAGGCAGCTGCACCACCGCGGCTTGGTTGGTCAGCTGGGCGAGCAGCTGGACGCTGCGGCGCAGCACGTCCTCGAGGTCCACGCCGTGCTCGAGAAAGTCCAGGATGGCGTGGCGCTCAGCGACGGAGAGCGGCTTGACGTCGTCGTGCAGCGCGTCCACGAACGCGCGGTACCCGGCCTGCGTGGGGATGCGGCCGGAGGAGGTGTGGGTTTGGCTGATGTAGCCCTGTTGCTCCAGCACGCTCATGTCGTTCCTGATGGTCGCCGAGCTCACGCCGAGCCCGTGGCGCTCCACCAGTGCCTTCGATCCGACTGGTTCTTGCTGCGCGATGTAGTCTGCAACGATTGCGCGCAGCACCGCCTTGCGGCGGTCATCAGCAGCACTCATTAGCACTCCCTCTCATCGACTGCCAGCTATCCTACTCGGCGGCCAGAATATCGGTCACGATGCCGTCTGCAAGCAATCGGCCCGCATCCGTCACCGCGATGCGCTCGCCCGCGGTGAGCAGGCCGCCGCGCACATGCTTGTCGACGACCTCGCGCGCCCCTGCCCCAACCGAGCCGGCAGGGACACCCTCCTTCAGGCGCAGGCCGAGCATCACCTGCTCGTCGTGGTGCTCCGCATCCGTCACCGTCTCCGTGAACCCGATCGGCAGCTCGCCGCCCCGCAGGATGTCGGCGTAGCGCTCTGGGCGCTTCACGTTTGCGAAGCGCTCGCGGCCGATATAAGAGTGCGCCCCCGGACCCGCGCCCCACCACTGGCCATCGCGCCAGTACAGCAGGTTGTGCCGACACTCCCCGCCCGGCTTCGACCAGTTGGACACCTCGTACCAGCCGAACCCCGCGGCCTCGAGCGCCTCGGCGATCAACTCGTAGCGGCGCGCGTACACCTCCTCCTCGGGCGCCGGCAGCTCACCGCGGCGCACCTTGCGCGCCATCGCGGTGCCGTCCTCCACGATGAGCGAGTACGCGGACACGTGGTCCACTCCCGTGGAAAGGATCGCGTCGAGCGTGGCGCGCACGTCATCGTCCGTCTCCGTCGGGGTGCCGTAGATCATGTCCAGGTTGACGTGGTCAAACCCGGCGGCAAGCGCCTCGCGGGCAGCGGCGACAGCGCGCCCCGGCGTGTGCGCGCGGTCCAGCACCTTGAGTACGGGCGTGGAGGCGGACTGCATCCCGAGCGACACACGAGTAAAACCTGCCTCGCGCAGCCCCGCGAAGTAGCCGGGGCTGGTGGACTCCGGGTTCGACTCCGTGGTGACCTCGGCGTTCGGCGCGAGGCCGAAGGTGTTGCGGACGGCACCCAGCAGGCGCGACAGCCCGTCTGCGCCGAGCAGCGACGGGGTGCCCCCGCCCACGAACACAGTGTCCGCGCGCGGCGGGGTGCGCTCGCCCCGCGCGGCGGCGGTGCGCGCGGCGGCGAGCTCCAGCTCGCGCTCGATCGCGTCCAGGTACTCCGCGTGCGAGGACGCTACCTCGGTGGGCGTGTACGTATTGAAGTCGCAGTAGCCACAACGGGTCGCGCAGAACGGGACGTGAAGGTAGACGCCAAAAGAGTCGTGTTCAGCCATGCGGCCAGTTTAGGCACCGCGCCGGGAGCGCTTCGCCGCGACCTTCTCCACGATCCGGTTGATGCGGGCGCGCTCGTCCAAAAACTCCGGCGGGTTGGTCCCGCGCATAGTGCGCACGAACGCCGGATGGTCAACGCACACAGTCTCCACCCACCCCTCGACGGCGGCCTCGACCAGCTCTGAGACTGTGGCGTAAAGGTGCGGTAGGCTCACCGCGCCGAGCTCGCGGGCGACCATGTCGGTCTGCTCAAGGGTGTAGGCGACAATCTCGGTGAGGTGCTGGACAGTGAGGTCGGTGCGGCCGGTGAGCGCGTCCTCCATCGTCTGCACGGAAAACGGCGCGGAAAGCGGGAAGAGCTCTTCCAGCCCGGTGGCGTCGAGAAGCTCCGGCTCGGGGACCTTCTCCTCGGGGCAGGCGGAGGCGGACAGGACGCCCGCGCGCATCCCCGAGGTCAGTGCCTGGCGCAGGCCGATGAGCTCGCCGACCACCCGGCGCGCGTCCACGCGGGCGTCGTCGGCGATCTCCACAAACTCGGCGAGGCAGTCGTCCGTGAGCTCGCCGTCGTAGTCCGCGACGGCCTCTGCAATGTGCTCGATGTACTCGGCGACCTCGTCGCCGATGTTGTAAATCTCCTGCGTGAGCTCGCGGTGCCGCAGCATTGCAGCCGTCTTGTGCACGGACAAGCCCCCTTTTGTATTGCTCAGGACGAGTTACGGATTTGCTGGGAGCAATGCTAAGGCACGGGCGCGCCCCGGCGCGGAAGGCGCGCCGAAGCTACGCCGCACCCACCCCGCCACCGACGCACGCTAGCGCTCGTAGAGCTTGTCAATGTCCTCGCGGAAGCGCTGGAAGACCACGTTGCGCTTGACCTTCATCGTTGGCGTCATCTCGTTGTCGCGCTCGGAGAGGTCGCGGTCCAGGATGCGGAACTTCTTAATCGCCTCGGCGTGCGAAACGGTCGCGTTGGCCATGTTGATCGCGTCCTGTACCTCCGCGCGAAGGCTCGCGTCCTGGGCGAGCTCCGCGAGCTTCTTCTGCTCCGGGATGTTGTGGGTGGCCTTCCAGCGGGCCAGCTCGTCCTCGTCCAGCGTGACCAGCACGCCGATAAATGGCTTGCCGTCGCCGACAATGAGCGCGTTCGAAATGAGCGGGTCCTGACGGATGATCTCCTCCATCGGCCCGGGCGAAACGTTCTTGCCGCCCGCGGTGACAATGAGGTCCTTCTTGCGGCCAGTGATGCGCACGAAGCCCTCGGCGTCCACCTCGCCCAGGTCGCCGGTGTTGAACCAGCCTTCGTCGAACGCCTCGGCCGTGGCGTCCGGGTTGTTCCAGTACTGCTTGAACACGCCGGGGCCGGAGAACTCGATCTCGCCGTCGTCGTTGATGCGCACGGAGTAGCCGTTGACCGGTGGGCCGACGGTGCCGATCTTCTGCCCGGCCTTGTTGTTCACACACGCCGCGGCGCAGGTCTCGGTCAGCCCGTATCCCTCGTAGATGGGCACGCCCATGCCGCGGAAGAAGTGCGACAGCTCGGCGCTCATCGCGGAACCGCCCGTGATTCCGTAGGTCACGGCGCCACCCATGGCGTCCTTGAGCTTGGAGTAGACGAGCTTTTCAAACACCTTCCGCTTCGCCTTCTGCACGCGGTTCGGCCCCTCCGGCGTATCCAGCGCCTTGGAGTACTCGATGGCGGCGCGCTCGGCCTCGAGGAAGACGCGCTTGCCCACGGCGGAGCCGTCAGCGGCCTTGTTGTAGGCGGCGTTGCGCACCTTCTCAAACACGCGCGGCACGCCGAGCACCATGTTCGGCCGGGCACGCTGCAGCTCCACCGTGAGGGTGGAGGTGTCGGACCAGTGCGACTGGGTCGCGCCCGCCATCGTCAGCGCCAGCGACACCGCGCGCTGCAGCACGTGCGCGAGCGGCAGGAAGGTGACGACGCGCTTGCCGGGAACGGCGACCTCGCCAATCTCGTTCTTAATCAGCGCCCACGTCTGGTAGGCCCAGTTGCCGTGCGTGAGCTCCACGCCCTTCGGCCGGCCGGTGGTGCCCGAGGTGTAGACGATCGAGCCGATGTCGTCGTGGGTGATGGCGGCCACGCGGGCGTCGATGAGCGACTGCTCCACCTCGCGCCCCTCGAACTTGAGCGTCTCCACGCCCGAGGCATTAAATTCATAGACCTTGCGCAGCTGGGACGTGGAGCCAGCTAGCCGCGGCGTGCCATCCTCCTGCAGCACGAACGAGCTGATCAGCTGCGTATGATCACGCGTCTCCGTCAGCGCCAGCTTCGCGCCGGAATCCTCCAGAATCCACTGGATCTGCGACATGGAGCTCGACGGGTAGATCGGCACCGACGCCGCCCCGGCCGCCCAGATGGCAAAGTCCATCAGCGACCACTCGTAGCGGGTCGCCGACAGGATGGCCACGCGATCGCCGGGCTCAACACCCGCAGCGACCAGGCCCTTCGCGGCCTCGTAGACTTCCTCAAGGAACTCGCCGGCGGTCACGTTCACCCAGTCGTAGTTACGCGGGCGGGAAAACAGCACGGTGTGCGGGTGCTCCGTGCACAGCGTGATCAGCTGGCTCAGGCAGTTTTCCGACGCGTCGAGCTCGAAACCGAGGTCCGTGGTGAAAGAATTCTGTGACATAAGCCCTCACCCTACCGCGTTAACAGCTGCTCGGCCCCGCTCCGGGCGAGCGCGCGGCGCGTTTGGCACAATGTTCGTTGTGTTCACTGTGATGAATGAAGAACTCCTGCTGTCACTCGCCCGGTCGTACGGCTTTGGCACCTCCTACCGCTCCGACGTTGGGAAACTTGTTACGCCGCCGGCGCAGTCCTTCATGAAACTGCTGCGCGCAATCGGCGTGCCGCTGTCTGAATCCCCCTCAGACCAGGAGCTCCAAGAGCTTATCGACGCCCGCGCGACCGCCCTCGCGACCCGGCCGCTGCCCCTCACCGTGGTCGCCACCGCGGGCGAGGAACAGCACTTCAACGTCCACGTCAAGGACGGCCACTACGCGCACTGCTGGATCCGCCTGGAGGACGGGTCCTCGCGCGACGCCTACCAGGACGAGAACTGGGCGCCGCCGACCACCGCCGCCGACGGCACCGTCTGGGGCGAGGCGACCTTCCACGTCCCCGGCGACCTGCCCGAAGGTTGGCACGAGCTGCACCTGGAGTCCGACGACCTGGACGAGGTCTGCCCGCTCATTGTTGTGCCGGCCCGCCTGACCACCAACGAGGCGCTCGAGCGCCGGCCCGCGTACGGCGTGATGGCGCAGCTCTACTCCGTGCGCTCCACGCAGTCCTGGGGCATCGGCGACTTTGAAGACCTCGCGCGCATCGCCGAGGCTGTCGCCGCCGAAGGCGCGGACTACCTGTTGATCAACCCGGTGCACGCTGCGCAGCCCGTCCCGCCGGTGGAGGACTCCCCGTACCTCCCCGCCTCGCGCCGCTTTGTCAATCCCATTTACATTTCCGTCGAGGCGGTCCCCGAGTTCACCAAGCTGGGCGTGGAAACGCGCGCGGAGGTCAACCAGCTGGTCAGCCCGCTGAAAGCGATGAACCACACCGCCGACCCGCTGGACCGCAACGCCGTGTTTGAGGTGAAGCTCGCGGTCCTGCGCGAGCTGTTCTACCTGTCCCAGCAGGACCCGGGGCGCTCGCACGACTTCGAGCTGTACACCCTGGACGAGGGCGAGGGCCTGCGCGAGTTCGGCGAGTGGTGCGCCGTCCAGGCCGACGCGGTCGAGCACGGCCAGCACGCGGCGAAGGCCGCCGACGAGGAAACGATCCAGTTCTACATGTGGCTGCAGTTCATCGCGGACGAGCAGCGCCGCGTCGCCCAGGACCGCGCGCTGGCCGCCGGCATGCGCATCGGCATCATGACGGACCTCGCCGTGGGCATTCACCCGGACGGCGCGGACGCTCACACGCTGGCTGATGTGCTGGTCGCCGACGCCTCGGTTGGCGCGCCGCCGGACATGTACTCCCAGCAGGGGCAGGACTGGTCCCAACCGCCGTGGAACCCGGAGGCACTCGCCCAGCAGGGGTACGGCCCGTGGCGCGACTTGCTGCGCACGGTGCTGCGCCACTCCGGCGGCATCCGCGTCGACCACATCCTGGGTCTGTTCCGCCTGTTCTGGATGCCGCGCGAGGACAAGCCGGCTGACGGCCTGTACATGAACTACGACTACCGGGCGATGGTGGGCATCCTCCTGCTTGAGGCGCAGCGCGCAGGCGCCGTGGTGATCGGCGAGGACCTGGGCACCTTCGAGCCGTGGGTGCAGGACGTGCTGCGCGACACCGGTGTGTTCGGCACGACGGTCCTGTGGTTCGAGGCGACCGATTCCGACGACCCACGCCCGGCCGACCAGTACCGGGCGCTGGCGCTGTCCGCCGTTGGCACGCACGACCTGCCGCCGACCGCCGGCTACATGGAGGGCGTGCACAACGAGCTGCGCTCCCGCCTGGGCCTGGTCGCGGAGTCGCTCGAAGAGCTCAACGCCGAGGACGGCGTGTGGATCGGCCGCGTGCTCAACCAGGTGCGCGCCGAGGGCGCGTTCGCGGGCACGGCGTTCGCGGACACCGACTTTACCCAGTACGACCTCGGCGAGTTCGACAGCGCGGGCTCGCTGGATGACCTGCTTGTCGGACTCACCCGCTTCATCGCCTCGACCCCGTCCGCGATGACGTGCACGAACCTCGTGGACATGGTGGGCGACCGCCGCATCCAAAACCAGCCGGGCACCAACGCGCACCAGTACGCAAACTGGTGTATCCCCCTCACCGATGCCGCAGGGAAGCCAGTGCTTATCGACGCCCTGCCGTCCAACCCCCTCTTCCACCGGGTCGCAGAGGCGTCGCGGCGGCCGCAGCGCTAACTCGGCCGCTGTGCGGCGCCGCCGGCGCAGGTCCCGCGCAGGTGCGGGCTCGACCGGCTCGGCCTGCTACACCAGGCTACCGACGATCGCCGCAATAACGACGAGCGCGAGCATCACGTACAGTGCCTGCGTCACCCGCGACTGCGGGTACTTGCGTTGCTGCCGTGGCAGGCGCTGATCCTGCTTGCGCAATTCTTCCGGGTTTGCCATGGCGCTAGTGTACTTCCCCGTCCGCCGCGGCCGAAACTTCGCCGTGTGCGCTTCCGGTCTCTTGGGCGCTTTTGGCCCCACGAGTTCTGTCGCGCAAGAACGCCAGCCAATCCGCCACGTGCAGCATCGCCCACGCGGCGAGCCCGGCCGCCGGCAGCGCGACGGCAAGCACGATCGGGAGCTGGAGCCAGGGGCTCAGTGCAAACATGAAGGTCCCTCCTCCGTGTACGCCTACACGCGCCCAGTGTTGGGCGCGATGTCGGTGCCCTCGAGCCCACGCCGCACGAGCAGCGGGCGCGTATCTTTCTCGCGGCCGCGGAACGCCGTGTACGCCTCGGTGTAGTCGCGCGCAGCGCCGCGCGACAGGATAGCGTCGCGGAACTTCGCGCCGGTCGCCCGGTTGATGCCTCCCTCCTGCACCAGGTCGTACCCGTCCGCGTCCAGTGCTTCGGCCCACAGATAGGAGTAGTACCCGGCGGAGTAGCCGCCGGCGAAGATGTGGTTGAACCACGTCGAGCGGTACCGGGGCGTGAGCCCGGGAACGTCGAGGTGGTAGCGCCGCAGGACGTCCTCTTCGAAGGCGTCGATGTCGGCCGGGGTGGCGTCGGTAAGCGAATGCCACTCAAGGTCGATGGCGCTGGCGGCGAGGTACTCGGCGGTGGCAAAGCCCTGGCCAAACTGGCGCGCGGCGCGGACGGACTCGAGCAACGCGGGCGGGATCGGCGCGCCGGTGTCCACGTGGCGGGCGTAGTTGCGCACGATTTCGGGCGCGAACGCGTAGTTCTCGTTGATCTGCGAGGGGAATTCCACCCAGTCCCTCGGGACATTAGTGCCGGACAGCGACGGATAGCGCACGTTGGAGAGCAGACCGTGCAGCGCGTGGCCGAACTCGTGGAAGACGGTGGTGACCTCGTCGATGGTGAGCAGTTCGCTATTCACACTCATGACGTTGACCACCACCGGTGCCGTGCCGGCGAGCCGGGACTGGTCCATGAACGAGCTCATCCACGCCCCGCCGCGCTTGGTCTCGCGCGCCGAGTAGTCCGTGAGCAGCAGGCCGAGGCCGGTGCCATCTTCTTCCTTGACCTCCCACACCTGCACGTCGTCGCGGTAGCCGCGCAGGTCCTCGCGGCGCGTGACGGTGACGCCGTAGAGCAGGTTCGCCGCGTAAAACACGCCGTCCTGCAGCACCTGCCAGAGCGGGAAGTAGTTGCGCAGCTCGGCCTCGTCCAAGTTGAGTTCCTCGGCGCGGCGCTGCGCCGCCCAGTACGGCCAGTCCGCACCGTCGGGGCCATCGGGGCCCCCAAGCTCCGCGCCGCGCGACCGCGCGAGCTCGCCGGCGAGCTTGCGTTCCGCCTCCGCGTTCGCCGCGGCAGCCGGAGCCAGGTCCGCGATCAACGAGCGGGCCGCGTCGGCGGTGCCCGCGGTTTCCTCCGCAATCACGTAGTCCGCGTGCGTGTCGTACCCCAGGAGCTTGGCGCGCTCCTGCCGCAGCGTGACCGTCTCCACTACGATGTCAACGTTCGACTCGGCACCGCGCTGCTGGGAGGCGTCGAAAAGCGCGCGCCGCGCCGCGGGGTCCTCCAGCTCGGCCTGC
Source organism: Corynebacterium gottingense (assembly GCF_002285125.1). NCBI lineage: Bacteria > Bacillati > Actinomycetota > Actinomycetes > Mycobacteriales > Corynebacteriaceae > Corynebacterium > Corynebacterium gottingense. The sequence goes on from NZ_NSGN01000004.1 coordinate 68,160, forward strand.
AGCGACTGGGTCGTGGGAAGTTCGAGGGGCACGATGTACTCGCCGCTCCCGTCGTCCGCCGCGAACGCGTCCAGCTGGTCCTCGCTCAGTCCCGCGAGCTCGTCGCGTGAGAACCGCACGGCGAGGCGCTTCGTGTCGGCGAGCAGGTTGCGGCCGAACTGCTCCGAGAGTTCGGACAGCCGCCCGTTGATAGCCGCCAGGCGCGCCTTGCCGTTCGCGTCCAAGTCCGCGCCGCGGCGGACGAAGCGGCGCACGAGCAGCTCGTGCAGGCGCCGCGACTCCTCGTCATCGGGCACCGCCACCGCGCGCAGCCGGGAATACAGCTCCGCGTTTTGGTAGATCGCGTCCGTGTGAGCGGACAGCTGCGGGACGATGCGGTCGGCTACGGCGTCAAACTCCGCGGTGGCGTCAGTCCCCTGCAGGTTGAAGAACCAGGCGAGCACGCGCGATAGGTCCTGCCCCGCGAGCTCGAGCGCCTCGACGGTGTTCTCCCAGTTCGGCGACTCCTGCGCGCAGATTTCCGCGATCTCCGCGTCGTGGCGCGCAAGCGCTTCCGCAAACGCGGGCTCGACGTGCGCGAGCCTGATGTGGGCAAAGTCCGGCAGCTGGTACGGCAGCTCCGACGGGGCAAGCAGTGGGTTGGTCATGGCGGCCATCATAGGCGGTTACGATTGCGGCATGGCTACGCGCGAAACTCAGGTCACTTGCCCCGCCGGCGCTATCGTCGGCACCAGCGACGGAGCAGTCCGCGAGTTCCACTCGATCCCGTACGCGCGCTTCACCGCCGCGTTCGACCCTCCCGCTCCAGCGCCCACGGGCATGCTTATCGACGCCACTACTCCCCTACCCCACGCCACCCGCCTGAGCATCACCGCCCCGGAGGGCGCTCGCAGAAACGACGACCTGCCGGTGCTGGTGTGGATCCACGGCGGCCGGTTCGAGGAGGGCACCCACGCCGATGACCGCGCCAACGGCCCCGCCTTCGCCCGCGACGGGATCATCCTGGTGCAGGTGGGGTACCGGCTGAAGTTTCCGGGGATGCTGCCGGTGGGCGGTGACGCCCCCGGCCAGTACCGGGCCGTGCAGGACTGCGCGGCGGCGCTGAGCTGGGTGCAGCGCAACATCGAGGCGTTCGGCGGGGACCCCACCAACGTCACCGTCGCGGGCCAAAGCGCCGGAGCGGACATCGCCGTCTGGCTGTGCCGGCGCGACCACTACAAGGGCGAGTTCCGTCGCGCGGTGGCGGCGTCGCCGGTGTTCCCGCGCCGCGGGATGGACTCGCGCCGGTGGGCGGCGCGCGGCGCGCTCGGGCGGGCGCTGCTGCGCGAGGAGCTCAACCCGCTCTACGACCGGTCGCCGCAGCGGCTCGACCGCGCCTACCGCCGCTTCCGCACGCAGTACTGCACCGACATCGCGCTCGGCCCGTTCCCGCTGGAGCCCGCGAAGCTCGCTCGCGTCCCCCTGGTGGTCACCTCTACCCGCGACGAGTTCTTCCCCAACGGGGCGTTTGCGGACGGCACCGCCCTGGCCACCCCCGTGGCGCGGGCGTTGGGCCGGCACATGGGGCTGGCCAAGGGGCGCGTCGGCGAGTACCTCGGCGCGGCGTCGCGCATGGACCCGGGCCACGTGGTGGGGCGCCTGATTTCCGACGCCATGTGCCGCCGCTGGGTCGACGACATTGCTGAGGGCGCGCCGGGAACGGTGTGGCAGGCGGAGCTCGTCGCCAGCGCCGACCTCCCGGCGCACCACGCCGCCGACCTCGCCCCCGCGTTCGGCGCCGATGGCGCCTACGGCACCGGGCTCAACCGGTGGCTCACCCAATTTGTGCGCGGCGGCGACGTCGGGTGGGAGCCCTACAGCGGCGGCACGCGCGCGGGGACGGGGCGGACCGCGCTGCGCGTGGCGCTGGACGGCTCGGGGGCGCAGGAGGTGACGGATCCGCTCGGCTACCTGCGGGGCGCGTTCAGCCCCGTGGCCCACGAGCTTTAGTGCGAACCGGTCTGGGTGAGCGCGCGGCGCAGGCGCGGGTCCGCGAGCTCATCAACGAGCCACGGCGAGAACACGAACGGGGTGGCGTCGACGGCACGGATGAGCGCCTCCGACGCGACCCAGTCCCAGGAGTCGACCTCGTCCGGGTTGGCGTCCAGCGCCGCGCCCGGCGCGAGACGGGCAACGTAGACCGGGCAGCACTCGTTTTCCACGATGCCGGAGGAATCGACGGCGCGGTAGCGGAAGTCCGGCAGGATCTCCGTCAGCCCGTCGATCGCGCCAATGCCCAGCTCCTCGGCGGCGCGGCGGCGCACCGCGTCGGCTACCGCTTCGCCCGGGCCCGGGTGGCCGCAAAAGGAGTTCGTCCACACCCCTGGCCACGCAATCTTGGAGAGCGCGCGGCGCGTGAGCAGCACCTCGCCGTCGGCGTTGCGCAGCCAGCAGGAGAACGCGAGGTGCAGCGGGGTGTCGGTGGTGTGCACCGTGGCTTTGTCGGCGGTGCCGATTGGGGTCCGCGTGGCGTCGACAAGCACTACTTGCTCGCGCATTAGTTGTTCAGATTCCCCTTGAAGGTGACATTACCGATGGTGAACTCGGCGTCCCACAGATTGCCGGTGGACACGTTGAAGGCGTACTTCGCGTTCGTGGTGGCGCCGGGGCCGAGCGGCAGGTCCACGCCGACGATCTCCACGCCGGCGTTCTCGCCGCTCATCGGGTCGGCGTTTTGCATGTTGTTGTTGCCGGAGTTGTAGCGCAGCTTCGGGGTGAGGGTGTCCGCGGGCATCGGGACCTCGCTCTCGTTGGTCACAGCTACGACGACCACGGTGCCGCCACCGGGCGCAGCGCTGGTGCCCTGCCACTTGTAGGAGAGGTCCATCGCCGGGTCCTTCACGCGCTCGCCCGTGATCTCGTCGCTGATCAGCGGGTCGGTCTCCTCCGCCTTGAACTCCGGGGCGGGGGCGCCAGTCGGCGTCGTGATCTCGATTTCAGATTCCTTCGCCTCCTCGCTCTCGTTGCCGCTCACGCACGCGGACAACGCAAAGACGGACGTGGCGGCAAGCAGCACGGCGGTGAACTGCGAACGGTGTGACATAAACGCCTCTTTTACCTCGTTGTGGCACTGCACTGAAATGCGCCGATCAGGCGCTTTCCAATTCTTCCTCACTGTACAGCCCTAGTACCCTAGCCAAACTATGCAGTCATTGTTGCGTGTCCTCCGCAGCGCCTCTGCGCTGTGGCCCTACTACCTCGCCGTCGTGATCATTTCCTCCGGTGTCGCAGCACTGGGGTTGGTCTCCCCCTTCATCATCCGGGAGGCCACCGACACCATCGTCGGATACGTCAGCGGTGGCAGCGAGGGACCGTCGCCGGTGCGCGCTGTCGTGTGGCTGGCCATCGCGCTGTTTGCCGCCGAGTCCGCCGCCGCGCTGCTGCGCAACGTCGCCGGCTACCTGGGCGACGTGATGGTGGCGCGCATCCGACAGATCATGTCCACGCGCTACTTTGCCAAGCTGCTCGCGCTGCCGCAGCGCTACTTTGACAACCAGGTCACGGGCACGATCATCGCCCGCCTGGACCGCTCGATTGCAAACGTCACCCAGTTCATCCAGTCCTTTGCCAACAACTTCCTGCCGATGCTATTGCAGGTCGTGGCGATCCTGGCGATCACGGCGTACTACTACTGGCCACTCACCATCCTCCTGGCGCTGTTGTTCCCGCTGTACATGTGGCTCACGGCGCTCACGTCGAAGCGGTGGCAGCGGTTTGAAAAGGAGAAAAACGCCAACATCGACGAGGGCAACGGCCGCTTCGCCGAGGTGATCGGCCAGGTCAAGGTGACCAAGTCCTTCGTGGCGGAAGTGCGCGAGCTGGACAAGTTTGGCACCCACTACAACAACACCGTGGACATCACGCGCCCGCAGTCGCGCTGGTGGCACAGCATGGACACGGTGCGCGGCATCGCCATGACGGCGGTCTTTTTGGGCATCTACCTGATCCTGTTCGTGCGCACGCTCCACGGCGACTTCACCATCGGCGAGATGGTCATGCTCATCCAGATGGTCACCATGGCTCGCCAGCCTGCGCAGATGATGAGCTGGATCGTCGACGCCGCGCAGCGCGCCATCGCTGGTTCGCGCGATTACTTCAAGGTAATGGACGAGCCGAACGAGCCCACCGCCAACCGCGAGCTCGTCGCCGCGACCCAGTCCACCGGCGTGCCGGAGCTGACGCAGGTGACGCACGCACCGCTCGAGGTGCGCGAGCCGGTCATCGCGTTCGACGACGTCTCCTTCGCGTACAACCCGGGCGAGCCCGTCCTGGAGGGCCTGACCTTTTCCGCGCGCGAGGGCGAAAAGATCGCGCTGGTGGGCGAGTCTGGTGGCGGCAAGTCCACCATCGTCAACCTGTTGCTGGGGCTCTACCCGCTTCACGACGGCACGCTCACCATCTGCGGCCGCAACCTCGAGGACTTGAGCGTGGAGGAACTGCGCGCGTCTTCCGGCGTGGTCTTCCAGGAACCCGCGCTGTTTTCCGGCACCGTGGCGGAAAACATCGCCTACGGTAAGCCCGGCGCGACGCGCGAGGAGGTCATCGACGTGGCCAAGCGCGCGAACGCCCACGACTTCATCACCCGGTTCAAGGACGGCTACGACACCGTCATCGGCGAGCGCGGCCTGCGGCTGTCCGGCGGGCAGAAACAGCGCGTCGCCGTCGCGCGCGCGATGCTTAAGGACGCGCCCATCCTGGTCCTCGACGAAGCCACCTCGGCCCTGGATACCAAGGCGGAGCGCGCCGTGCAGGCCGGCCTGGACGAGCTGATGAAGGACCGCACGACCATCATGATCGCGCACCGCCTCTCCACCATCGCTGACGTGGACACCATCATCACCCTGGACAACGGCCGGATCGATGAGATCGGCTCGCCGGCGGAGCTCGCTGCCTCCGGCGGTATTTATTCAGAGCTGCTCACGCTCACCGCGTCCTCGTCCGCCGCGGACCGGGCGCGCCTGAAGTCCTTCGGCTTCCAGCTAGACGGCGAATACGACGCCGAGGACGAGGACGCCGCGGACGCGGAGGGCGCCGCGCAGCCCCACAACGCCTGATCCCGCGGGGCGGCGTGGCGGAGGGGGCGGGTGGGCGTCGTTAAGCTTGGGGCCATGGATTTCCCCGAGCTTGAGCAACTCCGCGCACGCGGAACCCGCAAATGGACCCAGTACGACGACGATGTACTGCCGCTGTTCATCGCCGAGAGCGACTTCACCACCGCCGAGCCCGTGCGCGCGGCGATCGCCGACGCCGTCGAGCGCGAGATGTTCGGCTACACCCCCGCCCCGAGCGCGCAGCAGCTGCCAGGGCTGGTGGCCGACTTCTACGACGCGCGCTACGGCTGGCGGCCGGACCCCGCGCGCATCTTCCCCATCCCCGACGTGGTGCGCGGCGTGTTGCTATCCATCCAGCACTTCACCGAGGGCCCGGTCATCGTGCCGGTGCCCGCCTACCACCCGTTCTTGGAGGTGGCGGGGACCGCCGGACGCGTGCGCATCAACGTGCGCGCCGTGCCAGGGTTGGACCTGGACGAACTGGACGCGGCGTTTGCCCGCGGCGCGGGCTCGCTCGTGCTCACCAACCCGTACAACCCCGGCGGGTGGACCTTTACGCCCGAGCGGCTCGATGAGATCTGTGCCCTTGCCCGCCGCCACGGCGCGCGCGTGATCGTCGATGAGATCCACGCGCCGCTGGTCTACGACGGCGTCCACACGTGCGCGGCCGCGAACAATGCGGACGTGTGCATCACTATTACGGCGGCGTCGAAGGCCTGGAACGTGGCGGGCCTGAAGTGCGCGCAGCTGATCTTCTCCAACGACGCCGATGTCAAGACCTGGCAGGGACTCAGCGGTGTGGCGAAAGACGGCACGGGCACCCTCGGCATCGTCGCCGCCGAGGCGTGCTACCGGGACGGGGGTGACTTCCTCGACGGTGAAATTGCGCAGCTGCGCGAGAACCGCGACTGGCTCGTGGAAACCCTTCCCCGCGAAATTCCCGGCATCGAGGTCGAGGTCCCGCAGGCCACCTACCTCATGCTCCTGGACTTCCGGAATACCAAGTTGACCACGGAAAAGCCGGCCACTTGGTTGCGCACGCACGCGAAGGTGGCCATGAACGAGGGCATGAGCTTCGGCCCCGGTGGCCGGCACAAGGCGCGCCTGAATTTTGCCACCAGCCCCGCGATCCTGCGGAAGGCAGTCGAGCGCATGGCGGGGGCAATTCGCCTACTGTAGGTGGGCATGGAGCAGACCCCGCAGGCCTCAGATTACCTACCCCCCGCACCCCCGGAACAGCCCTGGGAGCGGCCCGACCCCGAGTGGTACAAGGACGCCGTATTCTACGAAGTCCTCGTCCGCGCCTTCTACGACCCGGACGGCACGGGGTTGGGCACGCTCAAGGGGCTGGAGGAGAAGCTCGATTACCTGCAGTGGTTGGGGGTGGATTGCCTGTGGATCCCGCCGTTCTACGACTCCCCGCTGCGCGACGGCGGCTACGACATCCGCGACTTCCGCAAGGTCCTGCCCGAGTTCGGCACCGTCGAGGACTTCATTTCGCTTATCGACGCCGCGCATAAACGCGGCATCCGCATCATCACGGACTTTCCCATCAACCACACCTCCGACTCCCACGCCTGGTTCCAGGCGTCCCGGCAGGACCCGGATGGGCCGTACGGCGACTACTACGTGTGGACCGACGACAACACCCAGTACGACGGCACCCGCATCATCTTCATCGACACCGAGGAATCCAACTGGACCTGGGACCCGGTGCGCAAGCAGTACTTCTGGCACCGCTTCTTCTCCCACCAGCCGGACCTGAACTACGACAACCCGGCTGTGCAGGAGGAGATCCTGGACATCATCCGCTTCTGGCTCGACCTGGGCATGGACGGCATCCGCCTCGACGCCATCCCCTACCTCTTCGAGCGCGAGGGCACCTCGTCGGAAAACCTGCCGGAGACGCACGGCTTTATCAAGCGCGTGCGCGCACTCTTTGACGAGGAATACCCCGGCCGCTTCCTGCTCGCCGAGGCCAACCAGCTCCCCGACGAGGTGGTGGAGTACTTCGGCGACGGCGGCACCGACGAGCACGGCAACCCCGACGGCTCCGGCGATGAGTGCCAGATGGCGTTCCACTTCCCCGTCATGCCGCGTATTTTCATGGGCATCCACCAGGAATCGGCGACGCCCATCATTGACATCTTGCGCGCAACCCCGGCGATCCCGGCGTCCGCCCAGTGGGGCATCTTCCTGCGCAACCACGACGAGCTCACCCTCGAGATGGTGTCGGAGGAAGAGCGCGACTACATGTACAAACACTACGCATCCGACCCGCGCATGCGTGCCAACGTGGGCATCCGCCGCCGCCTCGCCCCACTGCTCGGCGGGCACCGCGACCGCTTGGAGCTCGCGCACGCCCTGCTGCTCAGCCTGCCCGGCTCCCCATTCCTGTACTACGGCGACGAGATCGGCATGGGCGACAACATTTGGCTGCCCGACCGCGACGGCGTGCGCACCCCCATGCAGTGGTCAAACGACCGCAACGGCGGGTTTTCCAAGGCCGAACCGGAACGGCTCTACCTGCCCCCGGTGCGCAACGACCAGTACGGCTACCACATCGTGAACGTGGAATCCCAGATGAACCGCGAGAACTCGCTGCTGCAGTGGGTGCGCACGCAGGTGCACATCCGCAAGCAGTACAAGGCGTTCGGGCGCGGCTCGTATATAGAGGTGGACCACGGCAACGAGCAGGTGCTGGCCTTCATCCGCGAGTACGACGCTTCCGCGGACGGGACCCCCGGCGGCGGGGTCGAGCGAATCCTGTGCGTGCACAACATGAGCTCGCGCCCGCAAGCGGTGGAGATGCACCTTTCGCAGTACGCCGGCGTCGTTCCCCGCGAGCTGTCCGGCGGCCTGGAGTTCCCCGCCATCGGCGAGCTGCCCTGGTTGGTCACGCTCGCGCCGCACGGCTTCTTCTGGTTCGACATCTCCTAGGGAGGGCGGCATGTTCGATCTCGCCTCGCAACGCTTCTACGGCGCAAAGTCAGACACCATCGACGCGATCACCGTCGGCGCCGCGCGACCGGTCGCCGTCGCTGGTTGCGGAGCCACGGCGCAGTGGCAGCTTCTCGACGTCACACGCGGCACCGACTCGGACACCTACCAGGTCCTCCTTGCGGAGTCGGAAAGCGGCGAGACGCAGGACATTCTGAGCACCGACTCCGGGGCCACGGCCTACGTGGCCGCGCTCCCCGAGCTCGGCGAGGTCCACGGCGACCTGATCACCGGCGCCGCTACCCCACTGGGTGCCGAGCAGTCCAACAGCAACCTCGTCGTCGGCAACACGATCGTGAAGGTGTTCCGCCACCTCGAGGACGGCCTCAACCCGGACGTCGAACTGCTCACCCGCATCGGCGACTGCCCGCACGTCGCCGCCGTGAACGCCTACGTCAACCGCGGCGAGCAGACGCTGGCGATGCAGCAGGAATTCATCCGCGGCGGCATCGACGGGTTCGTGCTCACTACCGGGGGCTCCGCCGAGGGGACCCTGCCGGAGGCCGAAGTCGCCGCGCAGGCGGAGTCGCTCGGGCGCGCGATGCGGACCGTGCACGAGGCGCTTGCCCACGCATTCGGCGTCCAGGAACGGCCGACGCGCTCGATCGCCGACACGCTCACCGCAAACCTGGATGCATACGTGCGCCGCGCACCGATGCTCGCCGATTTCGCCCCGCGGATTCGCGCGCTCTACGCGGAGCTCGGCAACACCGCGTCAACCGAGTCAACCGAGTCAACCGAGTCAACCGTGCCGGTGCAGCGGGTTCACGGCGACCTGCACCTAGGGCAGACGCTCAAGACCCCCGAGCGGTGGTACCTCATCGACTTCGAGGGCGAGCCGGCGCGGCCTCTTGCGCAGCGGCGCCGCCCGGACCATCGGCTGCGTGACGTGGCCGGGATGGTGCGCTCGTACGGCTACGCCCGCGCCGTCGGCAGGTTTGACGTGGAATGGGAGCGCGGCGGCGTCGAAAAGCTGCTCGCGGGGTACGGCGCCGAACGCGACGCGCTGCTCGCCGCCTACATCGTGGACAAGGCCGCATACGAGGTGATTTACGAGGCGAACAACCGCCCGGACTGGGTGGACATCCCCCTCGACGCGATCCGCGACCTGGTGTAGGAGCGGATTAGGCCAGTAGGGCGCTGCCGAAGTAGTCGTCCTGGTCGGCGACGCCGGGCAGGGCGAAGAAGTAGCCGCCGCCGTAGGGGCGGATGTAGTCCGCGAGCGGCTCGCCCTCCAGGCGCTTCTGCACGGTGACGAACTGGCGCTCCAAGTCCTGCTGGAAGCAGACGAAGAGCAGGCCGACGTCGAGGGTGCCATTGTCGCGCACGCCGTTGTCGTAGTTGTAGGCGCGGCGCAGCATGAGCTGGCCCGCGGTCTCCGGGGTGCGCGGGTTGGCCAGGCGGATGTGTGCGTCGGTGGGGATCACGTCGCCGTTCGCGTCGTCGAGGTAGTCCGGGGCGGCGTACTCGTCGCCGCCGGAAAGCGGCCCGCCGGTGGCGCGGTCGCGGCCGAAGATCTGCTCCTGCTCCGCGATGGAGATGCGGTCCCAAAACTCCGTATACATGGCGATCAGGCGCACGACCATGTAGCTGCCGCCCGCGGTCCAGTCGGGCTCGCCGTCGCCCACCCACACCAGGTCGTCGAACTGCTTCGGCGAGGGGTTGACGATGCCATCTTTAAAACCGAGGTGGTTGCGCTGCGTGCCGGTCGGCCGGGGCTCGTTCATATAGCCGTTCTGGCGCCAGCGCACGGCAACGTCGCCGCGGGTGTGGCGCAAGATGTCGCGCAGCGCGTGGGTCACGGTGTCGTGCTGGTCGGCGCAGATCTGCAGCACCAGGTCGCCGTGGCAGAGATCGGGGTTGAGCGTGTCGTCCGCGAACGCCTCCATCGCGCGCAGGCGGGCGGGCTTGCGGTTTGCGAGCCCGAAGCGGGAGTCGAAGAGGGACTCGCCCACCGCGAGGGTGATGGACAGGTTGTCGGTGGGCAGGTCCGGGCCAAGCTCGCCCGAGTCGCTGGCGGGGAACGCGATGCCGTCGACGGCGGTCGCGCCCCCGGCCGTGAGCGCACGGGAGCGCTCGGTGATCGTGCGCAGGAGCTGCTCCAGGCGGGCGCGGTCCCCCTGCTGGATGTCCAGGGCGACGATTTCCGCGTACTTCTGCGGCTGGTTGATGATGCCCTGCTGGTGCTCGCCGTGGAATTCCAGGCGCGCCTCCGGGTTGTTCACGGTCGCGTTGTCGGAGCGCGGCGTGCCGTCGCCGCGGGGCGAGTCTGCCTGCTGCGCCTGCGTCGTCGCCTGGACCCCAAGCGCCGCCGTGGCCGTGGCGGCGCCGGCGAGGAACGTGCGTCGGTTGAAGCGGAACGGGCAGGTCACTAGTTCATCCTCCGGATCACAGTCATGGTGGCCACCGTGGCCAGCAGCTCATTCGCGCGGGCGACCTCGGCTTGTAGCCTCAGCCGGTCGTCTTGCTCCCAGTCGTCGTAGGCCGTCGGCGTGCCGCCGGCGCCGTACTTCGCGTCCATCTCGTTGGCGAGCTGCTCGAGCGCGTCCAGCTGGTCATAAATCGGGGTGGTGTCCAGGCCGCGCCCCTCCACGAGGTCGCGCACCGGGTCCATCGTCGCTCGGGTCGAGGTCACGTTTCCGCGCAGCGCCGTGGGCAGCGCGTGTGCGCCGAAGTCCCGCTCGCCGCGCATGTCAAAACGCTCGAACTCCTCCATCACCTCGTGCGTGCGCAGCCCATAATCAGGTGCCGGGATGGCAAAGTGCGTGGTCTGAAGCGCGTGCGCCGCCTTGTCGACGGCGTCGGCCAGCACCTCCGCGGGCGCCACCGCGTCCTGCACCGGTGCCTCGGAGAAGAGCAGCTTTTCGACGTCCTCGTACCCGCCAAGTGCCGCGCCCGGCCACATCTCGGACGCGTCGTCGAAGGAGCGGTACGTCTCCAGGTATGCCAGGTAGGAGGCCTGCGCCTCGCTGCGGTTACCGGAGCGGGTGGCGTCGACAAGCGCCTGCGCGTTGGCCTGCAGCTCGGGGACGCGCTGTTTCTGCGCGGCGGCGTGGGCGGAGGAGACGGCGGCGACTTCTCGGTCCGTGATGGGCACCATCTTCGGGGCGTCCGTGATGGGGGATCCGGTGACCTGGAACGGTTCGGACTTCACCGCGGAATCACTGTGAAACACGCACGTCAGGTGGTACGTGCCGTTTTGAAGTTTGGGGGTCCAGGCGCGCTCGGCGGGGAAGCCGACGCGCTCGAGGACCTGGTAGGCGTAGCCGTCATCGTCCGATACGTAGACGGTGAGGGCCAGGCCTGAGGTGTTGTAGACATTCCAATTCGCCTGGTCCTGCACATCCCCGGGGGATGGGCAGTTGTACACGTCGCGCACGTGCAGCGTGAGCTGGTCGGGATTGTCACTCGGTGCGGGCTGCGCGGAGGGCTGCGTGGAAGGCTGGCCCTGCGATTGCGACGAGGAGCCACTCGAGCCTTCCGTGCCACTCGAGCCTTCCGTGCCACTCGAGCTTGAGATTCCCGGGATGTGCACGATGCCGACGATGACTGCGATGAGTGCAGCCAGCGCCGCCAGAGCGTATTGGATGTTTTCCTGCATTACTGAGCGCGTGCCTTAGAACGGGAGCTTGATGGAGCCCTTGATGTTCGCGGGCAGCCCCGGCATGCCGTTCATGGCCCAAGCGCCGATGCCACCCAGGACAGCAAGGACGGCGACGACCGCGGCGATGATGCCGCCGGTGGAGGATCCGTCCTGCTCGCCGGCGGGATCACCCTTGCCCGGCTGCTGCGCACCCGGCTGCGCGTCGCGGTTGACCATCTTGGCCACCTCGGCGACACCGTTCTCGGTGACCAGCGGGTTGTTCATGCCTTCTGCGACCGGCTTGAGGTTAGAGATCTCGCGGGAGGTGTTGTCCACCTTCTCAATCGAGGCGTAATCCTTGGCCACGGTGCCGTCGGTCTCATTGAGGAACAGCTTCGGCGCCTTCTCACCGTCGAAATCGAACATGTTGTTCAGCTCGCCGGCGCGCTCGTCGAAAGCGATGCCGCCCAGGCGGCCCAGACCCCAGTTGTCCTGGATGAACTTAGTGATGGAGGTCTGCTCGGTGTAGGTGGAGTCGACAAAGTTGGTCTTTGCGTACGGGGAGACGATCAGCAGCGGCTGACGGGTACCCGGGCCGCACTGGCCGTGCTTGTCGCCCGCGACGCCGACCTTCTTGGCTGCCGCGGTGCAGATCTCCGCGTCCTGGTGCGGATCGTTGGAGCCGTTGAGGATCTTCGGTGCCTGGTGGTCGTACCAGCCGTCGGAGTCGTCGTAGGCGATGACGACCGCGGTGGAGTCCCACTCCGGCGAGTTCTGCAGCTCGTTGATGTAGTGGGTAATGAAGGCCTGCTCGTCGTACGGGTTGGAGTAACCGGCGTGGCCGTCCTGGTAGTTCGCGGCCTTGAGGAAGGAAACGGCCGGCAGGTTGCCCTGCTCGATGACCTTGTCAAAGTCGGTCAGGTCGTACTGGTGGTTCGCGCGGTCGGTCTTACCAATCATCTCGTCGCTGGACGGCGCGAAGTGGTGCGGGTTCGCGGTGGATGCGTAGTACTGGAACGGCTGGTGGTGCGGGTTGTAGTCCGTCTTATCCTGGCCGGTCAGCGTCTTGTGCGCGGCGCCGCAGCGTGCACGGGAGGAATCGGTTGCCTCTTCGGTCGGGCGGAATCCACCCTGGAACCAGCCCCAGGTGACGTCCTTCTCGTTGAGCTGGTCACCGATGTTCTTGGAGTGCATCGCGGTGACCTGGTTGGTGCCCGCGGAGGAGGAGTTGGAGCAGTCGTCGAACAGCGGGTCCGGGTCGCCGACGACGGTCGCGGTCTTGCCGTCCTCGGAGACGCCGGCGAGGGCGTGGTTCTGGCCGTCGACGATCTTCTGCTGCTCGCCGGTCGCCGGGTCGTGCATGGTGGCGTCGGCCACGGTGCCGGAAATCAGGTTGAGCGCACCCGGGGTGGACGGGCCGAAGATGGTGGAGAACGAGTTGTCGTTCATGGCGAAGTTCTGCGCGTAGTTCCACAGGCCGGTGACGGTGTTGCCGTCGTAGTAGCCCATGGTCGTGCCGACAGTGGCGAAGGAACCCTCGCCGTACTTGTCCACATCGGTGGACACGGTCTCTGCGAACTTGTCCATCTTGCCGCCGTTGTAGGCCTTCTGCTCGTCACCGTAGTGGTGGTTCTGGTCCGTAGTCACGGCCTGGCCCGGAGTGAGGCGGAACGGCTTCGTGGAGTTCGGGTTCTTCTCGCCGAGCAGGTCGTTGTTTTCCAGGTTGTTGACCTTCGGGGTGTCCTTCTTGGCGGTGAACTTCGGGGCGTCGTTGCCCGAGCCCTGCATTTTCTCGCCGTCAAGGTTTGCGGCGTTGGGGTAGGTGCCGAAGTAGTGATCGAAGGAGATGTTCTCCGAGTAAATGACCACGACGTGCTCGATCGGGGTCTTAGTGTCGGCCTGGGCCACACCCGGGACGATTGCAGTGGTCGCGGCGACTGCGGCGCACGCGGCGATAGCGCGGTGACGAAGCTTCATGGCGAAGTCCAATCTTGAAGTAAGCGGATACTGCGGTAACGACGAAAGCTGCGGCACCCCTGCGCGAGGACCGTATCCTTTCAGCGCCTATTTAAATTCCCGCCAGGTCACTTTGCAAAGCCTGTCAATCCATCCATTTCCCGCGTGTTCAAGCCTGTGAGCTGGAACAACAGTGAAATTCTCGCCCGATCACACCTACTGTTGACGCAAAATTCACCAACAGTTTGCCTAACTTTCCACTTTCTCGCTCCGCTCGCGCCGATCGCTTATCGACGCAAACCCGCTGGCAAATTAGTTACATTCCCCAAATTTTCCACTATTTGGGACAATGTTTCCAAAAATGGAATCTTCGATGTACGCTGAAAGCCACCCAACACCCACAAGGAGGGTTTCAATGAGTTCCACAGCAACGTCCACCGGAGCCTCGGGCAGCACCGGCGGCCAGACGAAAACGATCGTCATCACCGCGCTCGCACTGTTTTCCATGTTTTTCGGTGCTGGCAACCTGATTTTTCCGCCGATGCTGGCGGTCTCGGCCGGCGACAACTTCTGGCCCGCCATTCTCGGCTTCCTGGGCACCGGCGCACTCCTGCCAGTGCTCGCGGTGATCGCGATCGCCATGTCCGGAGCAAACGTTCGCGACCTTGCGCAGCGCGCCGGTTCCGTCTTCGGCGTCGTCTTCCCGGTGCTCGCTTACCTGTCTATCGGCGCCTTCTACGCGTTGCCCCGCACCGGCGCCGTGTCCATGGAAACGGCGATCACGCCGCTGTTTGGGTGGGACGGGTTGTTCGCCTCCGGCGTCTTTAACGTGATCTTCTTCGGAGTCTCCCTGGCGCTGGCGTGGAACCCCACCCGCATTATGGAAACCCTGGGCAAATTCCTCGTGCCTGCCCTGGTGGTCCTGCTGATCATCATGATCTCCGTGTCCATTGTCAAGTGGGACGCGGAGCCTTCCGCCCCGAGTGAGACCTACGCCGACGGCCCGTTCACCTCCGGCCTGCTCGAGGGCTACCTCACCATGGACTCCATCGCCGCGTTGGCGTTCTCGATCGTGGTCATCTCCACGCTGCAGTTCAAAGGGTTCAAGGAGGGCAAGGAAATTGTCCGCGGCACGATCCTCGCCGGCGTTGGCGCGGGCATCATGCTGGGCGCCATCTACCTCGGCCTGGGCACCATCGGCCGCGTCATCCCCAACCCCACCCAGTACGACAACGGCGCGGGCCTGCTTGCAGACGCTTCCAACCTGACCATGGGCATGGCGGGCCAGATCATCTTCGCGCTGATCGTCCTGCTCGCATGCTTGACCACGTCGGTCGGTCTGATCACCGCGACCGCCGAGTACTTCTCCTCGCAGTTCCCGGGCTCCTACAAGATCTGGGCCGTCGTATTCACCGTCACGTCGATGGTCATCGCAACGCAGGGCCTCGACTTCGTCATGACGATTGCGGCCCCGGTCATCGGCTTCCTGTACCCGCCCGCCATCTCCCTGATCTTGGTAACGCTGGTCGAGCCGGCGTTTGCCAAGCGCACCCGTTTTACCTGGGCGTTCTTCCTGCCCATCTGGGTCGCTGTGATCTACTCGGCGATCGAGACCTGCATTTCCCAGGGGTGGGGCGCGGACGCGCTCACGCCGCTGGTGTCCTGGCTGCCGCTGCACGCCGAGGGACTGGGGTGGATCGTCCCGGTTGTCATCGCCTTCCTCATCGGCCTGGCCATCGACTGGGCACACCCCAAGACGCCGATGGCGGTGGGCACCAACGAGACCGTCGACGGTGACGTAGTCACCGCGTAGTGTGGGGGCATGAATACGCGTGCCCCACTGTCACTCATTGATTTTTGCACCCGCTACCCCGACGAATCCGTCGGCGAGGCCATGGAGCGCTCCGTAGCCTTCGCTCAGCACGCGGAGTCGTTGGGGTATTCGCGTATCTGGTACTCCGAGCACCACAACATGAGCTCGATTGTCTCCTCCACGCCCGCGGTGCTCATCGCCCACATCGGCGCGAAGACTGAGCGCATCCGCCTGGGCTCCGGTGGCGTGATGCTGCCCAACCACTCCCCCTACGTCATCGCCGAGCAGTTCGGCATGCTCGAGGAGCTCTACCCCGGACGCATTGATCTGGGCCTGGGCCGCGCCCCCGGCACCGACCAGCAAACACTGGGCCGCGCGTTGCGACGCGACCCCCGCGCCGCCGAAAACTTCCCGCAGGATGTCCTCGAGCTCCAGGCATGGCTGTCCAACGAGTCGCCGCTCCCGGGCGTCACCGCCGTCCCCGGCTTCAACACCAACGTGCCGCTGATCATCCTCGGCTCGTCCATGTTCGGCGCGTCCCTGGCCGCCAAGCTGGGCCTGCCCTACGCGTTCGCGTCCCACTTCGCGCCGCAACACCTGGAGCAGGCCACCGCCTACTACCGCGAGCACTACGAACCCTCCGAGCGCTACCCCGAGCCGTACTGTGTGGCCGCCGTCAACGTCACCGCCGCGGAGACCGAGGAGGACGCGGAGCGGCAGACCGGGCTGGTGCACCGCAACCGCGTGCGCGCGATGTTGGGCCGGAGGGGCCAGGTGCTTGACGACGCCCAACTGGACGCCGTCGTCGACTCCTACCAGGGCCGGCAGATCATTGACATGCTGCGGTACACCGCAACAGGCACCGGCGAGCAAGTCGTCGAGTACCTCGACTGGTTTGCACAGCACGCGGGCGCGGACGAGCTCATGATTTCGCTGCAGGCACCCAGCCACGAGGAAGTACTCGCCTCCATGGACATCCTCGCAAGCCACTGGAAACATTAATTCACCGATGCGTGAACACTCAGGATCCTGGTATAGGGTCTAGCCGAGTTCATACTTTTAGGCGCGCTATAGCTGGGAGAGTGTCATGTCCGTTTCGCCGCTTCGGCCCCCGCAACAACACGAGGAAATCGCGGCGCACCTGCGCGATGAAATCTTCACGGGCCGGATCCCCGCGGGCGAACCACTCCCCTCTGAGGCAGACCTGTGCGAGCAGTTCAATTCGTCCCGCGGCCCCGTCCGCCAGGCGATGGCAACCCTGCGGGCCGAGGGACTCATCTCCTCCGGCCGTGGGCGGCGCTCGCTCGTGCTCTCCAACATTCGCACCGAGTCGTTCGAAGAGATCCTGTCCAACACGGCCTGGATTGTGAACCTGGGCAAGGCTCCCGGCCAGGTCCTGGAGCACTACGGCCTGGCCCCGCTGCCGCAGCACGCCGCGGACGTACTGCGCGTCCCCGTCGGCGACGAGGCGGTGACCGTGCAGCGCACCCGCACCGCCGACGGCGCCCCGCTGGTGATCGAGTCTCTCTACTTCCACCCCAGTGTGACCAACGCCCTAGACGGGGTTGATCCGGAGCACGATTCCATTCACCGACGCCTCGTGAGCAGCGGGATCGACTTCAACAACCTCTCCCGCGCGCTGACGGTCCACGCCGCGACCGACAACGAGGCGGACGCGCTCGACATCGCCCCAGGTACACCGGTGATTCAGGTGGAGATGCGCGTCTTCGACCACTCAGGCAGCCCCGTCGAGCTCGCGGTGCAAACGTACCGCGCCGACATGATCACCATCGGGCTAAACAATGTGCGGGGGCACTCGTCCCCCCTATGGTTTGAAATCGATTCGTAGTCGCCGCGTGGGCCCCGTTACACTCTGCCCATGGCTTCCATAGCTGGTTCCCACCTTCCCCGGCTCGCCGGGGCGCTTGCCGCGTCCTGCGCGCTACTGACCACCGCCGCGTGCGGCAGCGGAGGAGACACGGACGCGGCCCCCGAGCATGCCCGCGGAGAAGTCGTCGTCGCCACGCAAGCGGCACCCGCCAGCCTGGATTTCACCACCACCGGCGGCGCGGCCGTCCCCCAGGCGATGATGGGCAACGTCTACGAAACCCTGGTCCGGATCGACGAATCGGGTAAACCGCAGCCGTTCCTCGCCACCAGCTGGGAGGAAAGCACCGACGGCACCGAATACACCTTCCACCTGCGTGACGACGTCGCATTTGCCGACGGTACCCCCTTCGACGCCGACACCGCCGCGTTTTCCATCAACTACGTCAACGACCAGTGGACGAACGGGCTAAAGAGCCAGATGGCGCCGGTGCGGGAAGCGGTGAGCGTCGATAAGCACACGCTCCGCGTCACGCTCGACTCCCCGAGCCCGGACTGGTTATGGTCCATGGGCACGCTGACCGGTGCGATGATGGCGCCGGCGAGCGTGGACCGGCTCGCCACGGATCCGCTCGGGACCGGCCCCTACGTGGTGGACAACTTCCGCGTCGGCGAGGCCATTGAATTTCGTGCGCGTGAGGATTACTGGGGCGAGCCCGCCGAGCACGACGCCAAAATCCGCTACTTCGACGATTCGATTGCCGCTGTCAACGCGCTGCGCACTGGCGACGCCGACGTGGTGTGGGCGATGCAGGCGCCGCAGCTCATCGACGCGCTCCCCGACGACATCACGGTGGACATCGGCACCACCAACGGCGAGGTCCTGTTTTCCATGAACAACAAGCGCGCTCCGTTTGATGACCCCGACGTCCGCCGCGCTGCTGCCTTCGCCATCGACCGCGAGGCGGTGAATAGCGTCGTGTACAACGGACTCGCCACCGACACCGGCGGCGCACCCGTGCCGCCGACCGACCCCTGGTATACGGGCGAGAATTACTACCCCTACGATCCGGAACGCGCGCGAGAGCTTCTCGGCGGGCGCGCTCCGGAAATCACCATCACCGTGCCGAACCTGCCGTACGCGCAAACGGCCAGCGAACTTATCTACTCCCAGCTCACCGACGTCGGATTCCGCGTTCACCTTGAAACGGTCGAGTTCCCCGCGGTCTGGCTCGCAGACGTGCTCAAGGGGCACGACTACCAGGCGTCGCTGGTCGCGCACGTGGAACCGCGTGACCTGGGTGTGCTGTTTGGCGACCCCGACTACTACCTCGGCTACGACTCCGAGGCAGCGCGCGCCGCGCTCGGCAGCGGCGACCGCGTGCACGCCGTGGACACGATCATGGCAGACGCCGGCGCGCTCACCCTGGTCAACGCCCCAAACGTCGTCCTCTACGCCCCGGGCGTGCACGGTCTGAACCCCAACGTCGTCACCGACTCGCTACCGTTAAAGGAGGTAGAACGGTGAGCAAGCTCCTTTCGCGCGAGCACCGTGCGGACAGCACCGTCAGAGCCAGGGGTGGTGCCTCCGCGTTCGCGGCGCGCCTCGGCCGCGCGCTCCTGCGCTTTGTCCTATTACTCTTCGCCGCCAGCGTCATCATCTTCGTGTTGCTCCGCGCCGTCCCCGGCGACCCGGCGCGCGTCGCCCTCGGCGTGAGCGCAACCGACGAGGCGGTCGCGGAGCTCTCCCACCGGCTGGGCACCGACCGTCCGCTCGTGGTCCAGTACCTGGACTGGGTAGGTGGGATGCTCACCGGAAACTTCGGCATCTCCATGGCCAGCGGCACTGAGCTCGCCCCCGTCGTGGCGGAGCGCGCAGGCGCGTCGCTCACGCTGACCGTCATCGCGATGGTGTGCTCGCTGGCCATCGCGGTGCCGGCGGGCACCTACCTGGCGCGCCGCCGCGGCCACGCCGACGCCGCGCTCATCAACGCGCTGACCCAGGTCGGCATCGTGGTCCCCTCATTCCTGGTGGGCATCCTCGCCGTCGCGTGCTTCTCCGTCCGACTGGGTTGGCTTCCCGCGAACGGGTGGGGCACGCCGTCGCACATCGTGCTGCCGGTGTTCGCGCTGACGTTGGTGCAGGCATCGATCCTCACCCGCTACGTGCGCGCCGCGATTTCGGAGGAGCTCACGAAAGACTATGTGCGCACGGCAAGGGCGAGCGGGGCGTCGGTAAGCACTGCCCTGGCTCGCCACGCGCTACGCAACGCCGCGCTGCCGGTACTGACGGTGACGGGCGTGCAACTGTCCACCCTCATCGTTGGCGCTGTGGTGATTGAGCGCGTGTTTGCGGTGCCTGGCCTCGGGAGCATGCTTATCGACGCCGTGTCGACCCGCGATCTCACCGCGGTCCAAACGGTGATGATGTGCATCGTCGCGTTTACGCTCGCGGTCAACCTCGCGGTGGACGTCAGCTACGCCGCGATCGATCCGCGAACGAGACAAGCTGGGCGGCCGGGGAGGTTCGCATAATGGTGACAACGCGTAAACGCTTCGGAGCGGGGCGCACCTTCGGGCTCGTGCTCGTCGCGGTGGCAGTGCTCGCCGCGCTGCTCTCCCTGGTATGGACTCCGTACGACCCGCTGCACGCCGACCCTGCCGCTCGCCTGGTCGGCTCCAGCTGGCAGCACTGGATGGGGACCGACGAGCTCGGCCGCGACATTCTGTCTCGCATCATGGACGGCGCACGCCTCACGCTTGCGGTCTCGCTTGCCGCCGTCGCCGGTTCCGCCCTGGTCGGTGTGCCACTGGGCGTCCTCGCCGGCATGCGGGGCGCGGCAGGTCGTGGCGGCGGCGTGGTCATGGCGGGCGCGGACCTGCTGCTGGCGTTCCCCGCGCTGCTGCTGGCCATCGTCTTTACCGCCGTGTTCGGTGCGTCGATGTGGGTGGTCATCCTCGCTGTCGGCATTGCCGGCGTGCCCGGATTCATCCGCGTCGCCAGGGTCGGCACTATGCAAGTCATGCACCAGGATTACGTGCTCGCCGCACGCATCTCTGGCGTTGCTGGGTGGCGCATCGCGCTGCGGCACGTCCTCCCCAACATCGCACCCATTATTACGGTGCAGGTGTCAGTCGCGTTCGCGCTCGCAATCCTCGCGGAGGCAGGGCTTTCTTTCCTCGGCCTGGGTACCCCGGCGCCGTACGCGTCGTGGGGGCGCATGCTGCAGGCGTCGCAGCCGTTCTTGGCCACGTCCCCGCACCTAGCGCTGTGGCCCGGGTTGGCCATCGCGCTGACCGTGCTCGGGTTTAACCTGCTCGGCACCGGAACCGAACGGAGGGCACAGTGATTTTGGCGAATAGCACCGCTGACGGCTCGTCGGCACCGTTCATCACCGTCGACGGGCTGACCATCCCCGGCGTCCTCGACCACGTCAGCTTTACCCTCGAACGCGGCGAGCGGGTCGGCATCATTGGTGAATCCGGCTCGGGCAAGTCGCTCACCGCCTTGTCCATCATGGGGCTCGCCGACCAGCCTGGACTTCCGCCGGCCTCAGGCTCGGTCACCGTCGACGGCATCGAGATGGTGGGGACCCGCGACAGGACCCGCCGAAAGGTACGCGGGCAACGCGTCGCCATGGTGTTCCAAGAACCGATGACGGCGCTGGATCCCCTGACCAGGATTGGGCGGCTCGTCCCCCGCGACCTGTTGCGCCAGGTCGGCGTGGATCGCCCGGACGCGTACCCACACCAGTTGTCGGGCGGACAGCGCCAGCGCGTCCTCATTGCGCTCGCCCTCTCGCAGGACCCCGACGTGCTCATCTGCGACGAGCCGACCACCGCGCTCGATGCAACGACGCAAACGGAGGTCCTCGACCTCATCGACTCGCTCGTCACCGAGCGAGGCATGGGGCTGCTGTTCATCTCCCACGACCTCGCGGTCGTGCACCATATGACTGACCGCACCCTTGTCTTCCACCGCGGGCGCATCGAGGAATCCGACGGGGAGTACGCCCGGTCCCTCGCACGCGCCGCGCAGCCGGGCCCGCCCGCGGCAGATCCTCATACGCACGACCGTGAGCTGCGCCAACCCGTGGTCGAGCTTGCCGACGTCACACTGACCCGCGGGGCAACGCGGGCACTCGACCGTGTCAGCCTCACCGTGCGTGAGGGCGACCGCGTGGCCATCGTCGGCGGGTCCGGCTCCGGCAAGACCACGCTCCTGCACGTCATCGCGGGGCTTTTGGCCCCGGATTCCGGAGAGGTGAGTGTTTCCAAGCGATTGCACATGGTGTTCCAGGACCCGTACTCGTCGCTGGACCCCCGCATGCGCGTGCGCGATTCCATCCGCGAGGCCGGCGTCGACGCCGAGCGCGCCGACGCGATGCTTGAGGCCGTCGAGCTCGGTGGGACGGGATCGCGGCTGCCGAGCGAGTTTTCCGGCGGGCAGCGCCAGCGCATCTCGATCGCCCGCGCCGCAGCGCCGCGCCCCGGGCTCTTGCTTGCCGACGAGCCCGTCTCCGCCCTCGACGCATCCGTGCAGCACCAGGTGCTCGACCTGCTTCGCTCCACCGTCGGCGACGGCACGCTCATCTTTGTCACCCACGACTTACAGGTTGCCCGCGAGCTGTGCCCACGGCTGGCGGTCATGCACCGCGGGCGCATCGTCGAGCACGGAGCGACCGAAAAAATCTGGGCCGACCCGCAGCACGAGTACACCCACCAGCTCCTCGACGCAATCATCCCCTACGAGACCCCGACCGATCTTCCGTACGATGAGGACCTATGAGCCAACACAGCGCACCCCGTCCCGCCGCAACGAGCAACACAGCGAACACCACAGCCACAGCCGACATTGTTGTCGTCGGCTCCGTCAACGCTGACCTGACCGTGAACGTGCCGCGGCACCCCGAGCCCGGAGAGACGCTGCTGGGCAGTGGCGGTGGCATCACCGCCGGTGGCAAGGGCGCGAACCAGGCGTGCGCGGCAGCCAAGCTTGGCGGGCGCGTGGCGCTCGTCGGCGCCGTCGGACGCGACGCGAACGCCACGCCAGCGACCGCGCTCATGCGCGAAGCTGGAGTGAACCTCGACCACCTCGAGGACGTCGACGACGTCACCGGGCTCGCCGTGATTACCGTCGCCGCCGACGGCGAAAACACCGTCCTGGTCATCCCCGGCGCAAACGCTTTGGTCGACGCAACGTTCGTGCGCGCGCACCGTGCCCCCATCGAACAGGCGCCGCTGGTCTTGTTGCAGGGCGAAATTCCGGCGGACGGGTTCGCCGAGGCCGTCAAGCTGGCTCACGGGCGGGTGGTGATTAACCTTGCGCCCGTTGTCGACGTACCGCGCGACGCGCTGCTCACGGCCGATCCGCTGCTCGCCAACGAACACGAGGCCGGCCTGATCCTGGCGCAGCTTGGCCTCGACGGCTCGGGAACCCCGCCCGAACTGGCGCAGCGCTTGCTCGACGCGGGGGTTGCGTCGGTCGTCCTCACGCTTGGTGCGGCGGGCGCGCTCGTCGCCGATGCTGACGGCCTGCGCGACATCGCGAGCCCGCGCGTGACGGCGGTAGATACTGTCGGTGCCGGGGACTCGTTCGCTGGCGCCCTGTGCTTCCGGCTCGTCGCCGGCGACTCGCTGGATGACGCGGCCGCCTACGCGGCGCGCGTCGGCGCGTTTTCGGTCCAGCGTCCAGGCGCCCAGCCGTCGTACCCAAACTCCGGTGACGAGCTGCCGGGGGCTGCGCGCTAGTCGCGGATGCGGGGCACTAGAGACCAACTCAGCAGGTGCTCCTCAACTCGCTCAAACACGGCCGTGAGGTCCTCAAATTCGTGCGCCTCGGCAGGACTCAACTGCACTTGCTCGCGGGGAACCGGTCGTTGCATGCCCCGATCATAGCCCGCGCGCAACCGCGCGTGCACCCCACACGCACTACCGCTGCGCAGCCATCTCCAGCAGCCGCCCAATGACCTCCGTCCCGTGTCGCCGAAGGCCGTCGTGTTGGTACGTTGCGGTCTCCCACACGCTCACTCCCAGCGCGTCCGCGGTGGCCAGCGACAGCTCGCGAGGTACGAAGATGTCGTCGGTGTAGACGGCTGCAACGCGTCTGCCGCCCGCAGCCTCGTGCGCCGCCGCGCCGTCGATGACGCCCGCGTACTGGTTGCCCCAGTCGTCCTTGGCGGCGAGCGCGTTCGCCGCACCCTTGAACGGGCGCAACGCGGGATCCTCGTCGAACTGGAAGGGGAAGATGTGTTCGCCGGTGAGGTAGAACTCGTCGTCGTCCGGCGAAGCGTCCGGGGCGAAGCCCGCGATGGTGCGCGAGACCCGCTCGGCAGACCAGTTCGTCGCCCCCGGCACGGTGCCGCCGTAGATGGATTCGTGGATAGCGGCATAGAGCGGGTTGGCCGCGAAGCTAACTCGTTGGCCGACGTTGGCGAGGAAGTCGGTGCGCAGTCGGCCGTTGGGGTGGAAGGGTGATTCGAGGAGGCTCGCGAGCGTCGCAAAGCCGCCCTCGCGCCCAAGCTCAATGCCGACGGTGCGGAAGCGGCGCGCGGTGAGCCGCTCCCCTGTCGGCAGCGTTTCCTCGGCAGCCTCAAGGTGGCGGCACACCTCGCGCATCGTGCGCTCTGCCTCCGGGTAGCTGCGGTTGAACGCGCGGTGGCGGGCGCGCAGCTTCGCAAACGTCGCCTCGTACACCGCGTCGGGGCCCTCGCTTATCGACGCCAACCCGCCCGTAAACATCGCCACCCCGATATGTTCCGGCGCGAACGACAGGTAGTGCAGCAAACAGAACCCGCCAAAGGACTGCCCAAGTACGTCCCAGCGCTCGATGCCGAGCTCCTCTCGGATCGCCTCCGCGTCTTTGATGATCTCCGGCGCACGCAGCTGCGCCAACGTATCGGCGTTGATGAGCTCGGGTGTGGCGGCGTCGACGCGCGTCGACCGGCCCGTGCCGCGTTGGTCCAGCAGCACGACTCGATAACCGCGGCGCAGCGCCTCTTCGATCCACGCGAATCGCTCGCGCGGCGCGGGCGAGCCCGGCCCTCCCTGCAAGAACAGCAACGCTGGGGCGTCGGTGTCTCCCAACACGCGAGCGAAGACGGACCATTGGCCTCGGGTGACCTCTACAGTTGACTCCATGCCTGCGATCGTAGACACTTCCCGCATGATCCCCGCCTTCCACCGCCTCGCACGCCGCGACCGCATCCGCCCGTACCGGTGGTGGCGCCCGCTGGTTGAGATCGCAGTTGCCGCCGTATTGTTCGTCGCGCTCCAGGCAGTGTGGGTGGTCGCGTTCATTCTCATCAACGGCAAAGAGAGTATCGGTCGTATTGCGGACGGCACACCCACATCGATGCTGGTTGGCTTCGGCGCGCTCGCGATGACGGTCCCGGCCGCGTTCGTGGCGGCGTGGGCCTCAGGGCGCGACGTGCGCGCGCTGTGGTCGGTCGAGCGGCGGTTCCGGTGGCACTACTTCCTGC
Organism: Corynebacterium gottingense; assembly: GCF_002285125.1. Lineage (NCBI taxonomy): Bacteria > Bacillati > Actinomycetota > Actinomycetes > Mycobacteriales > Corynebacteriaceae > Corynebacterium > Corynebacterium gottingense. The sequence goes on from NZ_NSGN01000004.1 coordinate 92,910, forward strand.
CCGGGCTCGCAGTGTTTGCCGCGCCCGGCCTGCTCACGCTCGCTGCAGACATCGTCATATACGGCGCGCCTCCCACCCCGTTGGACCCGACCTTCTTCTGGAGCGTCGCCATCGTGCTCAGCCTGGTGCCGCTGCAGTGTCTCGCTGAGGAGCTCCTTTTTCGTGGCGTGGTTGTGCAAAGCTTCGGTGCGTGGATGCGCTCGCCGTGGCTCACATACCTACTGGCCCTGCCAATCTTCGTCGTGGGGCACACTGCGGGCGGCGGCGGCATGGTCACCATTGTGGTCTTCGCGCTGATTGCCTCGCTGCTAGTCCACCGCTCGGGCGGGATCGAGCTTTCGGTGGCGCTGCACATTGTCAATAACATCACTGTCTCGTACGCAAGGTTCTCCGGTCTTATTGATCTGGAATCGGCGCGCGTCCTGCTGCCCATCGTCGGCCAACTTGGCGCGTTCGCCCTCGCACTCATCGCGCTGCCGATCATCGGCAGTAAGGTTGCCCCCATGCCAACCACCGATGCCCACCTGCGTACCCTCCCTCACCCCACCGGCGACCTCCTGTTCAACTCGTCCGCCGGGCCCGAGCACGGCGGCGTCCCCGTGGTTGCGCCGTGGTTCGCACAAACGCTGGGCCCGCAGATGCACGGGTGGGCGCGCGCCCTGCCGTGGGTCATCACCGAGGAGACTGGCGAGACCACCACTGCGGAACTCAGCAACGATCGCCTCCGCCTGATCTACACCGTCCGCCGCGGCCCCGAGCCCACGTTCACGCTGCGTGCGGTCAATGAGGACGAGGAGTCTCGCCGTATTCAGCTCGCGCTCCACCCTTACTGGGCCGTTGACACCGCGCGCGCACGCGTCACCGGTCTCGCCGACCAGCCCTACTTTGACAAGGTCGCGGGTGAAGCGCGCAGGATTGACGGCGATCTCGCGTTCGGCCGGGAGGTCGACAGCGTCGTTCGCACCACCAATGACTGCATGCTTATCGACGACCACCGCGCCCTCACCTTCCGCACCCAGGGCACCGACCACGTCGTGGTGTGGAACCCAGGCCCCGAGGAATGTGCCGCCGCCGACGGGCTGCGCGCGGACGACTGGACCCGCTTCGTCTGCGTCGAACCCGCGCTCCTGGGCGAGAACCGTGAAGGTGTTGAGCTCGCCCCGGGTGCGTCTGCAGAACTCTCGCTGACAGTCACTGCGACTGCTGGCGGTAGCGTGCGCGCATGACGGTACCGCTCCATCGCACCGCCGACGCGCGCCCCGGGCGCAGCACGTGGGTTCGCGCAGCAGAGCTCGCGCTGCTCGCGGCGTTTGCCACCGCCTTCGGCGTCGCCGCCGCGCTCGCCATCCAGTTGTGCAGCTCGCGCGGGATCCTGCTCGACGACCCCGCGCAGCGAGCACTCTTTGAGCCGCTGCTGATTCTCGCAGCGACGCTGCCGGCGGCTCCCCTCGCCGCCGCGTGCACCGGACGCCACCCCGCGTCACTGGTGTCAACTACGCGGCGCATCAGGTGGCCCGTAGCGGGGCGTGCCCTCGCCCTCGCGGTTGGTCTCTACGCTGCCGCCACGGCAGGCGCCGTCGTGTGGGCACGCGTCAGCGGGGAGCCCGCCCCGGTGAGCGAAACGCGCTCGGTTGCGATGGTGTGTGCGCTGTGCGCCGTGATCACGCTGCAATCGGCAGCAGAAGAGCTCGTGTTCCGCGCCGCGCTCCCCCAGATCATTGGCTCAGGCGCATTCGGACGCTGGTGCACACACCCTGCTATCGCCTACGGCATGCCCGCGCTCGCGTTCGTTGCGCTGCACACGGGCGGGACCGGCACGATTGTCGACGTCGCCGTGTTTGCCGCCTGCGCGGCGTGGCTGACCTGGCGCACCGACGGAATCGAGGCCGCGTGGGCTTTGCACCTGGTAGGAAACGTGTGGGTGATGGGGGCGTCGATAAGCTCCGGCCCCCTGGGCACGGTAGCGACGGTGGCGTCCGCGGCGCTGATTGCCGCGTTTACCCCTCGTCGGTAGACAGGGCCGCGACGAATGCCTCCTGTGGCACCGTCACGGACCCGATCGCCTTCATGCGCTTCTTACCTGCCTTCTGCTTCTCCAGCAGCTTGCGCTTACGCGAGATGTCGCCGCCGTAGCACTTCGACAGGACGTCCTTGCGCATCGCGCGAATGTTTTCGCGGGCGATGATCTTCGAACCAATCGCCGCCTGCACCGGCACCTCAAACTGCTGGCGTGGGATGAGCTCCTTGAGCTTCTTCGTCATCTTGTTGCCATACCACTGGGCGGAATCGCGGTGCACGATCGCGGAGAACGCATCCACGGGATCGCCCTGCAGGAGGATGTCTACCTTCACCAGGTCCGACTCCTGCCAACCTGCCTCCTCGTAGTTGAGCGAGGCGTAGCCCTTCGTGCGCGACTTGAGCATATCGAAGAAGTCAAAAATAATCTCGCCGAGCGGGATGATGTAGCGCAGCTCCACGCGGTCCTCGGACAGGTACTCCATGTTCTTCATCTGACCGCGCTTGGACTGGCACAGCTCCATCGTGGAGCCGACAAACTCCTGCGGCACGATGATCGTCATGTTGACCACCGGCTCGAAGACCTGCTGCAACTTGCCACCCGGCCAATCCGACGGATTGTGCACGAGGTGCTCAGTGCCGTCCTCGGCGATCACGCGGTAGGTGACCGACGGTGCCGTGGAAATCAAGTCCAGGTCAAACTCGCGCTCGAGGCGGTCGCGGGTGATCTCCATGTGCAGGAGGCCGAGGAATCCGCAGCGGAAGCCGAAGCCCAGCGCCACCGACGTTTCGGGCTCCCAAGTCAAGGAGGCGTCGTTGAGCTGGAGCTTCTCCAGGCTCTCACGCAATGTCGGAAAATCCTCCTGGCTGACCGGGAACAGGCCCGAGTAGACCATCGGCTTGACGTCTTCGAAGCCTTCCAGCGCTTCGGTGGCGCCCTTCTGCGCCCAGGTCACCGTGTCACCCACGCGCGTCTCGCGCACGTCTTTCACACCGGTGATCAGGTAGCCGACCTCGCCCGGACCCAGCCCCTTCGTTTTCTTCATGGTTGGAGAGACGACGCCGATCTCGAGGATCTCCAGGGTGGTGCCGGTATTCATCATTTGCACCTTTTGGTTCGGCTCGAGCCTGCCGTCCATCATGCGCACGTACGTGACCACACCGCGGTAGGTGTCGTAGACCGAATCGAAAATCAAGGCGCGCGCAGGCGCATCCGGACCGTGTTCCGACGTCGGCGGCGGAACGAGCTCGACAACCTTGTCCAGCAGCTCCGCCACGCCTTCGCCGGTCTTCCCGGAGACGCGCAGCACGTCCTCCGGCTCGCAACCGATAATGTTGGCAATCTCCCCCGCGTACTTGTCCGGATCTGCGGCGGGCAGATCGATTTTATTCAGTACGGGGATGATTTCCAGGTCATTCTCCATGGCCATGTACAGATTGGCCAAGGTTTGGGCCTCGATCCCCTGCGCTGCGTCGACAAGCAAGATTGCGCCCTCACACGCGTCGAGGGAACGCGAAACCTCATAGGAAAAGTCCACGTGGCCGGGGGTATCGATCATCTGCAGCACCGTGTCCTGGCCGGCGTACTCACCGGTCGTCGGCGTCCAGGGAAGACGCACATTCTGCGCCTTGATCGTGATGCCACGCTCGCGCTCAATATCCATGTTGTCTAGGTACTGATCGCGCATCTCGCGCGCAGCCACCACGTTTGACAACTGCAAAATCCGGTCAGCGAGCGTAGATTTGCCGTGGTCAATGTGAGCGATAATGCAGAAGTTTCGGATCCGCTCGGGCGAAGTAAACGTCTCTTCCGCAAAATTATTCGTAGTGGCAGCCATAGTTTCACCATCCTACCGGGCACAACCCACGCGAAACCACTTGTCCCGCCCACTGAGAACGCCTAGAGTGTCCAGCAACACGAACGGAAGGTTCAGCAGCGTGGAATCACACGGAGACCCCACCCCTCAGGGCGACAAGCCGCGCCTGGGCAAGATGCCCAGAAGCTTTCAACCGCTGAACAAGATCAAGGCGACAACGTCCAGGCTGATCAGGCGCAACCACGGGAGCAAAGACGAGCACCGCGTAGGTTCGCTGGACCAGGGGCTCGCGTTACTCAACGAGCGCCTGGGGACCCGCAACCCGGCGCACGAGCCCCGCACCGCCACCTACGTCACGGTGAGGCCGACGGCGCACCTGCCGCGCAACATTTACTACGCACCCGATATGGACGGCAACGCCGAACCCGGCGAGGTTGTCTGGGTCACCGTCCCCTCACACCCGCCACGGCAACGCTCGATGCTGGTCGTCGGCCGCGAACGCGGCGAAGTTCTCGGCTTGCTCATCTCCTCCGAAGCCGAGCACGCCAGCGACGAACGCTGGCTGGGCATCGGTGCCGGCGAATGGAACGCCTCTGGAAAGCCCTGTTGGGTGCGCCTGGACAAGACAATGATTGTGCCGGAAAGTGACCTGCACCGTTCCGGCACCATCATCCCGCAGCGCCGATTTGAGCGTGTGGCAAACCGCCTACGCGACAGGTTTGACTGGGAGTAGCGCACGTTTTGGGGTTTCTCCTGCTGAGCTGCTAGGTTTGAGTGGTTGTTTCAGCCCGGGGCATTTCGGGGCTTGCTTGACGACGCGGTCAGGACCTTGGGTCCGCGTAGACCAACGCACGGCGCACGCCGACGAGGGTCGCTACAGCCAGGCAGTTTCTTCCCCGCTTCCGGGAGATCGACACGAACCGATCCGTTTTGACGAAAGACCAAGAGGTACATCATGGCAAACATCAAGCAGCAGAAGAAGCGCGTTCTCACCAACGAGAAGCGTCGTCTGCGCAACAAGTCCATCCGTTCCGCCACTCGCACCGAGATCCGCAAGTTCCGCGAGGCTGTCGAGTCCGGCGACAAGGCTGCCGCAGAGGCTCAGCTCCGCGTGGCTTCCCGCAAGCTTGACAAGGCTGTGACCAAGGGCGTCTACCACCGCAACAGCGCGGCGAACAAGAAGTCCAACATGGCTACCGCCCTGAACAAGATGGCGTAACTGACGCTGAGCGTCGTCGCTCCCGCCCCGGCCGCGAGGTCGGCGTGGGAGCTTTTTCATATTCGCCCACGGGAGACGCAATACTTGCTCCCAGGTTGGATTACGATTGCCGGGTGATCATTTCCCAATCGTCCAATCCCCGAGCGCCGCGCCTGCCACGATCGTGGCGACGAACGATGAGTGCGGCCGCATTGACCACTGCACTCGCCCTCAGCACCGCGGTTGCATTCAGCGAGGAGGACGGCTTCCCTGCCGTCGCCTCTGCGGATACCCCTGCGGAGAGCCGCCCGCAGGACGCCTCGGTCGGCGTCCTGCCTGCCACGAATGCGTCGCTCGCAGAAGAGCTTCTCAAGAGCCGGCCACGCGGCCTGAACGGAGCTTTCCCTCAGCTTCCCGGGGTAGATCCGGTGGTGGCGCAGCGCATTGGCGTCCTCATCGCACTCATCGCGGTACTGGGCGTTGCGCTTCCGATTGTGGGCACCGAGGGGTCGTCGAAGAACGCTGCTCCCGACGGTGACTATGAAGGCGGAGGGTCGCTCCGACGTCGCACCGTGCAGGCAGGCGGTAGAACCCGCGAGTTCAACGTCGTACTGCCCGCCCACTATCACCAAGGCGATGCCTACCCGGTCATCATCGCCTTTGGCGGTTGGCAGCATTCTGCTGAGCGCTCGCGTGAATACATGCGACTGGAATCGGTCGCTCGTGACGCAATCATTATCTATGCGCAAGGAATCAACAATGCTTGGGGCGGCGCACCATACGCTGACACGACTGTGGACAACGACATCGACTTCGTCCGTGCCGCGATCGACGATGTTGCGACCAACTTCGGTGGCGAGCGGGACCACGTTGCTGCGATCGGGCTATCCAACGGCGGTGGCATGGCTGTCGCGTTGGCGTGCCACGCACCAGAATTGGTCAAAGCAGTTGCTTCGGCTGCCGGTGCGTACTACGACCCGACCGTGAGCAACTGCACGTCCGGCGACGTGGCGACGCTCCTGCTGCACGGGACGAACGACGACGTCGTGGGGTATTTCGGCGGAACCCGACACGGCGCGCACTTTCAACCCGTCGACCGTGTGTTTGCTACGTTTGGCCGGAAGAACGGTTGCTCGACGCAGCTCATTGAAACCCCCGGAGCGTTTTCCACCAGTTTTGAGCCCACGAGTTGTCTCACGCCCACTCGGCTTGAGCGCGTCGACGGTGGCGGCCACACGTGGTTTACCAACCCAGACGCGACGACGGAGTCCGTCAATTTCGTCCTCAACGAGCTCTAACGCGGCGCCAAAGCGGTGCTGCGGGGACTATGCCGCAGCCTTGCACGTTACTGCCCCAATGCGAGTGCGCCGCGTAGAAAGAGCACAACACCGACGACGAAAAAGAAGCAGCCAGCGCCGATGTCGATGAAGGGGCCTGCCCCTAGCATCCGGCGCCGGACGCGATCTGTAGAAATGACCTGGGTATACGCCGCAAACAACGCGAATGAGCTCAGCCACAGCGCCAAGATAACGACAACCGCCGTCAGCGCCGAAGGGTGCGCTGGCAGTAGCGGGGCGATCATCGCTGAGAGGCCGAGAACAATTTTCGGGTTCGCCAGGTTCGTGGTCAGCCCTCGAATGTAGCTGGCCCGTGGCGTGCCGAGTCGGCGTGCAGCCTCAACCGTATTTGGAGGAGGCTTCCTCCTCTCTGCCCAACCGCTACGTACGTTGCCGATCCCCATCCATGCCAAGAAAGCGCCGCCCAATACCTGCACGGCCTCGAGCGCCCACGGAAATGCGTTGAGGAGCGCAGTCGCACCGATCACTGTCAACGTGCACCACAACAGCACCCCAGTTTGGGTCCCCAGGGTCGTGGCCCACGCATGGGTGCGCGACCGAGTCCCTGTCCGCGTAACCAGAATAATGTCCGGCCCCGGTGATGCCGCACCGAGCAAGTTCAGGCCGACGATGACAGCCAGGTCCCCGAACCCGATCATGCGGTCGGTCCCAGCAGATCTTCGCGGCCAAACATACGCGCAGTTTCCCGCGCTGAAGGCTGCCCTGCCTCTGGGCTCGCGTCGGCAGCAAGCAGCACGCTCACCATGTCCTCGTCGCCTTTAAACACCGCACCGGCGAGGATGCTCTGGCCGCGGGAGTTGAGGCGTTCAACATCTGCGCCACGGCCGAGCAACCCACGGACCACATCAACATGCCCTGAATAGGCGGCGAGCATGAGCAAGCTATTGCCGTCCTGATTGGACAGATTCACATCCACTCCGGCGTCAACGTAATCCAAGAGCGATACGTCGCCGGAACGTGCCAAGTTGAACATCTTGGTGGCAAATTCCCGCACTTCCTCGGGAAGTTTCTCGTCTTGGTGGGCAGGATTGCTCGTGCGCTCAATGGTCATACCGAAAAACTATCACGCGAGCTGTGCGAGACGGCGGACAGCGTTCTCCACCGCAAACTCGGGAATACCGCCATTGCCTTTCACCTCTGCGTCCAGGTCTGCCACGATGATCACGGCCTGCGACACTGCCTCAGAAGACCACCGTCGTGCGAGCTGCATGGTCTTCTTCACCCCATACGGTGGCATACCGACGACCCTGGCAAGCTGATTTGGGTCCCCACGCTCCCCTTGCAACTTTGCGAGGTCGCCGACCTTATACGCCAACGCCGCTGCAATAGCTACAGGGTCCGTGCCCAATTGCAACGCCCGGCGCGTTGACGCCAGCGCTTTGTCCGCACGGCCCTGCAGCGCGAGTTCCGCAATATCGAACCCGGCTACTTCTGCAACGCCCGTGTAATACTGACGGACTGCTTCGACCGTGACTTCGCCGTTTGTGTCCGCCACGAGCTGACTGACAGCGGACGCCAGCTCCCGCAAGTCAGATCCCACAGATTCAAGCAGCGCGGCGACGACGTCCTGATGCGGGCGAACGCCGTGACGACGAAACTCGGACGTAACCCATGCGGGTCGGTCTCGAGGGCCAACCGGATTTGCAGGATGTACTTCAGCGATTTTCTGAAATTTCTTCACCATCGCTTTTTGGCGCCCACCGCCGGTGTGCTCGATGATGAGCGTCATGCCCGGGGCAGGATCCACGCATGCGTTCAAGAGCACCTGGGTGGGCTCTTTTCCCGCTATTTCTGCTTTTTTCACCACCACGACACGTTCTTCGGCGAAGAGGGATGGGCTTGTTGCCATCGCGATTTCGCCTTCGGTGACGTCGCCTGCACGCAGCGTGGAGACCTCCGCAGCAGGGCCAATCTGGTCGATGATCTCGTTGGTGATGCGCTCCGAAAGAAACGCCTCTTCACCGAGTACGAGGTGCACGGGGTTGAGCATGTCCACCATCTTAGGGGCCGGAACCGCGAAGCTCCTGCGTGCCATCGGCGTAGAGTCGCACGGGACCATCGCGGTTGGGAAACAGCACCGGGATACCGGATGCCGTTTGCACCGGCCGCGAGTGTGGCCGCCCGGATTCAAGCACCACCACAACCTGGGTTCCTGCCGGAATTGGTTCGACGTCTTCCTTGCTTTCTACGACGTGTGCAGTAAGCTGCCCCGGATCAAGCGTGCGACCATGTCCGGAAAAGGGGGCCTGCATCACGAGGATCAACGACACAATCGTGGCTAACGTCAGTCTCGGGCGTCCCGCGACCAGGCCCGCGACGATCCATCCGTAGGCGACGAGTGCGGACGCTGGCGTGGCGTCGATAAGCGCAAAAGGCATCTCCGATCCCCATGTTGCGACCTTGTGGACCCACCACGCGAACGGTTCTATTGCGCGCAGGAGCACCACCTCGAGGCCTCCTGGCAGCAACGCGAGAACCACCGCGATCAAGCCGAGGACCGTGATGAGGGGAACCACTGGGGCGACGAGGACATTCGCAGCCACCGAGACAAGCGAGACCTGTCCCGACATCAGCGCAATGATTGGTATCGTCGCAAGGTCAGCAGCAATTGCTACAGCCAGCGCTCGAACCACAATGTCCGGCCACCCGGTAACTGCAAGGGCGCGGTAAAGCAGTGGGTTGAGCGCGACAATCCCGGCAGTAGCCGCGACGGACAGCGCAAAACCGAAATGCACCGCCAGGTCTGGGTCGATAAAAATCAAGACGATCACCGACAAACACAACGCGTGAATGGGCTCGACTCTTGCCGACGCCACCACCGCCACAACACCGACCAGTCCGGTCACGGACGCACGCAGCACACTCGGATCCGGACCAATCAGCGCGGCAAAGAGCGACAGTGCTATCGCCGCGGCAATGAGGCGCCCCCGCAATCCAAGGCCTACAAGCGATGCGACGACGATCGCAAACGTTGTCACAATCGCTACGTTCGCGCCGGACACCGCAGACAGATGGCTCAGCCCCGTATCAATGTATGCCTGTTGCTCAGCCTCGGTTTGATATTGCGTATCTCCAAGTACCATTCCCGGGATGAGGCCTCCCGCAGCATCCCCAACATTTGCCTGCACAGATTGTCCAAATGTCGCACGGACATGGTGCGCAAACGCGGCAAAACCGCGCGGCGCAGCAACAGTGTCCACTTCGCCGTTTACTGTCACCGTCCCGATCCCAGGAAACGTGGACTCCCGTACCTGGCCAGATACCGCTACGCTTGCGCCTGAAACGACAGAGTCATCCAACTCCGGTGCGAAGACTGGAATCTTCGCTGGGTAGCCATCAAGGCTCACGTTTGTAAGGAACCCGCCCGAGCTCAACGGCTTAGGCTGGCCAAGCACCGTAGCGGGGAATTCTGCACTGCGACCAACCTCGTGGCTCAGTGCAAAGGATGTTGCAATACGGATACGCAGAGACGTACCAATAAGGGATGCAGCGCCAAGTCCGGCGACCAGGATCGCCTGCCCCTTTTGCCGCGCACAGAAGAACACCAATGCTGTCGCCACTACAAAGAAGCCTGCGGGGAGCAGGCCGATGAGCAGGCAGCAGATGGTTGCTCCCCACACGACGAGGGCTGCCGGAGCGAGTCGGAGTTCCTGCATAGCTAAAGCGTGATCTGGTCTTTGAGGGCGTCAAATTTGGCTGGGCCGATCCCCTTGACGTCCATGAGGTCCTCCAGCTTGGCAAACGGGCCGTTTGACTCCCGGTGGGCAACAATTGCCGCCGCTGTGGCGTCACCAACACCTGAAAGACTGGTCAGCTCTTCTGCTGTAGCGAAGTTGAGTGAAACGAGCCCACCTGCGCCACCCGCCGGAGGCGCACCGCCCGACTGGGCACCGCCAGCTCCGAGCTCGTGAGGAACCGGCGGCGCGCCTTTGCTTGGCACAAGGATCTGTTGGCCGTCGACGAGCAACTGCGCTTGGTTGAGCTGGTAGATGTCCGCGTCACCGGTTGGCCGTGCCACGTTAACGGCATCCGCGATTCGGGCTCCGTCTTGCAGCGTGACAAGCCCCTGGTTTTCCACTTGCCCGATCACGGAAACCACGATTTGGCCACTGGATTCTGCTTCAGTTGCAGTCGATTCCCACTGGGGCACAGATTCGCTGTGAGAGGGTGGGCGGGTGATGGCCCACCCACCGACCGCCAGAAATACGAGCACCACCGCGCTGATGGCATATTTTGGAGCCACCTGGATGCGGGGCGGCGGATATTTTACGTTGAGGAGATCCTCTTCCCCCGTCGGACGAGTGAGTTCTTTAATTCTTGCTAAAGATTCCATATCGCGATAATACGCAATATTCGAATAATTCGGAAGAGGAAACGCACTATTCACTCAACATCGCAAGTAAGTGAATCTGGCCCGTGGGGCACCGACGAAGATCACGCAGGCGAATTACGCCGCAGGCCGCCCCTGCGAAGAGAAGACGACCGAAAGTCCAATAGCCCCACTACCGGTGTGAACTGCGAGCACATCCACCAGAGGCGCGACAAGTACGCGTGACCCGTTTGGCAGCACCTCTCTGAGTGTTTCCGCCAACTGCTCAGCAGCGTCCTCGCATTCGGCGTGTTGGACCGCAGCAAACACAGGGAGGTCCTCAGCGCGCTCCATCACAAGTTCTGCCAGCTTGGCAAACGCCTTCGTCTGCGTCCTCGTCTTCCCCGCCAGCTCGAATTTTCCCTCGTGCAACCGAAGAATGGGCTTCGTTGCCAACAGTGCTGCAGACAGCACCGCCGTGCCAGTTGAAAGCCGCCCGCTCTTACGAAGGTCATCAAGCTGGCTCAAGTACAACCACGTTTCGGAGCGCTCGATCGTGGACCGTGCCATCTCCTCGCATTCGTCCAAATCAGCTCCCTCACGTGCAATCGTTGCCGCCGCCATCGCGGCGGCTCCAACTGCCATACCGGCAGCGTTTGTGTCCACCACTCGCACGTTTCCAGGAAAGACTCCCGCCGCCTGGACAGCCGCGGACCACGTTGAAGAAAACGATTTCGACAGATGCAAGGCGACGACGCCGTCGTCGCCTCCACGCTCGAGTTGGCGGCCGTAGCACGCAGCAAGCTCGATAGCGGTGAGTCCGCTTGTCGACGCCCCCTCGTCCCCGTCCATCACGTGGAGGTCAACCACGGCAATATCCAACTCTCGCAGGAGCTCCTCCGAGAGTCCCGCTGCAGAATCAACGACTACGCGCACCGTCATGGCACGACCAGCCCTTGGTTCCAGGCTTCGAGGTACCACTGCATTCCGGCATCGGGCTCACTGTAGGCAGGCATCGCGTACAGGCGCGCTGTATTTGTATTGCCTAGGCTCTTAAATAATGGGAATTGTGACACGTCAAGTCCCAGCAGGTTCGCTGTCAGCGCCGAGATCGTCCCTCCGTGCGCAACCAGGAGCACCGCGGAGTCATCCCACGCGTCGTATTCTGCAAGTAGCTCCTCAACAACCGGACGCGCGCGCTGCGCAACTTCGACGCGGCTTTCCCCTTCTGGTGGTGCCCACGCGGCATCGTTGCGCCAGCGAGCCCGCGCACCTGGGTGGGCCGCATCGACTTCTGCGTGCGACTTGCCCTGCCACTCGCCGAGGTGGGTCTCTCGGAGCCGAGCATCAGTCGACACGGGAAGCCCCAGCCGATCCGCGATGATCTGCGCAGTATTTGCCGCACGCTGGAGATCGGAAGCAACAATCTTTGACACTCCGAGCTTGGCCACCAATTCCGCAGCCGACCGCGCCTGCGCCAAACCGGTCTCCGAAAGCGGGGAGTCTAGGTGTCCCTGCATCCTGTTGGTCGCGTTATATGTAGTTTGCCCGTGCCGCAGCAGAATTAGCCGGCGCTGCATCGGCGCTCCTTTGCTCGTAATCAATGTGGCGCGTTGAAAAGGGGATCAACGACGTTGGTTGCTGACGGGGTGGGCGTCGTCAAGCGTTAGTCTTCGTCCTCCGCGACCTCACCGGCAAGCGGCAGGTCTTCCAAGGTTTCGACCTCGCGAACGTCTCCGAAGTCGCTCGGGCGCTCATACGGCGCGATGCCCTCAACCGAGATCGCCGGGCAATCGGCATACAACCGGTCCAAGCCGTAAAACTCGCGCTCCGCTTCGCGCTGCACGTGCACCACAAAGTTTCCGTAGTCAAGCAGCACCCACCTGAACTCACGGTTCCCTTCCCGACGCTTCGGCTCGAGTCCAGCCGCAGTGAGCTCAGACTCGACCTCATCGACAATGGAAGCGACCTGCCGCTCACTGCTTGCAGAGACGACTACAAAAATGTCCGTGATGCCCATGACCTGGGAGACATCAAGGACGGCAATGTTCGTGCCAAGCTTTTCGTCGGCCGCCTTTGCGGCAATCGTGGCTTGATCGATGGAGACCTGCGCTGCACTCAAGAAGCAATTCCTTTTCGCTGATAACAATAATGCGCCCCCATTCTCCCACGATGAGCGCGCAAAGTGCCACTTACTGGTAGAGCTGGTTCTTCCCGATGTATTGCACGACGCCGTCGGGAACCAGATACCAGACTGGCCTCCCCTGTCCTGACCGTTCCCGGCAGTCGGTCGATGAAATCGCCATTGCTGGAATCTCAATCAGATGCACGCGCCGCTGAATTTCCTCCGGAAACATGTCCTCGCTGAGCTCGTAACCGGGGCGCGTCACGCCGACAAATTCCGCGAGCTCAAACATGTGCTCCCAGTCGCGCCACGACATAATCGAGCTCAGCGCGTCCGCTCCCGTGATGAAGTACAGCTGCGCGTTGGGAAACTGCTCGCGGAGATCACGCAGCGTGTCCATCGTGTAGGTGGGCCCTCCCCGGTCAATGTCGACGCGAGAGACAGAGAACCGCGGATTTGACGCTGTGGCGATCACCGTCATCAAATACCTGTCTTCAGCGGCAGTAATTGTGCGTCCCGCCTTCTGCCACGGGTTACCTGTGGGCACAAACACCACCTCGTCGAGCTGGAAGCGGTCCGCGACCTCACTCGCGGCGACGAGGTGCCCATGGTGGATGGGGTCGAAAGTGCCGCCCATGATGCCAATGCGCGCGGCATCATCCAACGAGTCTGCAAAAACGTCGTCCATGCCGCTTAGCGTACGCGGGACGTCGCTCGCATGATGCCACGACTCAGCTTTTCTGACCGGACCGCGGCAACTGGCCTAGTAGCGGACTTGGTCCACGAACCTGCCGAACGAGTCCGATACCTGGTTGTCCCACCGGGAGCCCCAGATGAAGTAGCGCCCGTGATTCCCGCCGTTTCCCTGAGAAGCGCGCAGCGTTTGCACGGAAAGGTCGCAGACACCATCGAGGGGCAGGCAGTAGTTCACGCGGTTGCCAGTGCCAGCGGCCGTGCGGGAGTTAAACGGCAGGAATCCGAGAATGCCACCCGCGCCACCGCCCGGCACGCCAACGGTGGACGGGTCACCGGCAGCGGTATTCGGATTGCCAAAGTAGACCACACCGGCGAGCTGGCCGCGCCGCGCGAGCTCACGCTCGTGCTCAAGCATGATCATCGCGCCCTGGGAGTATCCCGACAGGATGTACTGCGGGTGGCAGCCCGTCGTGGCTTCGTACCCGTTGATCATGGCCATCACGCCAGTGCGACCAACCTGCACAGAGTCGAGGAACTCGTTCCCGGCGCGCATCGCCATGCGGAGCACGGGGACGGAGTATTGCATTGCGAGGCTAAACGCCTGCAGCGCTGTCGTCGGTGCAATGACGTTGGGGACCTCATACTCGGGGTACACAGCCGGGTAGAAACGAGGCTCAAGGCCGAGTACTTCGACGTCCTTCATCAGGGAATTGCCGCCGTGCGTGGCCGCGTAACGCCCCTCAGCGTGGCGGAGGAAGGCACGGATCGTCTGCCCTTCCCAGCCGTTCGACACCCACGGCGCCTGCGGGGAGTAGCTTGTGCGGAAAATCTGGTCGTTTTGTCCGGACCCGCGTGCGGCAACAAAGGCGACGGCTGGGCATCGGTGCTGCGCTTCGGCCTTTGGGGTCGGGCTCAGCGGACTCGCGACAACGGTAATTGCGGCAACCAGGGCGATGACAATCGCGCAGAGGCGAGCGCGGAGATTGGCATGAGAATTTAACACGCCAATGAGCATATAGCCAGTTGCCACCAATGTCTCATTACGATCACGGGCGGGTCTGACCAGCCCCCTCCAAGATCCACTTTGTGCTGGTCAGCTCGGGAAGTGCCATCGGTCCGCGCGCGTGCAACTTCTGGGTCGAGATACCAATCTCTGCGCCCATTCCGTATTCAAAGCCATCAGTAAAGGCAGTCGAAGCGTTCAGCACGACTGCCGCAGCATCGACCGAATCGGCAAACTGCTGCAGCGTCGACGCGTTCAGCGACGCGATCGCCTCGGTGTGCCCGCTGCTGTACGCAGCGATGTGCTGAATCGCACCGTCGACGCTCTCAACCACGGCGCACGCAATGTCCATCGAAAGGTACTCCTCAGCCCAATCAGCCTCGGTAGCCTCAATAATTCCTTGCGCCTGAAACGCGCCAAGCTTTTCGACGTCGCCGTGCACCGTCACCCCCGCTTCCTGCAATGATTGGACGATTCGGAGTTTGTCTGCATCCGGGAGCGCGGCGTCGATAAGCACTGTCTCCGTCGCGTTACATACGGAGCACCGGCGGGTTTTGCCATTCAGAAGCATTGCGATGGCGTCGTCGAGTTGGGCGTCACGGTCAATGTAAAAGTGACAATTGCCGGTACCGGTCTCAATAGTCGGAACAGTGGCGTTTTGAACGACTGCATCGATAAGCGCCACGCTACCGCGCGGAATGACAACGTCCACCAGACCGCGCGCGGTGATGAGCTCCTGCACCGAATCGTGGCTTTCACACGGCAGGAGTTGCACCGTTTCGCGCGGAAGGTCGAACTGGTGGAGGGCGTCCTGGATAATGTTCACCAAGGCGGAGTTGGAATGAACCGCCGACTTCGAGCCCCGCAAAAGCGCAGCGTTGCCTGCCTTCAACGCCAACCCGAATGCGTCAACGGTGACGTTGGGCCGCGCTTCGTAGACCACGCCCATCACCCCGAGTGGAACGCGAACCTGTCGCATGCGGATGCCGTTAGGCATCGTATGCCCTCGGAGCACCTCGCCGATGGGATCGCTGAGGTTCGCCACCTGCTCCAGGCCGGCAGCCATCGCCTCGACACGCTGTTGGCTGAGCGCCAGGCGGTCCACCATGGCCTCTGACGTACCGTTGGCGCGCGCCGCCTCGATGTCCTTCTCGTTGGCGGCCAGGATTTCGTCCACTCGCTCTACCAGAGCACCCGCGGCAGCAATGAGAACGCGGTTCTTCACCGCGGTCGATACTTTCGCAAGCAGCGGCGCGACCCGCTTCGCTTCACGCGCAAGCTCCTCCACGGACACCGTTTCGTAACCGGATTGGGCAGTGCCATCCGCTGTTGTGTTTCCACTCATCCTAGTATCCCGCCTCGACGTCGACTTCGGTGCTCATCGATTCGCCCGCGGCAAATAACTCCCAGTTTCTGGCCGCAAGCGCGCCAACCCGGCGGGCCATGAAGCGCGGAATGTTCGCAGTGTGGGGTGTAATCACCACATTATCCATCTCCCAGAGCGGATGGTCTGCAGGCAGCGGTTCGGGGTCCGTCACATCCAAGCCGGCACCCGCAATAGCGCCGTCTTGCAGGGCTGTTGTCAGCGCCTCCGTATCAATCAGCGCTCCCCTCCCTACGTTGACGATCACCGCGTTGTTCCGCATCTTCGCCAGCACCGTGGCATCAACCAAGTGCCGAGTTTCCGGAGTCAGTGGCGCCAGGAGAACGACACAGTCGGATTCGGACCACACAACTTCCATCGCTTCGACATCCCCCATGGCAACGGTGCGATCAGCCCCACTGACGTCACGGCCTGACCGATTCACCGCGGTAATTTCGACGCCGAACGGCGCGGTAAATTCGATGAGCTTCTTCCCGATGCCACCCGCGCCGATGATCGCGACCTTCTTCGCGTCAAAAAGGTACTCAGTTTCGCCAAAGAGTTGCTCCTGGTTCCACTCGCGAGACACTGCCTTGTGGCGGTGGAGCACAGCGAGGAGCAGTGCCAGCGTCGCTTCTGCAACCGTGTCGTCGTAGATTCCAGCTGCGTTGGCGAAACGGACACCGCACCCAGCGTGGCGGGCAAGAATTCCAACTTCAAGCAGCTGCTCAACACCCGCGTAACCAATCTGCACGACCTTGACGCTTTCCGGCAGTTCAGCGGGGAAATCCGACGCTCCGCCGCGGAAGATTAGCAAGTCAGGGTTCTCCGAAAGGTCGACCATTTCATGACCAGCTGCGCGCAGGTGGTCCGCGGACTCTTTCCACGGTGAGGGCAAAAATGCGTACTTCATGCCCCCACAGTAATCGCTACAGGCGGCTCGCGTACTGAGAAAGGTAGTCCGCATGCACTACCGGCCGACGCTTGTTTTCTTCCAGCTCGGTAGTGTGCTTGCCCAACATCCCATGGAGTTCTGCAGCATCAAATGCAA
Organism: Corynebacterium gottingense; assembly: GCF_002285125.1. NCBI lineage: Bacteria > Bacillati > Actinomycetota > Actinomycetes > Mycobacteriales > Corynebacteriaceae > Corynebacterium > Corynebacterium gottingense. Next base: position 109,846 of record NZ_NSGN01000004.1, read on the forward strand.
CTTCACCGCGCCCAACGACCTCGGAGTCAGGGCCGAGGATCTCTACAATGTCGCCTGCGTGAAAATCGCCCTCGACATCAGTAATACCCACCGCGAGCAAACTCGTCCCACCCCGAGTCACCGCGTCAACCGCGCCGGCGTCCAAGCGCAGCACGCCCTCTGCGTCTGCAGCATAGAGCGCCCAGAACTTCCACGCCCGTAACTGCGATTCCGGTCGTGTATGGAATACCGTCCCGCAATCGGCCGGACCGAGCGCCTGGTCAATATTGCTTGCCGACGTCAACAACACCGGTACCCCACCCCGCGCCGCGAGCCGTGCCGCCGACACTTTGGCCGCCATACCCCCGGTTCCGAACGCGCCTCCGTCGCCCGCAGCGACTCCCTCAAGGTCGCGGCCACTGCGAACCTCACTGATGAACGTTGCATTGGGGTCGGAGGGGTTTCGGTCATACAACCCGTCGACGTCGGACAAGAGCACGAGTGCGTCCGACGAAGTCAGCGTGGCTACGATGGCCGAGAGCCTGTCGTTATCACCAAATCGCATTTCTGTCGTGGCGACCGTATCGTTCTCGTTCACGATTGGCACCGTGCCAAGCTGCCGCAGCCGGTCAATGGTCCGCTGCGCGTTGCGCGCACGCTCGCGTGCCCCTGCGTCTGCTTGCGTCAGCAGCACCTGGCCGGTGGTTCGCCCGTAGCGTGCAAAAGACGACCCCCAAGCCTGAGCAAGATGGACTTGTCCCACTGCTGAGGCGGCCTGCTTGGTCGCCAGATCGCGCGGACGCTGGTGCAGACCCAGCGGCTTGCAGCCGGCCGCAACAGCACCAGACGAGACGACGATGATGTCTGTTCCCGTGCTCATACGTGCATGCATTGCATCCACGAGCGCGTCGATTTTCGCAGTGCTGACTGCCGAATCCTCATTGACTAAGGAACTCGAACCAATCTTCACCACGACCCGGCGCGCCGCAGCAATTTGTGCACGCAGCTGGGATTCAGAGGCCATGGGTTGCTAGCCCTCCCAGCGCTTCCGCTCGGCTTCTTCACCGTCGCCGTAATCAAACTCATCGATCAGGCCACGGCGAGCCTGCGAGGCACGCTTGCGTTCTGCCGCGGAGACGCGATTCGTGTCGTAGAGGCGAGCGTCGCCACCGCGGCCAGCAAGTGTCGGGTCGCCGCCACGCATCGGTTCCCAATCAAACGAGATTTCACCGATCGTGACCGTATCGCCCTCCTTGGCGCCGATCCGACGGAGCTCGTCCTCAACACCAGCCTTTTCCAGACGGTCGGAGAGATAGCCCACTGCCTCGTCGTTGTCAAAGTCGGTTTGCCGGATCCATCGCTCAGCTTTCTCGCCCGTAACAATCCAGCCCTCGGGGTACAGCGGATCGCGCTCGACAGTGATGCCGGAACCGGACCGCCCATTTCTCCCCACTGCGCGTGGTCGGATGATCTGCGGCTCCGCGCCCAGTGCGTTGCCGCTCGCACCGGCGGCCTTTCGAGCTGCTTTACGCTGCGCGTCACGCGACTTCTTCACAACGTCCCACATCGCCCACTTCAGCTCTTCGAGCCCCGCGCGAGTCACTGTGGACACGAAGTACACCGGCCAATCAAACTTGTCCTTGATGTCACTGAGCAGGAACTCTGCAAGCTCCGCCGCGTCGGGAATATCCAACTTGTTCAGCACGATGACCCTTGGCCGTTGGCGAAGGTCCCCGAGCCCGGAATCGTGGTCGAGTGCCTCGGCGTAGCTATCAAGCTCAGCCTCGAGTGCTTCAATATCCGAGATCGGATCGCGCCCAGGCTCAAGTGACGCAACATCGACCACGTGAATGAGCACGGCGGTTCGCTCGATGTGGCGAAGGAAATCAAGACCGAGCCCCTTCCCTTCGCTGGCACCCGGAATAAGTCCCGGCACGTCGGCGATGGTAAACGTGTCGTCGCCGACGTCGACCACGCCGAGATTGGGCGCAAGTGTGGTGAACGGGTAGTCCGCAATTTTCGGCTTCGCAGCGGACAGTACTGAAATGAGGGATGACTTACCGGCCGATGGGAAACCCACCAAGCCCACATCTGCGACAGACTTCAGCTCAAGAATGAGATCATGCGCTTCACCAGGTTCCCCCTTCAGTGCGAACCCCGGGGCCTTCCTCTTCGCGGTGGCCAGTGCTGCATTACCTAGCCCGCCAAAACCGCCTTCTGCGGCAATAAACTTCGTCCCCGGAACGGTGAGGTCGGCAAGTATCTCGCCATCTTCACTGCGTACGACAGTGCCGACGGGCACATGGAGGATGAGGTCTTCGCCCCGGGCACCATTGCGGTGATCACCCTCGCCGTTTGCACCACGTTCAGCCTTCACATGCGGCCGGTACTGAAAGTCGAGCAGCGTGTGCACCTGGGTCGACACCTCGAGGACAATGTCCCCACCGTGTCCACCGTTGCCGCCGTCCGGCCCACCGAGTGGCTTGAACTTTTCGCGGTGCACGGAGACACAACCGTGCCCGCCGTCGCCCGCTTGCAGGTGCAGAACCGCACGATCAACAAACTGCGCCATGGTTACGCCCGCCTTTCCGTGATTTCGTGCTTCTCACTTGCAGGGTACCGGGTCGGGGATCGACTACTCGCCGATACCCGCCACCGCGCGAACGGTGTCGTCTGAAATTCGACGAAGCTCCTCACCGGACACATTGTTCTGACTGATCCACAGCTTGTGCTGGTGCTCTAGCCGGTCCGCAAAATTGCGGGCCCAGCGACCATTGCTTCGCTCCACGGGCGGAAGTGCTTCGTAGGCTGCGACGACAGTAGCGGTGAGCAAGTCAGCGTCGACAAGCCAGCCCCTGCCGGTGATGCTTGCTTCCACAATGCGCGCGACATCGACGGGCGAGTAATCGGGGAACTCAATGGAGTTCGGGATACGCGAACGCAAGCCTGGGTTTGCATTCATGAACTCGTCCATCTCCTTGGTGTAACCGGCAAGAATGGCGATGAACTTGCTCCGGTCATTCTCCAGGCGAGGAAGCAGTGTCTCCACGGCTTGCAGGCCGAAATCGTTAGCGCCGCCTGCTGCGGTGAGCTGGTAGGCCTCGTCGATGAACAGGACGCCGCCGAGCGCTTCATCCAGCGCACGGGTGGTCTGCTTTTCAGTCGCGCCAATCACCGATCCGACGAGGTCAGACCGCGTGACTTCCTTGACAGTGGGGGATTCCAGAATGCCGAGTGCGTGGAAAATTTCCGCCACGATACGCGCAACGGTCGTCTTGCCAGTACCCGGGTTGCCAGAAAAGACCATGTGGTAGGTCGGCGACGACGTCTGCAGACCTTGCGCTTCGAGGCGCTGATTCGTTTCCGCAACGCGCACCAATTCGGCCGCCCACTGCTTGACCTCTTCGAGGCCAATCAGGCTCTCCAGCTGATCCAACAGCTCTTCGACACGCTGACCACTCGATTCTCCGCCCGAAACCGCGCGAATATCGGCGTCAGTCACGCTCGTAATTTCCTCATTCGTCACCTTCGACAGATCACCCGCGTATTCGCGTGCAAGTCGACTACTAATGGAGCTGATGAGCTTATCCTCGAAGTTTCTCGCCCAACGGCCATTCGAACCGTCGCCGGAACGTCGATACTGACGGCGGATCGCCGAATGCAACGCTTCCTCATCAAAGGTGTAGCCCTTCTTTGCCAAGCTCGCCGCACCGATCTGTGCAAGCTCGTCGGCGGAGTAGTCCTCAAAGTCAAACCGGTTCGGAATGCGGGACTTCAAACCGGGGTTCATTGAGAGGAAGTCCTGCATTTTGTCTGTGTAACCTGCAAAGATAATCACGATGTCTTCGCGGTTGTTCTCCATAAATGTCAGGATCGCATTCACGGCTTCCTTACCAAAGTCATTGCCTCCCTCAGAGTGAAGGTCGTAGGCCTCGTCCACAAAAAGGACGCCGCCGCGGGCTTCTTCAAGCACTTTGTTCGTCTTCTGGGCGGTGCCACCAATGTGCTCCGCAACGAGGTCCGCACGTCCAACCTCGACGAAAGTGTTCGTGCGCACCGCTCCTGCGCTGTACAGCGCCTGGCCAAGAAGGCGAGCGACGGTCGTTTTACCTGTACCCGGATTACCGAGGAACATGGAGTGCATAACCACAGGCTCGGACGCGAGGCCAAGCTCATTGCGGCGCTGATTGAATTTCACGCGGTCCATAAAGGAGGCGATCTGCCGCTTCACGCTCGCAAGGCCGATGAGCTCGTTGATCTGCGCCATCGGATCGCCAGGTGCCGAGGCGACAGCCCCAGCAGCGCCGCTTCCTTGGGAACTTCCGCTGACTTGACCGCTCTTCCCCGAGTTTGCTGACGTGGGCCCGTTAACCGGCGTGGGCGCCTGGACCTGCTTCCATTGTCCATCGACGCTTTCGAATACGGCAGCAACGTCGACGTCCACCTGGCTGCCATTTTGGGAGTAGATTGCAATCTGCGCGCCCTGCGTGAGCTTTGTATCTTCGACGCTGAGCACGGAGCCATTGACCAGAAACTCACCGTAGGAGGCAAAGAGAGTGAGCTCATCGAACTCGCCTCGACTGCCGTTTTGGAGGACGAGCTGGCGGAAGTTTGCCATCGACGGGTGGAGCACCAAGGAACCAGATAGCCGCGAGTTTTCAGCCATGATCGAGAACGCTCGCGTGTTTTCAAATACGGCCAGCACACCGTCGAGAATCTGCGACCACCCGAGAAATGACCGCTTGGCCACAAGTTCCCCTCCGCTCACCGAGAGCGTCGCATTTGTTACACCCGCGGGAGATTCAACAATCGCATCCTCAAGCAAGAGCCTTCTGCCCCTGGCAAAAATGGCGGGCATATTGCTCGACCGTTGCGCGGTGACGACACGCGTACGAACTAGCTCGCCAAACGACTGGTCAAACACGTTGAAGCAGTTTTGCCCATCTGCCTGCAGAATCGTTGCGTCCTCAATGCGCACGGTGCCGCCGTTTTTCGCGCAAAGCGCGCCGGTGACCGCGATCGTGGTTTCGTCGCGACCAGCCCCTCGAATTGTGAAGTGCCGCATCTTTTCCGGCACCGACTGCATCCGGTACTCCCCGGCTTCAAGAATCACCGTCGCCTCTGGCGCAAGCCTTGGGGCTACAACGCGGTCAAAGTCCGCACCTTCGGAAGCACTCCACCGAACTTCTGTTTCGTCAGCGCTCTCCCGCTCCACGACGCATGAGCTCTGATCAACATCAACCGTCGCGCCACCGGAAGCCTTGACGGTAATGCGCTCTCCAGTTTGGCTGCTCATCTGCGGAATCCGGACCGTAGCGTCCTTCACAAAGATCTCGGGGCGGCTCGTATCGACGTGCGCGCGCTGCCCCTCGAGCACACCTCCGCCAGCGACAGCTGCAATTCTCTTACCTGCCGGAGTCTTGATGGCTACGCCTTCGCCGAGGTGGGCACGTCCGCCCTTATTAATGATGAGGGTCCCCACTGTGGACGAAGCGATCGTTGCACTCACATTTGAAAGAATTTCGAGCGCGTCGGTGTGGGATCGTTCAACTGCGATTTGAGCATTTTGCGCGCCAAGGATCGCCTTCTTAGCGTCGCTGCCACGTACATCAGAATTCACCACGTTGAGCTGCGCATCTTTGGCCCCGACAGCAGGGTACGTCGAAACTGCCGGGATTCGCACAGTGCAGTAGCTCAGGGTTGCTTGTCCACGGTTACAAATGACGGCGTTAGCCTCATTCGGCCCCATCACGCTCACACCAACTAATGCCGCACCATCGGCAAGTACGACGCGACCGTGGAAGATTACACCCCGACCACTCGCCTGCACGGTGCGCCCCACAACGCGAAGTGTTCCGACTGAGTACTCCCCAGGTGTTACCGTCAGTGTTCCACCCAAAGGAAGCTGCTCAAGTAGGGTTGCGAGATCATCGTGCGTGGTTGCCTGCATCTACACTCCTTTTCGCGAATTCTGCTCCACTTTACGTCAGCCCCGCATGCTTGTGCGCCCACTATGCATTTTCGCAACCCCTTGACAACCCGCACAACGTTTCGGTAGTTTCGCCGTATGGACTACTCAAACGAAATTAGCAAATACTTTATGTTCCGTCGCAATGGCATCAAACTCGCCGAGTGGGTTGCCAGATCAAATAAAACACTCGGCGAGCTCGTTCAACTAGGGATGCCAGAGGACTACGCGATGGATGTGCTCGACCTCGCGGAGCTGCTCTTTCGCCCGGTAGTGCACACGAGATACCAGAAACGGTGCCGAAAGTACGCAGCGAACAACCAACATTGCGTCGAAACTTTAGCGCTCATTTTCCGTGCTTCTCGCAGTATTAAAGATCCGACACAGCGGTGGAAATTCCGCGTAGAACTCTGCAATACTGCAGGTGACACAGACGTTGTCCGTCGCACAGCGCGGAGAATCAAGAAGGCATATCAACCGACCCAGAGCCCCCAGGACGGGGTGCGAGTAAGGCGCTCCGGCGCGAAGACGACTGTGACGTTTACAGGCGATTCCAGCGCTCTAGAGGATGTCGTCAATACGCTCAGGAGCGGCACCAATAAAACCGGTGATCCACTTGATCCAATTCTTTGGCTGTGCGGAAAAAGGCAGGATCACTCGGCAGAAGATCGCGCGCACGCGGTTATGCCGATGAGTGACTTGCAGGCCATTATGAAAGGAAGCGCCTGTTCCACCGGGGTGCGGCTCGCGGATGGATCAGTAGTTCACGGATCCGATTTCGCCGACCGCGAGTTGATCTCATTAGGCCGCATTACGCTTGTAGCCGAGGGATATGGCCCTCCAGGTCACACCACCGTTCCGGCAGATTCTCCAGGCATGCAAAAAGCCGCGTAGCCCCGAAATCGGGGCCACACGGCCTAGCGTGTTGCCAACTTTGGCTTACGCGGTGGCTTCGTCCTCAACGACGCCTGCAGCCTCTGCCTGCTCCAGGACCTCGGAGGCAACGCCCTCACCATCGGCCGGGATGATGTTCACGATGCGACGCTTACGCTTGATGCCGAACTGGACAGCGCCCGGCTTCAGTGCGAACAGGGTATCGTCCCCGCCACGGCCGACGTTGTCGCCCGGGTGGAACTTGGTACCGCGCTGACGGACGAGGATCTCGCCGGCCTTGACCTGCTGGCCACCAAAGCGCTTCACGCCGAGGCGCTTGGACTCAGAGTCACGACCGTTCGAGGAGCTGGATGCACCCTTCTTGTGTGCCATTTGTCTATCTCCTTAAAATTAAGTCTTACTTGATACCAGTGATCTTGACCGTGGTCAGCTGCTGGCGGTGGCCCTGGCGGACCTTGTAACCGGTCTTGTTCTTGTACTTGAGGATGTCGATCTTCTTGCCCTTGCCGTGCTCGACGATCTCAGCCTCAACATTGACCTTGGACAGTGCATCTGCGCCGGAGGTGACGTCTGCGCCATCAACGAGAAGGATCGGGGTGAGTGCAACCTTGTCGCCTGCTTCACCCTCCAGCTTCTCGACCTTGACGAGGTCGCCTTCGGCAACCTTGTACTGCTTGCCGCCGGTCTTGACGATCGCGTACATAGAGGGTTACCCCTTATCTCTACTCGCGCATCCGCCGGCATGCTTCGGTGGACGCATGGAACTTCATTTCAGTGCTTCAGGACCTGATCGATCCGCCGTGCCCGCATGCTTGGGCAACGAGGCGGCACGCCCCAAAAACAACGACTGCCAAAGACTACACCGAACCGGGGCGTTTCTCCAAACCGCGACCTGGGGCGCTGTGCCTCAACGACCTCGGGCGCTAGGAGCGGCGCTTGCGTGCGGCCCGTCGGCGGCCGCGCCGGCTTCGCTGGCGTCCTGCCTCCTCACCATGCTGCTCCGAGTCCTTGTCCTTACCTTCGTGTCCACGGGTGCCGCGTTGGCGGCTGGTGTCCCCATGGGCGCCGGCATTGCGAGCGTTAAGCCCGCCATCTTGTCGGGGGTCGGGCGCGGAACCATCCTCGGACGACACACTCCGATTCGTCCGCCGTACCGCTCGACGGCGACGACGGCCTCCAGAGGCATCACGGGAAGTTTCGGCGCTCCCACGATTCCCCGTCAATTCATCGGCGCTCGCCCCTCGGTCTCGCGTTCCAGACTGATCTGTCGTGCCTCGCCTTACAGGTTGCTGGGCTTCACTCGCCTGCGAATCGTCGTCCCACTCGTTGCGTTGCGGCCGTTGATCGGAGCGAGAGTTGCCCCGGGTCTTCCGTCGACGACGCGGTGACTTCTCAAAGTCCGCCATTGCATCTTCAAAGCTCTGCCGCGAGTTCCCAGTGTTCTCGTTTTCTCCGTGCGCAGGAGCTTCAGTCTCGCTCGAGGTGCTACGGGTCGCTGCTCTCCGAGCGCTGCGACGCCTTTTGGATCGCCCTGCTCGCGAGGTTCGCTGCGCCGGCGCGTCTTCGTGGTCGTTGTTGTCGCCGGCATCCCCGGAAGCTCCGCCCGACGCCCCAACTGTCTTCGAGTGCTCGGCCTTCGCATTCTTTCGCTGCGCTTGACGTCGCCTGCGCCTGTTGCGTCCACCACGCTCATTGCCACTTTCGGACTGCGTGGTTTCACTACCGCCCTCGTTGACGCCGGCGTTCTCTGTTGGCTCCGAGCTAAGAACAGTGTTTTCCTCACTGCCGCGCTGATCTTGGTGCTCCCCGGCACCTAGTGCGTTCTGCTCAGGCGCTTGCGAACGATTTCGGCCACGACCTCGACCGGAGCCGCGACGACCGCGTCGCCTCGACGAAGTCTTCGGCTCGTCCTCCTTCTCCTTTTCTGCCGCCACAACGGCATCCGCCAATTCGTCGATGGCCTCGTCATCCAGCGCCTTCTCTACGGGTTTCGGTGCCTCGGAGAGCGCAGGATGCATCGCTCTGGCCGCAGGGTGCTGCCCGGTCGGGAGTCGCCTGGAATCGACGCGCCCGTATCGCGCTCGCTTCTCTTCAACAACTGGATCTTCGGTCAGCAGAATGCCTCGACCGTCGCAGCAATGGCAGGGTACGGAGAACGTCTCAAGAAGACCATTCCCAAGACGCTTTCTAGTGAGCTGTACCAAACCCAGAGAAGTTACCTCGGAGACATTGTGGCGGGTGCGGTCGCGCCCCAGTGATTCCTTGAGACGTCGAACAACCAATTCTTGGTTCTCCGGCAGGATCATGTCGATGAAGTCGATGATGATCATGCCGCCGATGTCGCGCAGGCGGATTTGGCGAACAATCTCCTCGGCTGCTTCGAGGTTGTTTTTCGTCACCGTTTCCTCGAGGTTTCCGCCGGATCCGGTGTACTTGCCGGTGTTGACGTCGATAACCGTCAGTGCCTCGGTGTGTTCGATGATCAAGGTGCCACCGGACGGCAGCCACACCTTCCGAGCCAAAGCCTTTTCGAGTTGCTCATCCACGCGGTACGTCTCAAAAGCATCGCGTCCATCGTGCTTCTTGCTGCGGTACTTCTTGACGCGTCCGAGCAAGTCAGGCGCGACGGATTCAACGTACGCGCGAATAGTTTTGTACGACTTCTTGCCGTCAACGATGAGTTTATTGAAGTCCTCGTTAAAAAGATCCCGCACGACCTTGATCAATAGTGCCGGCTCCTCATAAAGGGTCACCGGCTTCGCGCCATGAGACTTCTTCTCACGTTCGGCGAGTTCCTTGATCTCCTCCCACTGGCTGTGAAGGCGCTGCACGTCCGCCGCAATAGCTTCCTCAGTGATGTTTTCGGCAGCGGTGCGGATGATCGCCCCACCCTCCCCGGGTACAACCTTGTGGAGGATCTCCTTCAAGCGCTTACGCTCCGGGGCCGGAAGTTTGCGGGAGATCCCGGCTGTCCGTCCTCCCGGAACATAGACAAGGAACCGCCCCGCCAACGAAATTTGGGTCGTCAGACGGGCGCCCTTATGCCCAACCGGGTCTTTGGTGACCTGAACAACGACCTGGTCGCCGGACTTCAGCGCGTTTTCAATTCGTCGCGCGCGACCCCCGAGTCCAGCAGACTTCCAGTCGATTTCGCCCGCGTACAGCACACCGTTTCGGCCTTGTCCGTAGTCAATAAACGCGGCTTCCATGCTGGGCAGCACGTTTTGCACGCGCCCAAGGTAGATGTTGCCAACCATGGTGACCTGGTCTTCTGTGTCAACAAAGTGCTCAACAAGCAGGCCGTCCTCGAGCACCCCGACCTGTGTCACCATTCCCGTGCCATAGTGCCGCTCGCGGTCCCGCACCACCATGGTGCGCTGAACGGATTCGCGGCGCGCAAGAAACTCTGCCTGGCTGACGATGCGCGAGCGCTTACGCTCCTCCGCGCTCCGCTCACTGCGGCGACGTCGCTTCGCTTCCAGACGAGCCGATCCCTTGATCGCCTTCGGTTCGTCTATCTGCTCAGCCTCTTGCGTATCGACGCCACGCTCTGCACCATCAGCGGTTTCCTGCCCACGTGAATCGCTGGCCTTGCTCGCCTTTGCGTTGCCGCGGTTCCGTTTCTGCCGCTCGCTGCGCGCGGAGTCCGCAGAGCTTCCTTCCGCTGTGCGCAAGGTACCGTCCCCAGAATCAGAAGATGAGGCGTCCGAGTCATCCAGTCCGTCGGATCCTTCTGCCACCTCGCGGTCAGCGGCACGGGCAGCTTGCGCTGCACGACGAGCGCGTCGACGCTGCGAACGAGTCGGAGCCTTGAACAGCGGAGCGTACTCGGTGACCGACTCGTCCTCTGGCGCCGGCGTCACGTCAGGTTCCACGTCAGTAAGCGGCTCGTCGGAAGCATCGCCGCTCGGATCCGTGCCCGGTTCATCTGCGGTGGCCAACTCGGCATTGACCTTGTCCTCAATTTGGTGGATCTCGTTCTCTACGTCTTTGCGTACGCGGTGTCGGATCTTCTCGTCCGCGTCGGAAGACTCGTCCCCAGCGTCGCTTGATTGGGGTGCGTTGGTGTCGGGAGACAGTGCGTCGAGAAGCTGCTCGCTCTCCGCGCGAGTGAGCGAGGACTGCGCTACCTTGACTACTCCCATGTCCGACAGCGCAACGACCAGGTCTTTCGAAGGCACGTTGAGCTCTTTGGCCAACTGGAAGACGCGCATCTTGTCCTTGAGGCGAGAGCGGTCAAACGTCGCGTAGGGGTTGACCGTTGGCTCATTGGCTGGCTGTTCGCGCTTCGCAGGAGCCTTCTTTGTTGACTTCTTTGTCGATTTCTTGGCCGGCTTTGTCGACTTCTTCGCCGTCGCCTTCGTGCTGCGGCGCTTCTTTGGCGTGGATTCCTCGTTCTGTGCCACGAACCTATTCTCCTGTTATGCGTCTGCCCGCACAGCTTCTGCGCCGGGCACCGGGCGCTGGCACTTCCTGCCGCCGCCGCACAGTGCCGCGCGAATGCGCGGGACTTCAATGTCAAAGTTTGTCAGCACGCGCGGCGTCAACAACGTCAACAACGTGAATATCGTCAAGGACGTCAACGACGCGATGCTTGCCATCTATTGTGGCACAGGCCCCCGCCCCGCGCGTTTACCCCGCCCTGTCCACGGTCAGTCCTCTTGACCAACCGCTAGTGGTTCTCGCTCTGCGGCCCCTCCGCAAGCTCGAGGAAGCGCACAACTCCGCCAATAGTTGTTTCGACGACTGGTTTATCCCAACCCGCAACAACAAGGGATGACCCAACAATTGCTCCGAGAATTGCTTCGCCGTCCGCGTTGGTAACGCCCGCGTACTTGAGCAGTGCGTCGATGGCGTTGACTGCCTCGTAAAACTGCTCTTTGACCATCTCCTGCAACGCGGGCGCCTCGCGCTCGGCATCGACGGTTGCGGAAATAATCCCGCGCACCCAGTCTCGGTGCCCACAGGTCACAAGATCCAGCGTCGCTGCAGCGAGCTCACGCCGATCTTCTCGAATCTTGGGGTCCTTCAGCGCCTCCTCGAGGATCGCCGCCTGTACGGCGTGGAATCGCTCAAAGCACGTCTGGATGAGCTTCTCACGGCTCTCGTAGTAGTAACCAATCGAGCCAACCGGCACCCCAGCACGCGCGGCCACGTGCCGATGAGTGACTGAGGACATTCCCTCCTGCAGGAGAAGATCAATCGTGGCCTTTTCAATAGACGCGCGCTTCGCTTTTGCACGTTCTTGCTCTGGCTTGTCGTTGACCATCTCCGAGCCTTTCTCCGATAAAGCATACGATGGACTCATCGCAGCGTGACGCTTTCCTATGCATTGTGACATATGTATTGAGTCGCAATAAATCAACTGAATGATTTACGAGTTTTGCCCAGGAAAGCATAGAAAAACGCTACCCCAGGATGCGCTCTTCCGGGGGTAGCGTTGTCGAAAGTTTGGTGTGGTTGGTTACTTGTTGGGGAACCAGATGGCGATCTCACGCTCTGCAGATTCCGGGGAATCGGAACCGTGCACCACGTTCTCACCGACGGTCAGCGCGAAGTCGCCACGGATGGTACCCGGGGTCGCCTTCTCCACCGGGTGGGTGCCGCCTGCCAGCTGGCGCCAGGCAGCGATCGCAGACTCGCCCTCAACGATGCCAGCAACCAGCGGCGCAGAGGTGATGAAGTCTACGAGGTCACCGAAGAACGGCTTATCCTTGTGCTCTTCGTAGTGCTTCTCGGCGGTCTCGCGGTCCGCGGTACGCAGATCCATCTCCACCAGCTTCAAGCCCTTGCGCTCGATGCGGGAAATGATTTCACCGACGTGCCCGTGGGCAACGCCGTCCGGCTTAATAAGAATCAAAGTACGTTCGGTCATGGACCAGACTCTACCGAAACCTCTCGCACGATGCGCGATGCATCTGCGGGCGTCGCGTCACGCTTCCACAACTGCACCTGCCGAACCGCTCCATCTTCATTTCCTTCACGGATCATCCGCATAATTGTCGTACGCTGTTCCGGGTCAAGCGAAAGATCCGGGGCACCCATGTCCTGATACTTCATGTACAGCGCAAATGCCAAAGCACCGCCCGCGATCACGATCGCAGCGGCGCCGACCCAACTCGGCCACGCAAACAACGACGCACCAACGGCGACAAGCGACATCACCGCAGCAAGCACCAGCAGGAAGAATCGCATGCCCTCCAAGCTACTAAGGTTTAGGGGGATGTACCAGCATGTTCCGCTCCATGAGCTCGCGCTTAGCCAAGGCCTTCCTGACGCACCCGCGTTGACAGACCTGTCCACGAGCACGACGGTGACCTACCGCGAGCTCCGCACACTCGCTAACAACGTCTCGCACGTACTGGCCCACGCCACAACATCACCCTCCCCCGTCATCGCGGTCCAACTCCCAAACTCGGTGGAGTTTGCGGCCGTGATCCTCGGCATCGCCCAGGCGGGTGCAGCGTCCAGTCTGATCGGCCCGCTACTTCGCAACCATGAAGCGAGACATCTCGCCGAGCTCGCCGGCGCAGACCCACAACTCGGCCTCATCCGGATGGAGCAGGCGCAAGCGCTGATACGCGGCACGACTCCCGCCGGTTGGCCACGCCGCGACGCTGCTAACCACACGCCCGCAGTCAGTGCTGCGAATGCACAAGAGCTCGCCTTCGTTCCGTACTCGTCGGGCACCACGGGGATGCAGAAGGCGGTGGGGTTGACGGGGGCGTCGGTAAGCGCAAACATGACCCAGTTTGCTGCAGCGATTGCACGAAGTGGGGTGGGTACTCACACCCCAACGATGTCGCCGCTGCCCTTCTCACACATCTATGGCTTGACCGCGCTGCTGCTCACCCCGCTCATGCTGGGGCATCACGTGCTCACGATGCAGCGCTTTGATCCGGAGCGCTTTGTGAGCGCGCACCGCGATTTCGCCGTGCAGCTCACATTCATCGCCCCGCCGCTCGCGCGCGTCCTCGATACCGCCCCGGCCGATGCCTTCAACGCACTCGAACTGATCATCAGCGGCGCGGATCGACTCGACCCCACGGTGGCACGAACGGTGGAGTCGCGACTGGGCGCGAGCGTGATCCAGGGGTACGGAATGACCGAGACGTCGCCGGTCACCTTTGTTGGCGTGCGCGGCGAAACGCCTCCGGACTCTGTGGGGTTCCCGCTCCCCGATACCCGCTTCCGCATCGGTTCCGACGGTGAATTATCCGTCGCCGGGCCACAGCTCATGCGCGGCTACCTCGGGCAAGAGCCGATCGGTGAATGGTTTCAAACCGGGGACCTCGCGCGCGTGGGAACGCACGGCGAGCTCTACATCATCGGACGCGCCAAAGACACGATCAAATACAAGGGCTACCAGATCGCTCCGGCCGAGCTGGAGGCCACGCTGCTAGAGCATGAAGCAATTGTCGACGCCGCCGTCACCCCCTTTGTGCTCAATGGCACCGAGGTCCCCCGCGCCTTCGTCGTGCCCGCACCCTCACCGGCAGCCACGTCTGCCCGCCTCACAGCCGACGGTGTCATGCGGTTCGTGGCTGACCGGGTCGCGCCGTACAAGAAGGTGCGCGTCGTAGATTTTGTCGAAGAGATCCCCCGTAGCGCAGCCGGGAAAATCCTCCGCACCCAGCTGCGCGACCTGCCGCACGCAGACTAGCGCGCCGGGTCTTCTGCAGTGCCCAGGTGCTGGGTAACTAGGTACCCGGCGCGCATACGCTGCAGCATCTCCGAGCGCAGCTTGATGATGAAGAACCACACCACGCCGAACGTGATGCCGACGGCAGTGACGGACCAGTGGATGAAAAACCCGAAGATGAGCGGAATCTGGAGCGCCAGGTCCACCCACAGCATCACCGGCTTCTTCTGGAAGAACGCAACGACCACGTGCGCGAGGCCGATGACGGTGACGTAGACCCAGTTAAACGTGGTCCAGAGCTCCCCGTTCTCAACCTTGAGAATCACGGTGAGGATGAGGAAGATCGTGATCGCTTCCATCACGAGCGTGCCGGAGAGTACGCCGGTCAGGCCTGCCATCGGGTCTTTGACCGGGGCCTTGCCCGGGCCGAGGGGGCTCATATCCGGCTCGCGACGCGCGCCGCGGCGCGAGCGCCGGGTGTTGTTCTGGTCAGCCATGCCCTCATCGTATCGCTGAGAACGGTTGGGCCATAACTGGTGCGCGGTGGCGTCGACAAGCGCTTCGATCAACGCGCCTGGACGCAGTACTCAATTACTCGAGCGGCGACGTCGATTCCCGTCACCTCCGTGAGGGAGGCAAATTGGGCGTTCGAGTTCACCTCGCCGACAAGCGGACTGGACGCATGGAGGAAATCGACCGAGCCAATATCCAGGCCGAGCGCGCCCATCGCTGTGCGTGCAGTGTCCACGAAGTCCGCGGGCGGATCCCACGGCACCGCGCGACCGCCACCGGTCACGTTGGCGCGGAAGTCACCTCCCTGGCCGAACCTTTGCATCGCAGCAACTGGGGTCTCACCAACCATGAAGATGCGGGCGTCGTGGCCGTGGGATTCAGCGATGTATTCCTCCACGATCACGGGCGCGGGATGAGCGGCGCGGAGGAACGCGACCAGCTCCGCGGGGGCGTGGATCAGCTCGACCCCCTGCCCCCACGAGCCGATTGCACGTTTCGCCACGACCGGGTAGCCCAACTGAAGGTCTACGGCAGCGAGAAATTCGCTCTCCTCCCATTCCGCGGCCGATAAGTTCCGGTACGCCAGCGGCGCAGTCAACGTACACGGGTGCGCAATGCCGGCGTGAGAAAGCACCGCGTGCGTGTACGCCTTGTTATCGCACGCAGCGATCGCGGTCGCGGTGTTGATGGTGCGCACCCCCAGCGCTTCGAGCTGTGCGACGACGGCAACGTCTTTGTCCTGGATAAGCGCGACGCGCGGCAGCGGACCGGTGCCCATCGCGGCGACAACCTCATCGGTACTCACTCGCCGCAAATCAAGCCCGACCGCGCCGGCCGCACGCGCAAGAGCGCCGAACTGCCACTCAAACTTGTCCCAGTGCAGCCAGCGGTTGGTCACCAGCCAGGCAGCGTCGCAGCCCACCGCACTACGCCTCGGGCTCCTGCGCGTCCAGCGCAGTGAGGTAGGTGCGGGCATCACCGGCGGTGGCGATGGACCCGGTGACCAACACGCCCATGCCGTCTTCGCCAGACTCTTCGGCGACCTCGCGCGCCAGTTCCACCGCCGCCGGCAGATGCGCCTCGATCCGAACGCGGTCGTCACCGAACACGTCGTACGCCACCTCCGCCAGCTCGTCGACGTCCATCGCACGTGGGGATGAGTTCTGAGTAATCACTACCTCGCGCAGCTCGGGCTCCAGCGCTGTCAGCATCTGGCGTGCGTCTTTGTCCCCAAAAATCGACACCACGCCGATCAGACCCGTGTAGTTGAAGTCCCGCTCGAGTGCGGAGGCGAGGGTGCGGGCGCCGTGGGGGTTATGGGCGGCGTCGATAAGCACGACCGGGTCCTTACCAAACCGCTCAATCCGCCCCGGGACCGTCACCTGGTCAAATCCCGCGCGAACGGCGTCGGCATCAAGCGGGTGCTCGCGGGTCACGCCGAAGAACGCCTCCACCGCGGCGAGCGCAAGCGACGCATTCGCCGCCTGGTGGGCGCCCGCGAGTGGGAGGAAGATGCCGTCGTACTCTCCACCGAGTCCGCGCAGCGTGAGCTGTTGGCCGCCGACGGCAACCGTGGACTTCCCTACCGAGAACTCGCTGCCGCTCCGAGCAACGATTGCCTCTGTGTCCACCGCACGCTCGAGAATCGCGTGCATTGCGTCCGGCTCCTGCTCGGCGACCACCGCAATGTTTTCCGCCGGGCTCAACGCGCTCAACGCGTCCGCCTCGCGGGGCTTAATAATCCCGGCCTTCTGTGCCGCGATCGCGGCAATGGTCTGGCCAAGGAACGCTTGGTGGTCAAGCCCGATCGGGGTAATCACGGCGACATCGGCGTCCACCACATTCGTCGCGTCCCAGGTCCCGCCCATGCCGACCTCCAGGACGGCGACGTCGACGGGCGCGTCCGCAAACGCCACGAACGCCATGGCTACGAGCACCTCAAAGCGGCTCAGCGGGGTGGCAAACTGCGCGTCGACCATTTCCACGAAGGGCTCGAGCTCGTCAAAGATTTCCGCGAAGCGTTCCGGCGCGATCTCGGCGCCGTCGATGAGCATCGTCTCGGTCACCCGCGTGAGCTCAGGGCTGGTGAACAGCCCCACGCGGTGTCCCAGTGCGCGCAGCAACGACTCGGTCATCCGCGCGGTCGACGTCTTCCCGTTCGTGCCCGCGACCTGGATCACCTTCAGCGTGCGCTCGGGCGAACCGAGTAAATCCATCAATGCGGCAACGCGGTCAAGGCTCGGGTTCGGGTCGGCAGCACCGGCGCGAGCATCAAGCTTCTCGCTGACCCGCGTGAGTGCAGCGCTATCCCCGGAGTACTCAGGAACCCGACTGATCGGCTCGCCGTCGTCGCTCGCCAGCTGCCCAACGCGCATCCCCACCAGCCCAGCGAGGCGCGCAAGCTCGTCGTTCTCCGAGCCTTCCGGAGACCCGTCGGGCTCGACGCTGTCGGCGGCCCGAGTATCACCCAGATCCCGAGTACCACCCAGATTCAGCGTCATGCCACTGTCCGTCATGGAGATACGGCCGAACTCCGTGTCGCGCTCACGCACCGGCGTGAGCTCGTCACGTTCCTGCTCGTCGCCGTGGGTGGTGTTGTCGCTGTGGTCGTACTGCTCGCTCATGCGAGCCAGTCTACTTCTCCGGCAGCGTTTCCAGTCGCGCGGTCACGCGCTCGAATTCCTCTTGCGCAACCTTCTGCCGCACCTTGATCTTCTCCACGACCTGCTCCGGCGCGTTGGTCAGGAACTGCTCGTTGGACAGCTTCGCACCGGTGGTGTCCAGCTCCTTCTGCGCGGCGGCGAGCTCCTTCTCCAGGCGCTTGCGCTCGGCAGCCACGTCGACCGTGCCGGAGGTATCCAGCGCCACGTCGAGGTTGACCTGGCTCAGGCGCATCTCGATGCTTGCCGACGCTGCAAAATCCTCACCCGGCGCCTCTACTCGAGCGATCTGGCGCACCATGTCCTCCTGGCCAGCCAGATCCGCGGACGCGAAGTCCAAGCGCGCCGGCACCTTCTGTGACGGCTTCACGCCCTGGTCGGCGCGGAAACGGCGCAGCTCGGTGATGAGCTTGATGGAGTCCTCGACGCGACGGCGCGCGTCGAGGTCCGTCTCCACACCACCGTTGGTGTCGTCTGCGGTCGGCCACGCAGCCGTGGTTACGGTCTCCTCACCGGTCAGCGCAGTCCACAGGACCTCGGTAATAAACGGCATGGTCGGGTGCAGCAGGCGCAGGACCACGTCGAGGACACGGCCCAGCACGATCTGGGTGTTGCGGCCCCGTTCCTGTTCTTCCGCTGACACGTCAGCATCAGTACGCGGGATCTGGGTCTTGGCAATCTCGAGGTACCAGTCGCACAGCTCGTCCCAGGCGAAGTGGTAGAGCGCCTCGTTGGCCTTTGCAAACTGGTAGTCGTCCAGGTAGGCGTCGACGCGCTTGCGGAGTTCCTCGGCGCGGTCGAGGATCCAGCGGTCGGCGTCGGTAAGCGCTTGGCGCTGCGGCAGCTCGCCGACCCCGGCGCCGTTCATCAGCGCGAACTTCGTGGCGTTGTACAGCTTGGTAGCAAAATTGCGGGCGGCCACGGCGTGGTCGTCGCCGATGGGCAGGTCCACGCCCGGGTTCGCGCCGCGGGCCAGGGCAAAGCGCAGCGCATCCGCACCGAAGCGGCCGACCCAGTCCATCGGATCGATGCCGTTGCCCAGGGACTTCGACATCTTGCGGCCCTTTTCGTCGCGCACCAGGCCGTGCAGGTAGAGGTCCGTGAAGGGCACCTGCGGCCGGCCACCCTTGCCCTCGCCGAGGATCTCCGGGGTGAACTTACCGGCAAAGGTGCCAAACATCATCATGCGCGCCACCCAGAAGAACAGGATGTCGTACGCGGTGACGAGGACGGAGGTCGGGTAGAACTTGTCCAGCTCAGGCGTCTTCTCGGGCCAGCCCATCGTGGAGAACGGCCACAGCGCGGAGGAGAACCAGGTGTCCAACACGTCCGGGTCCTGCTCGTAGCCGGCGGGCGCTTCCTCGTCGGGGCCGACGCACACCACGTCGCGCTCGCCGTTTTCGTCTTCCGGCCCGTACCAGATCGGGATGCGGTGCCCCCACCACAGCTGGCGCGAGATGGTCCAGTCGTGCATGTTGTCTACCCAGTCGAAGTAGCGCTTCTCCATCGACTGCGGGTGGATCACCGTGTCGCCGTTGCGCACGGCGTCGCCGGACATCTTAGCCATCTCATCCACCTTGACAAACCACTGCAGCGACAGGCGCGGCTCGATCGGCTCGCCGGAGCGCTCCGAGTGGCCCACGGAGTGCACGTAGGGGCGGATCTCCTTGACAATGCGGCCCTGCTCCGCGAGCGCCTCGCGCACGGCGACGCGCGCCTCCTCGCGGCTCAAACCGTCGAAGCGGGTGCCAGTGTTCGCAATGCGGGCCTGCTCATCCATGATGATCGGCATGTCCAGGTTGTGGCGCAGGCCCATCTCGTAATCGTTCGGGTCGTGCGCCGGCGTGATCTTCACCGCGCCCGTGCCCAGCTCCATATCCACGTAGTCGTCGGCGATGACCTTGACCTTGAGGTCGTCGCGCAGCGGGTGGGCGAACTCCTCGCCGATGAGGTGCGCGTAACGCTCGTCGTCGGGGTGGACGGCGATCGCCACGTCGCCCAGCATGGTTTCGACACGGGTGGTGGCTACGACAAGGTGCAGCGCATCGTCGTCAAGCGAGCCGTACCGGATAGAGACGAACTCGCCCTCGACGTCCTTGTACACGACCTCAATGTCCGACACCGCGGTCTCGAGCACCGGCGACCAGTTCACCAGGCGGTAGTCGCGGTACACCATGCCCTGGTCGTACAGCTGCTTGAAGATGGTCTGCACCGCCTTGGACAGCCCATCATCCAGCGTAAAGCGCTCCCGCGACCAGTCGACCGAATCGCCGATCGCACGCATCTGCGTGGTGATCGTGCCGCCGTACTGTTGCTTCCACTCCCAGACGCGATCGATGAACTCTTCGCGGCCGTAGTCGTAGCGGTCCTTCCCTTCCTCAGCCTTGAGCTTCGCCTCCACCTTGGTCTGCGTAGCAATGCCGGCGTGGTCCATGCCGGGCAGCCACAGCACCTCGTAGCCTTGCATTCGCTTGCGGCGCACGAGGGAATCCATCAGCGTGTGGTCGAGCGCATGGCCCATGTGCAGCTGGCCGGTCACGTTCGGCGGCGGCAGCATGATGGAGTAGGCGGGCTTATCGGATGCGGGGTCCGCCGTGAAGTAGCCCTTGTCCACCCACTTCTCGTACAGCGTGGACTCGTGGTCCTGCGGCTCCCAGCTCTTGGGAAGGGCGTCCGCGCGGTTCTTGCCTACTAAATCATTCGTCGCTTCACTCACGGTTGCCCATCATAGCCCCCGCTCAGAACAGCGCGTCAGCCACTTCGGCTTCGTGCTTGAGCGCGTCCACGTTCGCCTGGATGCGCTCGCGCTGGAAGTCGCTCACCTCCAGCCCTGCGACGGGCTCCCACGTCCCGCCGGTCCCTACTGCCGGCACGCCGAAGACCAGGCCAGCGTCGACGCCGTATTCGCTTGTCGACGCCTGCGCCACCGTCACCCAACGCCCATCGGTCCCCTGCACCCAGTCCCGCATATGGTCCACGGCGGCAGACGCCGCCGACGCCGCGGAGGATTTCCCGCGCACCTCGATGATCTCGCCGCCGCGCTTGGCCACGCGCGGGATGAACTCGTCGACGTACCAGTCCCGGTCCACCTCGTTAGCCAGCGGCTCGCCGTTCACGGTGGCGTAGGAGATGTCTGGGAACTGCGTGTCGGCGTGGTTACCCCACACCACCACCCGCTCGAGCGCGGTGGAGGGCACGTCGAGGTGCTGCGCCAGCATGGACAGCGCGCGGTTGTGGTCCAAGCGCATCATCGCGTTGAAGCGATCGCCCGGAATGTCCGGGGCCGACTTCGAAGCGATGTAGGCGTTAGTGTTGGCGGGGTTGCCCACGACGAGGACGCGGATGTCCTGCGCTGCGGCGTCGTTCAGCGCCTTGCCCTGCTCGATGAAAATCTTGCCGTTGGCCGCGAGCATGTCGGCGCGAGACTCGCCCTTTCCGCGCGGCTTGGCACCGACCAGGAACGCCGCGTTCGCTCCCTCGAACGCCTTGGCTGCGTTGTCCGCGACAGTGGTGGTGTTGAGCAGCGGGAGTGCAGAATCGGCGAGTTCCATCGCGGTCCCCTCCGCGGCGCGCACGGCAGCCGGGATCTCCAGCAGCGTGAGGTTGACCGGCTGGTCCTTGCCAAAGACGTCGCCGGAGGCGACACGCCAGAGCAGCGAGTACGCAATGTTGCCTGCGGCTCCAGTGACCACAACGTTGACGGGCTGTACCGGGGATTTCGTCATCATGACTCCTTGGCTCGGATGTGTGCTCGATCGTTTACCCGACGAGTATAGAAACGCGACGCCGGTGGGTTCTCGCGCATCTCCCCCCATTTGGGCACAACTTTGGCCAGCTTCTGTGGTTTTCGCTTCGAATGGGGACATCGGGGGCGCATGTGGTGCACGATGGAAACGTATGACCTCGGCGTTGACGCGCACCGACCCCTGCCCGCCCTGCATGACCCGAAGGAGACCCTGTGACGCAACAGCACAAGAGCAGTGACGCAGCTGACGCAGTTGACGCAATTGACGGGGCTGCCCAGACCTCAGATACGGGCGAAGCGCGGGCCGACTCCGGCGCCGCATCTTCCGACTCGCTGGACGCGGTCATCGATACCGCGCTGCGAATGTTTGCCGCGGACGGGTTCCACGATACGAAGCTGGAAGCGATTGCCAAGGAATCCGGTATGTCCAAGCGCAAGATCCACTACAACTTCGGGGACAAAAAAGGACTGTATACGCGGGCGACGCTGCGCGCCCTCGAGCGCCTCACCCCACCCGAGCACGTGTTGAATCGCTCCTACGCCGTACCCGTCGAGGGGATGCGCAAGTTCATCGACGCGCTCTACACGGCCGTCAAGAATAACCCCGATTCCGCAGGCATCCTGCTGCGCGAGGAGTTGGACCCGGTGCTTGACGGCACCACGTCGGCACTCACCCAGCGCACCGACACCGTCGCGCTGCACCTGGAACGCCTCCTGCTCATCGGTCAGGACTCGGGCGCGTTCCGCCCCGGAATCTCGGCCGATGACGTACTGGTGTTGCTCGTCTCGCTCAGCTTCTTCCCCACCGCTTTGGGCGACGTCGCGGAGGGGCTGCGCAACATAAACTTTCGCTCCGAGCGCAACAACACTGGCCTGCGCAGGATGGTCATCGACGCGGTCATCGCGTTCCTGACCACCAACATTTCCCCGTCCGGGTACGACAGCTACTTGGAACCGACGCCTGCGGCGGACGCGGCGGACTTACCCGAAGTCCACACCATCGCGGATGTGAGCGCCGATTACCTGGATGACCCGGAGACGCGCATTTACTAAGGTGCGCCGCGGCCCGCGCGCAGGGCGCGCTTAGGCCGAGCGCTGCTCTTCGTCCGTCAGGTACTGCGGCTCGGCCTCGCCCCGCACCACGTCCGCGGAGATGACCACGCGGTTCACGCCCTCACGGTCGGGAAGGTCGTACATGATGGGCACCAACAGCTCCTCCATGATCCCGCGCAGTCCGCGAGCGCCGGTCTTGCGTTCCGCCGCCTTGTCTGCAATGAGCCCGAGCGCCTCGCCATCCAGCTCAAGCTCGGCACCGTCCATGGCGAACAGGCGCTGATACTGCTTCACCAGGGAGTTCTTCGGCTCCGTGAGCACACGCACCATCGCGTCGCGGTCCAGGTCCTCCACGCTGGCCAGCACCGGCAGACGGCCGATGAACTCGGGGATCAGTCCGAACTTCACCAGGTCGGCCGGCTGCACCTGGGAAAGCAGGTTCGCCTCGTCGCGCTCCGCCTTCGAGTCGATCTCTGCACCGAAGCCGATCCCCTTCTTGCCCACGCGCTCCGCAATAACCTTGTCCAGACCGGCGAAGGCGCCGGCCACGATGAACAGGATGTTCGTGGTATCAAGCTGGATGAATTCCTGATTCGGGTGCTTGCGCCCGCCCTGCGGCGGGACCGACGCGACCGTGCCCTCCAGGATCTTCAGCAGCGCCTGCTGCACGCCCTCGCCGGAGACGTCACGCGTGATCGACGGGTTCTCCGACTTGCGCGAGATCTTGTCTACCTCGTCGACGTAGATGATCCCGGTCTGCGCGCGGTTGACGTCAAAGTCCGCCGCCTGCAGCAGCTTCAGCAGGATGTTCTCCACGTCCTCGCCCACGTACCCAGCTTCGGTCAGGCTTGTCGCGTCGGCGATAGCAAACGGGACGTTGAGCATTCGCGCCAGCGTTTGCGCAAGGTACGTCTTACCGGAGCCGGTCGGGCCGAGCAGAAGAATGTTGGACTTGGAGATCTCCACGTCCTCCTCGCGGCGGCGCGCCGTCGATGCAAGCGACTCTGCCCTGATGCGCTTGTAGTGGTTGTACACCGCAACGGCGAGCGTCCGCTTCGCCTGGTCCTGCCCAATGACGTACTGGTCCAAAAACGCCGTGATTTCGGACGGCCGCGGGAGCCGCTCCGGGTCACCAGCCTGCCCCTGCTGCGAGCTCGCGAGCTCCTCTTCGATGATCTCGTTGCAGAGTTCAATGCACTCATCGCAGATGTACACACCGCCACCTGCGATGAGCTTGCGGACCTGCTTCTGGCTCTTTCCGCAAAACGAGCACTTGAGCAGATCCGATCCGTCGTGTGTTGCTGCCATGTGCGCTATTTACTCCCGTTCGTGCAATCGCCGTGCGGTCTTTCCGTGCAATATACGTGCCCCCGCCACGGACTGACCAAAAGGTTAGATTTCAAGTGTAGTTCCTACGTCAAACCAACGGGCGCACGCCCGCGCAGGTTCCCGTTTTGCGCAACAATGGTTGTCGGACCTGCATTTCAGCGGAAAGGACGCAGACAATGACTCACCTTCACGTCACCGAACATGGGGATCCGACTCGCCCGACGGTGGTGCTGCTTAGCTCAATTGCCACGACGCACGAGGCCTGGTCCAAACAGATCCCCGCCCTCGAGGGCGCCTTCTATGTCGTCACCGTGGATCACCGCGGTCACGGCAAGTCCGACAAGGCTCGGGTTGCGCCCGGGGCATCGCTTATCGACGACCTCGCGTCCGACATCCTCCACGCCCTCGACGAGGCGGGCGTGGACCGCTTCAGCATCGTCGGACTTTCGCTCGGCGGGGCGCTGGCGCAGTACATCGCCGCCACCAGCGGCCGCGTGGACAAGGCTGTGTTCGCCTGCACCGCCACCTACCTTGGCGGGCAGGACAAGTGGTCCGAGCGCACCGCCCTCACCCGCGAGCAGGGCACAGCGGCGCTGGCCGACGGGATGATGGGCAACTGGTTCACCGACGGGTTCCGGAAATCGCACCCGGACGAGGTGCAGCGTATCCATGACATGGTGTCCGGCATCGATGGTGAAGGCTACGCACAAAACGGTGACGCCCTGGCCAAGTGGGACTTTGCCGACCGGCTGGGCGAGATCACCTGCCCGGTGCTAACGATCGCCGGAGCACAGGACCCGTCAACGCCTCCCGCAGAGTTGGAGAAGATCGCGCGCGGCGTCGCGGGGCCGGTGAAGTCGGTGGTGATCGACCCTGGTTCGCACCAGGTTGGCATCGAGCGCCCCGAGGAATTCAACCGGGCCTTGACCGCGTTTCTCTAGGCCGCATCGGCTACGCTAGTAGCGTTCATCGTCGCCGGAAAGGATCTGCTCGTGAAACGCACCCGTACCCAGTCTGTTCTCGCAGCGCTCGTTGCTGCAACGGTATTGGCGGGTTGCTCGTCTTCCGAGGGCGACGAAGCTCGCCTGGCGGAGCCGGTGATCGACTTCCCCGCGACGAGCACGACGGCGTCGCCGACGACGTCGAAGTCCACGTCCACCTCTACATCGAAGAGCGCGAGTGCGGACGAGGACGACGAGGAGGAAACGACGAAGTCGTCGTCGACGAGCTCGTCGAAGACCTCTGAAAAGTCCAGCTCGGAAAAGAAGACCTCGACGAAGAAGACCTCCGAGAAGTCCACGAGCACGCGCAAGACCAGCACCCGCCGAGCTGCAAAGGACGAGGTGGAAGAGCAGGTGATCACTGAGACGGTGCCGGTGGATGACGGCTCGAATGGGTGCGCGTGGCCGGCGCAGGGCGAGGGCAGCGGCAACCAGGAGTACAGCACGTTCTGCGACGGCACCTGGGCGCGCACCATCACGCCTGAAAACGAGCAGGAGTACTTCTGGACTTCCGAAGGCGGAACCTGGACCAGCGTGGACCCGACTGGGTCGAATGAGAACGGCGTGTGCTGGGCCCGCGAGCCGTTTGCGCAAGCGCCTGAGGCCGTGAAGAACGCTGTGCCGTTCTGCGCGTAATACGGGATAGTCCGCGCGCGAACAACGCCACCCGGTTCACTGCCGGGTGGCGTTGTTGTGTGCAGCGCGGGAAGCACCCGCGCGAAGCGTTACGCGTTGAGCTTGCGGTAGTCAAAGACCTGGTCGATGATCCCGTATTCCACCGATTCCTGGGCGGTGAGGATCTTATCGCGGTCGGTGTCCTCGCGGACCTGCTCCGCGGTGCGGCCCGTGTGGCGGGCCAGCGTGTCCTCCATGAGGCGGCGCATGCGCTCGATCTCGTTGGCCTGGATCTCCAGGTCAGAGACCTGCCCCTGGGTGCCCTGGGTGGCCGGCTGGTGGATGAGCACGCGGGAGTTGGGCAGCGCAGCGCGCTTTCCCGGGGCGCCGGCGGCGAGGATCACGGCAGCTGCGGACGCGGCCTGCCCGAGGCAGACGGTCTGCACATCGGGGCGGACGTACTGCATCGTGTCGTAAATCGCCATCAGTGCGGTGAACGAGCCGCCCGGCGAGTTGATGTACATGGTGATGTCGCGGTCCGGGTCCTGCGACTCGAGGACCAGCAGCTGCGCCATGATGTCATTGGCGGAGGTGTCATCCACCTGGGTGCCCAGGAAGACGATGCGCTCTTCAAAGAGCTTGCCGTACGGGTCGATCTGCTTGGTGCCAAAGGAGGTTTCCTCCAGGAACTGCGGCAGGACGTAGCGGGAGTTCGGCATCTGGAAAGTCATAAGTTCAGTCCTTTGCGTTGAGGGTGTTCCGGGTTAGTTACCAACTGGGCCGTCGGTCTGCGCAACGTTCTCAATGACGTGGTCGACGATGCCGTACTCCAACGCCTGCTGGGCGGTGAACCAGCGGTCACGGTCCGAGTCCTTGGTGATCTGCTCGAAGGTCTGGCCGGTGTGCTCGGCGATCAACTCAGCCATCTCACGCTTGGTCTGCGCGAACTGCTCCGCCTGGATCGCGATGTCGGCCGCGGTGCCGCCGACGCCTGCGGACGGCTGGTGCATCATGATGCGCGCGTGCGGCAGCGCGTAGCGCTTGCCCTTCGTCCCGCCGGAGAGCAGGAACTGGCCCATCGACGCGGCGAGGCCCATGCCGTACGTAGCCACGTCGCACGGCGCGTACTTCATCGTGTCATAGATCGCCATGCCGGCCGTCACGGAGCCGCCGGGAGAGTTAATGTACAGCGAAATGTCGCGCGTGGGGTCCTCCGCGGACAGCAGCAGGATCTGCGCGCAAAGCTTGTTCGCAATCTCATCATCAACCTGCTGACCGAGGAAGATGATGCGCTCACGCAGCAGGCGCTCGTAGACGGAGTCTCCGAGGTTCATGCCGTTAGCTGGGGATGTCATATGACGCTCCTTTAATCCTTCGTTTCCGTTGAGTCAATGCCCCTACCCTACTCGGGGCCGCGCGCAATGTGGACCCTGTTCGCTACCGGCGTACGCGCCGTCCGATTCGCGCCGCCCGCGCACGAAAAAAGCCACCGCCCGCACGTGGGGCAGTGGCTTCACTGGGCAGGGGCAGCGTATCGACGCCCCCGTGACCGCTTACTTCTCTTCGGTCGCCTCAGCGGACTCGTTGGACTCTGCAGCTTCAGTGGACTCTGCAGCCTCATCCTCATCCTCGATCTCGCCGAAGTACTCGTTCGGGTCGATGGTGTTGCCGTCCTCGTCGGTGACGGAGGTGCGGCAGATGGCTGCGGCGAGGGCCTTGCCGCGACGCACGTCTGCGAACAGGTTGCCAATCTGGCCGGACTGCTGCAGCTGGGCCACGAACTGGTTCGGGTCCATGCCGTAGGACTGCGCGGTGAACAGGATGTGGTCGGTGAGCTCTTCCTGGGAAACCTCCGGCTTCTCCTCCTCAGCGACGGCGTCGAGGAACAGCTGGGTGCGCACAGACTCCTCTGCCTGCTCGCGGGTCTGCTTGTCAAACTCCTCGCGGGTGGTGCCCTGCGCCTCGAGCAGCTGAGCCAGCGCGTTCTCGTCGTGCGCCATCTGGCCGAGCAGCTGGTGCAGCTGGTTGTGCGCCTGCTCCTCAACAACGGAGTCCGGCAGCTCGAAGGTGGACTCGGAGAGCGCGGCCTTGAGGACCTCATCGCGGATGTCCGCGGCCTGCTTCGTCTTGGTGTCCTCTTCCAGCTGGGACTTGGTAACCTCGCGCAGTTCGTCGACGGTGTCGTATGCGGAAGCTTCCTGCACGAAATCGTCGTCAAGCTCGGGGAGCTTGCGCTCCTTGGACTGCTGGACGTGGACCTTGAAGGTGGCCTCCTCGCCCTTGTGCTCGCCCTGCTCGATGGTGGCGGTAAACTCGGCGTCCTCGCCGGTCTTCATGCCGCGCAGCGCGGTGTCCAGGCCCTTGACCAGGTCGTCGCTGCCGATCTGGTAGGTCAGGCCTTCGGAGGAAGCGTCCTCGAGCTTCTCGCCGTTGACGGTTGCCTCGAGGTCGATGATGGCAAAGTCATCGGTCTTCATCTTGCGCTTGGTGTCCTTGAGCTCGCCGAAGCGGGAGCGCAGGTTGTCCAGCTCTGCCTCGACGGCCTCGTCGTCGACCTTGATGGCCGGGACGGTCACAGCGATCTTGGAGAAGTCCGGCACGGTGATCTCCGGGCGGACGTCAACCTCAGCGGTGAACTCGACGACGTCGTTGTCCTCGATCTTGGTGATCTCCAGCTCCGGCTGGGCCAGCGGGGTCAGCTCGTTCTCCGCGATGGCCTGCTCGTAGCGCTGCGGCACCATGTCGTTGACAACCTGCTCGAGGATGGGGCCGCGGCCAAAGCGCGCGTCGATAAGCTGGCGCGGAGCCTTGCCACGACGGAAGCCCGGGATGTTGACCTGCTGTGCAATGGACTTGTAAGCCTGGTCAATTTCCTTACCGAGCTCGTCGAAGGGGACGCTCACGTTCAGCTTGACGCGAGTCTCACTGAGCTTATCGACGGAAGTCTTCACGAAGTAACTCCTGTACTAGTTGATTGAAAAAGATTCGTATGTGCAGCAAGCCCGCTCACGAGGAGCGGGCTTGCTCTTGTCGGGGCGACAGGATTTGAACCTGCGACCCCCTGCTCCCAAAGCAGGTGCGCTACCAAGCTGCGCCACGCCCCGCAATTTTTACGGCATGAGCTGCGGTAAAGCAGGATGGTGGGGCACCCTACCAACTCACGCCAAGCAATTGTAGCGTGCAGCGTACGCGATATGGAATTAAGGCCCCGTTAAACCGGGTGCGGTGGCGTCGACAAGCAATTACCATGGCAAAACAAAAAGGAGACAGCCATGAAACGCACTGTCGCGCTCGTTGCACTACTCCCCCTCGCTGCGTGCGCGCCCAGCCAGGACCTGCGGGAGCACTTGCTTCACGACGCCCCATTCACCCTCGCAGACGTCGCCCGCGAGTCGACCGGCAAAACCGTCGATCGGGCGTTCGCGTGGTGCCCTTACCACGACGCGTCGCAGGCAGCGGCGCTCGGCTTTGACGAGCAAGACTTCTTCAGCATCAACCGCAACCCGAGCGCATGGGAAACCCGCACCGGCATCGGGCTCATCTTTACGGATGGAAGCTCCTCCGTCGAATGGTTCGAGCCGGAAGAGATCAACGCCTGCGGAAACGGAATTGAGTCTGGGACCGAGCTCGACCCGGGCGCGGAGCTTCACACACACGTGGAAAAGGTGGAATACTCCGGGTCATCTTCCGGGATTGACCAACGCGAGGTGAGGGTGCTCGAGCGTTGATGGGCGGTTTCCCGCACAACCGGTTTCACCGGGAGAAAGTGGAGGGAATGACGGGAATCGAACCCGCGTCTTCAGCTTGGAAGGCTGAGGTATTAGCCACTATACGACATTCCCAAAACGCGAAATCAGCGCGAAATCGCTGTGGAAAGTGTAGCGCAGAGCCTGGGCGAAACCAAACCCGCGCCGCATACGCTGCTGCGCGATCATCCCGGCATGCATACTCTCGGTGGTGACAAACCTCGACCTCCCCAAGGATGTGACGTTCGTGTTGTGGCCGTTTGTTTTCTTGTTCGTCGGCATCGCACTGTGCGCCTTCATCGTGAACCGCAGTGGCAACGACCCGCGCGAGCGCGTGCTTTTCGACGCCGCCGTGTCCGATGCAAAACGCTGGACGGACCACCTGGGCACGCAATTGTCGGGGCTCACGGGCAAGGACGAGGCGTCGCGGCAGGCGCTGGCGGACGCGAACGAGCGGCACGACGCGGCGCAAAAAGCACTCGCGTACGCCCAAGCACCTGACGAGGTACGCGCCGCCCGCAACGCGGCGCTGGAGGGCATGCACTACCTCAACGCCGCACGCGAGATCATGGGCATGGCGACGGAGTCGCCCCTCCCGAAGCTCCGGGGCCAACTCGAGGCGGGGAGAGTGGGCGAAGAACGGATGATCCGGCAGGAGGACGGGCCGATGCTACTGGCGTCGCCCATGCCGTCGGTAAGCACTCCGCACTTCTACCCCGGCGGCGCGGTCGCGGGTCGCCCGGTGCCGGCCGGCTGGTACTCCGATCCGTGGTGGAAGCAGGCGCTCGTCGCGGGCACGTGGGCCGCGGGTGCTGCGGCACTCTCCTCCTCCGTGTACGCGGAGGCCGAGGAAGATCCCCGCAAGAAGATGGAGTCCGCATCTGGCACCGGAGGCAACGGAGATAGCAGTGGTGACTGGTCGAGCACCCCATCCTCCGGCAACGCCACCTTTGACAACGAAAGCAGGGGCGGCAGGTTCGACGTCGACGACAACCGGGAGCGCGGCGACGACGAAAGTGACGGCGACAGCGGCGGGGGCGGCTGGTTCGGCGGCTTCTTCGGCGGAGACGGCGGTGACGGGGGCGGCGACGGTGGCGGGGACTAACACGCAGATAGCCAAAGCCCTGCCCGACCAGTGGGCTGTGTGCGATAAACTGCTTGACGTTCAACCGCCCTATATATAAGGAGCCGCAGTGCGCATTGCAGTGTTGCTGAAAGAAGTCCCGGACACCTACAGCGACCGCGACATGAACCTGGAGACCGGTCTCACCGACCGCTCGGGGGACGTCGCCGCCGACGAGGTTGGCGAGCGCGCGGTGGAGGCCGCGCTGCGCATTGCGGAGAAGCTGGGGAAAGACGACGTCCAAGTCGAGGTTCTTTCGGTCGGCCCCGCACAGGCGGCGGAGTCCGTGCGCCGGGGGATCGCGATGGGCGCGCAGGAAGCGACGATGGTGACGGATGACCGCCTCGTCGGCGCAGACACGACGATGACGGCGACGGTGCTGGCAAAGCTGATCGAGCGCGGCGACTACGACCTCGTCGTTGCGGGCACGATGAGCTCGGACGGCGGCTCGGGCGTGATCGCCCCGATGCTGGGCGAGCTGCTGAACTGGCCCGCGCTGACCAATCTCACCTCGCTCGATGTGGACGGTGACACCGTCACCGCGACGCAGGCGGGCGATCACGCGACGTCGACGCTGCGCGCGCAGCTGCCCGCAGTTGTCGCGGTTTCCGACGAGTTCGCGGACGCGCGCTTCCCCAACTTCAAGGGCCTCATGGCGGCGAAGAAGAAGGAGCTCACCACGCTCACGCTCGATGACCTTGGGGTTGACGCCGAGGATTACACTCCGGCCCGCGCCATCATGGTGAGCATTGACCGCCGCCCGCCGCGCGAGCAGGGTGAAATCATCGACGCGTCGAGCTCGTCCGCCGCCAAGCTGGTCGATTTCCTCGAGTCTCAGAACCTTATCTAGTTAGGAGCCCACCATGACCACCACAGATCCGGTTCTCGTCGTCTTGCCCGACACGCTCGACGGCCAGCCCGACCCCGCAGCCGCAGAGCTCATCGGCGCCGCCAGCACGCTCGGCGACCCGGTTGTCCTCGCCCGCAGCGCCGACCACGCGGAGGCCCTCGGTGGGCTCGGGGCGACCAAGGTCGCGACCTCGGAGCTTTCGCTTATCGACGCCACCGTGGCCGCCATCGACACCTTCAACCCCCAGGCCATTCTCACCGCCCACGACGTGCGCGGCCGCGACCTGGCCGCCCGCGTGGCCATCCGCGCCGGACGCGCGCTGCTCACCGACGCTACGAACGTCCGGCGCGACGACCAGGGCATCGTCACCGACCACTCCAACTACGGCGGCGCCTTCACCGCCGTCGCTGCCGCCACCCACTCCGCGCCGGTGGTCACGCTGCGTCTGGGCAGCGTCGACACGCGCGCGGAAGCCACGAGCGCGGACGTCATCGAGGTGACCGGTGACGCGCGCGAGCGCCGCGTTGCCGAGGTCGTCGAGTCGACCCCGGTGGAGCGCACCTCGTCCCGCCCGGAGCTGACCACGGCGGACAAGGTCGTCGCCGGCGGCGTCTCGCTTGGCGACGCCGACATGTTCGAGGAGCTCGTCGGCGGCCTCGCGGACGCCCTGGGCGCCGCCGTCGGCGCGACCCGTTCCGCGGTGGACGAGGACCAAGTCCCCTACGAGGCGCAGATCGGTCAGACCGGTGTGCTGGTGTCCCCGAAGCTATACATCGGCGTGGGCATCTCCGGCGCCGTGCAGCACCTGGTGGGTATGCAGACCTCCGGCACCATCGTTGCCATCAATAATGACGAAGACGCCCCCATCTTTGAGATCGCCGACTTTGGCATCATCGGCGACCTCTTCGATGTGGTGCCCGAGATCATCTCCGAGATCGAGTCCAGGAAGTAGGCGCTCTATGCAGGTACCCGTACGTCAGGGCCTGCCCCGCGTTTCCGGCGGGGCACCGTGGCCGCCGGTGGAAGTTGCGGAGGTGCCGGAGCCCAAGGGCGGCGCGTCGACACATTCCGCACAGGCGGAAGACCCGGCACCGAACCCAGCTCACTCTGCGGCCGCAAAGTACGTCACCGCCCCGCTGCGACGCGGACTGCCCCGCACCCCGGGCGGCCAACCCTGGCCCGCAGCGGAAACCGCCCAGGTCCCAGCACCGAAAATTCCCGCACAGGCGGAAGCACCGGCACCGGAGGCGGATCACTCTGCGGTCGCAGAGTACGTCACCGTCCCGCTGCGACGCGGTCTGCCCCACACCCCGGGCGGCCAACCCTGGCCCGCAGCGGAAACCGCCCAGGTCCCAGCACCGAAAATTTCCGCACAGGCGGAAGCACCTGCACCGGACGCGGATAATTCTGCGGCCAAAGAGCCGGCAGCGCCGGCAGAGTCAGAAGAGCCGGCAGCGCACGTCACCCCGGCGGCACCCGCAACACCTGCCACACCCGCAACTCCTGCCGCTGCCGCCGGGTCGACGGCGAAGCGTGCGGGGGGTGGCACGGAGGCGTCGAAAAGCACTCCGCACAGCACTAAACCCTGGATTTGGGGCGGTATCCTCGTCGTGCTTGCGGCGATTGGTGTGCTGGCTGCGCGCTGGTTCGTCGGGACGGACACGGGCGCGGACTTCATTGCGCGCTACAGCGGCGCGCAGCCGCTGCCGGAAAGCGCGCCGGAGGGCTTCCCCGCGTGGCTGACGTGGTCGCACTTCTTCAACATGTTCCTCATGGCCATGATCATCAAGACTGGTCTGACGCAGCGTCGCGAGAAGAAGCCGGAGGCGTACTGGGCGCCGCGGAGCAGGCCGCGCGAGAAGATTTCGGTGAACCTGTGGCTGCACGTCGTACTGGACGTGGCGTGGGTCGTGCTTGGCGCGATCTTTTATGTCCTTCTGTTCACCACGGGCCAGTGGGTGCGCATCGTGCCCACGAGCTGGGAGACCTTCCCCAACGCGGTGTCGGCGGGCATCCAATACCTGAGCCTGGATTGGCCGAACGAGAACCCGTGGGTGTTTTACAACTCCCTGCAGGAGCTGTCGTATTTCCTGGTGGTGTTCGTGGCGTCGCCGCTGGCGATCATCTCGGGTGCGCGCATGAGCCCGCTGTGGCCGAGGCAGTGGAACTTCATTTCCATGCGCGTGGCTCGCGCGCTCCACTTCCCCACCATGCTGTTCTTCGTCCTGTTCGTGATCATCCACGTCGCGCTCGTATTCACCACAGGCGTGCGCGGCAACCTCAACGCGATGTTCGCCGCCACCGACGACCCGACCGGGTGGACGGGCACGATCCTCTTCGTCATCGCCATCGCGGTCATCGCGGGCGGTTGGGCGCTCGCCCGGCCGATGTTCGTCGCGCCCATCGCGGCACGCACCGGCAACGTGACGCAGCGCTAGGGGCATTCGCTTATCGACGCCCCCGTCCCCCCGTCCGACTACGATGTCGGCCATGACGGAAACGATTCCCGAGCTCAAGCTCAACGACGGCACCCTGATCCCCCAACTCGGCTACGGGCTGCACCGCGTCGACCCGGCCCGCGCTGAGGAACTCACCCTCGCCGCGCTTGAGGCCGGGTACAGGCACCTGGACACCGCCTTCATCTACCACAACGAGGAGGGCGTTGGCCGCGCCATTGCCGCCTCCGGCGTGCCACGCGACGAGCTGTACGTGACCACGAAACTGTGGAACGACCGGCACCGCGACGCCGAGGCGGCGCTGTCCGAGTCCCTCGAGCGTCTGGAGTTGGACCACGTGGACCTGTACCTGATCCACTGGCCGGTCCCCTCGGAGGGTGCCTACGTGGACGCGTGGAAATCCATGGTCCAGCTGCGCGAGCAGGGGTTGACCACCTCCATCGGCGTCTCGAACTTCCTCCCCAGTCACATCCACGACCTGGAGATGGCTACCGATGTCACCCCGGCGGTCAACCAGGTCGAGCTGCACCCGCTGTTCCAGCGGTGGAAGGAACTCGACGCGATGCGGGTGCACGGGGTGGCCATCGAGGGGTGGGCGCCGCTGGGCGGCGGCAACCTGGACCTTTCCGACTACCCGGAGATCACCGACGCCGCCGAGGCGCACGGGAAGACGCCCGCCCAGGTGGTGCTGCGCTGGCACCTGCAGAACCGGGTAATCGTCTTCCCCAAAACCAACTCGCCGGAGCGCATGGCGGAGAACCTGGACAT
This sequence comes from Corynebacterium gottingense, assembly GCF_002285125.1. Lineage (NCBI taxonomy): Bacteria > Bacillati > Actinomycetota > Actinomycetes > Mycobacteriales > Corynebacteriaceae > Corynebacterium > Corynebacterium gottingense. The sequence goes on from NZ_NSGN01000004.1 coordinate 144,188, forward strand.
CTTCGACTTCGAGCTCAGCCACGACGAGATGGCCGCCATGATTGCGCTTGACGAGGAGGAGTTCGGACGATTCGGGCCGCACCCCGCGCACTACTCGGACATGTAGCCTTCAATTCCCAGCGCCGCGAGCTCGGCGCACAGGGCATCGATCTGCGCTGACGTGTGCGTCGCCATGAGGGTGACGCGCAGGATCGCTTGCCCGCGGGCCACGGTGGGCCAGCGGATGGCGGGCACGATGAACCCGCGCTCGAGCAGCTGGGCGGACGCCCGCATCGCGGCGGCCTCGTCGCCCACGTGGACCGGGATGATGGGGCCGGCGCCCGCGGGATCGATCGCGCCTTCGCCGCGGTTGGCGTACCAGCGGGCGATGTTGGCGTGCAGGCGCTGCACCGGCTTGGGATCGGATTCGAGGACCTCGACCGCGGCGGTGATCGCTGCGCAGGTCGCCGGCGCCGGTGAAGTGGAAAAGACGAAGGAGCGCGCTTGCTGGCACAGGAGTTGGGCAACCGGCGCGTTGGTCGCCACGGCGGCGCCCTCCGCTCCGAGCGCCTTGCTGGCGGTCATGAGCTGGATGTCGGGGCGCACACCGAAGTACTCGGGTAGGCCGCGGCCGGTGGCGCCGATGGTGCCGATGGCGTGGGCGTCGTCAAGCATGCTCCAGGCACCGTGTTCCCGGCAGACCTCGAGCAGTGCGGGCAGCGGCGCGCAGACGCCGTCCATGGAGAACAGGCCGTCGGTGACCACGAGCGCGTGGGCGGTCGTGCGCTGGGACAGGGCGCGGGCGACGGCCCCGACGTCGCGATGCGGGGTGACGCGGACCTCGGCGCCGCTGGCTTTGGCTAGGCGGCAGCCGTCGATGATACTGGCGTGGTTGCGCGCGTCCGAGACGATCGTGAGGCCGCCCGCGCTCGCGCACGCGGCAGCGAGGGCTTGGAGGGTGGACACGTTGGCCTGGTAGCCGGTGGCGAAGAGTACCGCGTCGTCGTAGCCGGTCAGGCGCGCGCACGCGGCCTCGGCGGCCAGGTGGAGCTCGTTGGTACCGGTGGTGAGGCGGGAGCCGCCCGAGCCCGCACCATAGGTGCGGATCGCGGCGCTGGCGGCGTCGGCCAGGCGCGGATCCTCCGCTAAACCCAGGTAGTTGGAAGAGCTGAACAGGGCGGCGTCGGTGCGGTGTGCCCCGTCCCGGAGGCTCGCCTCGGCGCGCTGGGCGGTGGCGAAGACGGACGGGCTGCGCCACAGGCCGCGGGCGCGCCAGTCGTCGAGGCTGGCGGCGGCGATGTCGGCAAGCGTCTCGGCCTGCGGTGGCTGGCCGGGGGTCACTGCGCGTCCTCCTGCGACGGTACGCGCACCAGCACCGGTTCTCGCTCCAGGTAGCGGATGAGCGCGGCGATGTCGGCACCCTCGCGGACGAGGAAGGCGCGCGCACCAGCGGGCGAACCTGCCGGCTTGATGTTGGGGATGCGCGTGTACGTGCCGGCGTGGGCGACGTAGCCGGTGGTGTAGTCGGGGTCGTCGGAGATGCACAGCTCCGCGAGTACGTCGGGGTGCGCGGCGACCTTGCTGCTGAGGACGAGCGCCTCGCGGGCGGCGTCCTTGCCGGGCGCGGCCGTGGTGTCGACTGCAGCTGCGCCATCGACGTGGCTGACGCGCACACCGCGCTCGCGGTCGGGTTCCAGCCGCGCGCCGGTGCCCGCGCACACGAGCATGGCGCCGCGCATGTCCCGTGCGGCGAACGTGTCGCGGACCAGGGCGTCGGCGTGCGGGGTCAGCGGCGCGAGCAGCGCGCGGATCACCTGCTGCGCCTCACCTGGGTGGGCGCACTCCGCCACCTCCACGGCGAGCGCGGGGACGCGCCGGATCGCTTCGGGGTCGAGTGCTTCCACCGTGAGGTGCGTTTCGGCGGCCACGCCCTTGGGGTGGTCCAGCGCGCGCTGCGCAAGCTGCGCGCAGGTGGACGACACGCGCTCTGCGGGCACGATGCGCTCCGCGCCAGAGATGTGTCGGCCGTTGGAGCTCGCGCGCATGCGCACCGAAAAGTAGGTCATGTGACCCAACCTACACGCCGCCTTGTACAGTGTTCAATATCGCCACCAGCTGCAGCAATGAAAGGCTCCCATGACGCCCGACGAGATCACCGCGATCGACACCGCGCACATCTGGCACCCCTACGCCGCGCCCGGCTCCGGCAACCTCCCCGTCGTCCGGACCCACGGCGTCTCCCTCGAGCTCGCCGACGGGCGCACGCTTATCGACGCCATGTCGTCCTGGTGGGCCGCAGCCCACGGACACGGACACCCCCGCCTTGTCCGCGCCGCACACGAACAGATCGACCGCATGGCACACGTGATGTTCGGCGGGCTCACCCACGAACCGGCTGCGCGTCTGACTCGCAACCTGCTAGCGCTTACCGGCGGCGCCGACGGACCAAACTACAGTCGCGTCTTCCTCGCTGACTCCGGCTCGGTGTCGGTGGAGGTGGCCATCAAGATGGCGCTGCAGTACGCCCGCGGCACCGGACACCCGGAGCGCAACCGGCTGCTCACGTGGCGCTCCGGCTACCACGGCGACACCTTCGCCGCGATGAGCGTGTGCGACCCCGACGGTGGCATGCACTCCATGTGGAAGGGCGTGCTCGCCGAGCAGCGCTTCGCCCCCGCCCCGCCGGTACGCGGCGCGAGCGAGGACGCACGCGCCGCGTACCTCGCCGAGTTTGAGCAGCTCATCACCGACGACATTGCCGCAGTGGTGATCGAGCCCGTCGTCCAAGGCGCCGGCGGCATGCGCTTCCACGACGCTGAGCTGGTCCGTGGCGTGCGCGAGCTGTGCACGAAGCACGGTGTACTCCTGCTTGCAGACGAGATTGCCACCGGCTTCGGGCGCACCGGTCAGCTCTTCACCACCCTCGACAACGGCGTGGTCCCCGACATCCTGTGCGTGGGCAAGGCGATCACGGGCGGGTTCATGACGCTCGCCGCGGTGCTCACCACCGACGAGGTCGCAGCCGGCATGGAGCCGTCGGCGATCATGCACGGGCCAACGTTCATGGGCAACCCGCTCGCCTGCGCCGTGGCCGCCGAGGCGACCGACATCATCGCCGAGGGCGACTGGCGCGAGCAGACTCGCAACATCGAAACCTGGCTTACCCAGGCACTTGCGCCCGCGCGCGACATCGACGGCGTCGCCGACGTGCGGGTTCTCGGCGCGATCGGCGTGGTGGAGATGGCGTTCGACGTGGACATGGCCGCCACCACGCAGGCCGCGGTAGACCAGGGCGTGTGGATCAGGCCGTTCGGGCGCAACATCTACACCATGCCGCCGTTTGTATGCACCGAGGACCAGGTCAGGCAGATCGGTCGAGCCGTGGTCGCGGCGGCTGACGCGGCCGCAGCCACACACAAGGACACAAAGGAGCAGGACCAATGATTGTTGTCATCACCGGTACAAACACCGACGTGGGCAAGACCATCGCCACCGCGGCGCTCGCATCGGCGTGGCAGGCGGATGGGACGGCCGTGCGCGTGGCCAAACCGCTGCAGACCGGAGAGCCGGACGGCTCCGGCGACGCCAACACGGTCGACCGTCTCACCGGCGTGGCCACGCACGAGTACGTCCGCTTCCCCGAGCCGCTCGCCCCCAACTTGTCGGCCCGGCGCGCCGGCATGCAGGTCCCGCCGCTGGGCGAGGTCTGCGATTGGATCCGGGCGCTCGACGCCGAGGACGGCGGCCGCGGCGTCACCCTCGTGGAGGGCGCGGGCGGCCTGCTGGTGCGGCTTGCAGACGACTACACCATCGCCGACATCGCCGCCGAGCTGGACGCACCCGTCGTTGTCGTGACCTCGCTGGGCTTGGGCAGCCTCAACGCCGCGGAACTGACGGTGCGCGAGGCGACGCGCCGCGGTGTGCGCGTCGCCGGGCTTATCGGCGGCATGCTGCCCGCGGAGCCGGACCTGGCGACGCGGCTCAACCTTGAGGAGCTGCCCGTGGTCACGGGCGTGAACGTCTGGGCAAGTATCCCCGCCGGCTCTGGCGCGCTGGAGCGCGATGCGTTTGCGCGGATGGCCGGGGCACTCGGCGTTCCCGCGCCGCCGCGGTAGCTCGGTCTAGAGCGGGCGGCCGACCTCGGATTGCGCGATCTCCTCCGCGTGGCGGATCACCTTGGCCAGCGCCGCCGCGACGTCGGCCGCCCGCTCGCCGCTCAGGATGTCCTTGCGCACCTCGATCATCACGCCCAGCACTTTCATGTTCTGGGTGAACTCGACGGGGATGTACACGCCGGTGAACGGGGTATTGCGCTCCACGTTGAACCCGGCGGCGGTGAACTCGCGGTCGGTCACGTCCGCAAGCAGCGCCGGGGTATGGATCGAGTGGGTGCCGATGCAGATGTCCGGCAGCAGCGTGCCGGGGTGGATCTGGTACTCGTCGGGCTGGTTGGAGTAGGAGTGCACGTCCACGATCACCGCGCCGTCGAGGGCGTCCAGGCGACCGCGGGTGAGCTCGGTGACGGCCTCTGCGTAGGGCTCGTAGTACTTCGCGCGCAGTTCGGTGGTGTCAAAGCCCGCGGGGCGCAGCAGGTTGCCGTCGCCAAGCTTCATGTAGACCGCGCCGCGGCCCGAGGCGTCCATCGAGTCGCGCTCGTTGGAGAACCGCCCCGGGTCCGCCACCAGGCGCGACAGGTTGTTCACGATCATCCACGCGTCCACCCCGGACTGCTCGCGGGCGGCGGTGGCGAGCTCAAGCGTGCCGTCGTCCGTCACGCGGTCGAGCTCCTGCGCCAGCTGCGCGTCGGTGGCGACGAAGTCAGCGGCCACCTCCTCGGGGATCTCGCGCGAGGAGTGCGGGACGTGGATGATCACGGGGCATGCGGCCCCGCCCTGCGTAATGATGTAGTGCTCGGGCTGTGCGCTCATGCACAGAAGCGTAACCGGGATTTTAGGATTGCGCTGGGTTACCCGGCACCTCCGGAGCCACACCGGTCTCTTCGTACTTCGCCAGGATGTCAATGCGGCGCTGGTGGCGCTCCTCCTCGCTCCATGGCTGGGCGACGAAGGCGTCGACGATCTTCAGCGCCTCCTCCTCGGTGTGCATGCGCCCACCGATGCCGATGAGCTGGGCGTTGTTGTGCTCGCGCGCCAGCTTCGCCGTCTCCTCGGACCAGGCCAGGGCGCAGCGCGCGCCCTTCACCTTGTTCGCGGCGATCTGCTCGCCGTTGCCGGAGCCGCCCAGCACGATGCCGAGCGAGCCCGGGTTCGCCACCACTGCTTCAGCGGCGGCGATGCAAAACGCCGGGTAATCATCGGCGGCGTCGTACTCGTGGGCGCCGCAATCGATGACCTCGTGGCCTGCGTGCTCCAGGTGGGCTTTGATCTGGTTCTTTCGCTCGAAACCGGCGTGGTCTGCTCCAAAGTAAATTCGCATGCGCACAAGCCTACCTGCCGCCCGGCCCGGTTAGGGCCCCTACGCCTGTTCGCGGACCTGCGGGTCCTCAGTGCGCGAGCGCTTCAACTCGAAGAAGTAGGGGAAGGAGGCGAGGGACACGGAGGCGTCGAAAAGCTTGCCCGCCTCCTCGCCCTTGGGCACGCGGGTGATCACTGGGCCGAAGAAGGCGGTGTCGCCGAGCTTGACCACGGGCGTGCCGACCTCGTCGCCGACGTTGTCCATGGCCTGCTGGTGGTAGGCGCGCAGCTGGTCGTCGACGACCTCGGAGTTGGCCACATCCGCCAGCTGCGGCGGCAGACCGACCGCGTCGAGGGCCACACCGATGATCTCGTCGTAGCCGCCAAAGCCTTGCTTGCCGCCCTGGCCCTCGGTGTGCACGAGCGTGCCCATCATCGTGTACAGCTCGTCGATCTTGTCGGGGAATTCGTCCTTCACCTTGGTGAACACGCGGGCCGGGCCCCAGTTCGCCTCCATCATGCGGGCGTAGGTCTCCGAGAGGTCGCGGCCGTCATTGAGCACGCTCAGGGACATCGGCACCCACTCGACCTCGATGTCGCGCACCTGCTCGACCTCCTTGATCCAGCGGGAGGTCAGCCAGCAAAATGGGCAAGAAACATCGAACCAAAAAGTGACTTGTTGGGTCATTACATTCTCCTTCGTGTGAGCGGTTGGCCCCCACAGTAGCCACTTCGTGCGTCCGAGTATGTTGGGGCCATGAAAACAAATCTGACTCGGGCCGACGCGCAGCACCGCGCCGCCCTCATTTCCAACGTCCACTACTCCATCGAGCTCGACGTTACTGGCGCCGAGCAGTTCCGCTCGCGCACCACGGTCACCTTCGATTCCCGTGCCGGCGAAACTTCCTTCGACCTGGTCGCGGACTCGTTCACGGCCACCCTGGACGGCTCGCCCGTCGAGGGCCGCGAGCTTTCGCTTACCGACGGCCAACACACCCTCAGCGTCGACGCCACCATCACCTACAACCGCACCGGCGAGGGCCTGCATAAATTCACCGACCCGGTGGACAACAAGGACTACCTCTACACCCAGTTCGAGCCCGCGATGGCGATGAAGGTCTTCGCCTGCTTCGACCAGCCGGACATCAAGGCCTCCTACGACATCGCGGTGACCGCACCGGAGTCCTACACCGTGGTCCTCAATGCGCCGACCACGCGCGAGGGCAACACCTGGTCCGCCACCGTGGACTACCCCCTGTCCACCTACCTCATCGCCGTGATCGCCGGCGAGTACGAGCACGTCACCGACACCTACTCCGACGAGCACGGCGAGATCCCCCTGGGTATCTACGCCCGCGCCTCCCTCATGGAGCACCTGGACGCCGAGCGCCTGTTCCGCCAGACCAAGGACGGCTTCGCCTACTACCACAAGAACTTCGGCGTGGCCTACCCCTTTGGCAAGTACGACCAGATCTTCTGCCCCGAGTACAACATGGGCGCGATGGAAAACGCCGGCGCGGTGACCTTCCGCGACGAGTACGTGTTCACCTCCGAGCCCACCCCGTACCGCCTGGAGCGCCGCAACGACACCATCCTGCACGAGATGGCGCACATGTGGTTCGGCGACCTGGTCACCATGCAGTGGTGGGACAACCTGTGGCTCAACGAGTCCTTCGCCACCTGGTCCGCCGCCATCGCGCAGACCGAGATCGGCGAGTACCCGGACGCCTGGACCACTTTCGCCGCCGTGGAGAAGGCGTGGGCTTACCAGCAGGATCAGCTGCCCACCACGCACCCGATCGCGGCGGACGCGCCCGACATCGAGACCGCGGAGCAGAATTTCGACGGCATCACCTACGCCAAGGGCGCGTCCGTGCTCAAGCAGCTGCAGGCCTATGTGGGCCGCGACGAGTTTTTCGCCGGCGTCCACGAGCACTTCACCAACCACGCTCACGCCAACGCCACCTTCGCTGACCTGCTCTCCGCGCTGGAGAAGTCCTCGGGCCGCGACCTGTCGAGCTGGTCCGAGCAGTGGCTGCGCACCACCGGTGTCTCCGCGCTGCGCCCGGAAATCACCGAGGACTCCTTCGCCGTCGTGCAGGAATCCGACGTCATGCGCACCCACCGGGTTACCGTGGGGCTCTATTCGCTTATCGACGGCTCCGTCACCCGCACCCACCACGTCACCCTCGACGTCGACGGTGCGCGCACCGAGGTGCCGGAGCTCGCCGGAGTCGACCACGACCTGGCTCTGGTCAACGACGAGGACCTCACCTACTGCAAGATGGGCCTGACCCCCGAGCACCAGCGCTTCGCCCTGGACCACCTGGGCGAGATCACCGACCCGCTGGCGCGCACCCTGGTGTGGTCGTCGCTGTGGGAGTCCGTGCGCGACGGCCAGCTCCCGGCCCGCGAGTTCGTCCGCCTGGTGGCCAAGCACGGCGCCGCCGAGGACCAGCCGAGCGTGCAGGAGCGCCTGCTCGCCCAGGCCACCCTGGCGGTTAAGCAGTACGTCGACCCCGCCTGGCAGGCCGAGGGCTTCCGCCTGCTCAACGACGCCTTCCGCGGCGCCGAGCCGGCCGCAATTTTCGACCGCGCACTTGCCCGCCTCGCCCCGACGCCGGAGACGGTGGACTACCTCAAGCAGCTGCTCGAGCGCTCGGACAATCAGGAGGTGCGCTGGCTGGCCCTGACCAGCCTCATCGCCGCCGGCGAGGCGCCGCTCGAGGACGCGGATAAGGAAGAGGACACCTCGTCCGAGGGTGTGATTTCGCGGCTGCGGTGCCGCGCGACCGTCGAAAAGCGATGGGCGTGGGACACGCTGGTCAACGAGGATCTGACCAACCTGGAGGCGCGCTACCTCATGGACGGGCTGAAGTTCAACGGTGACGAGCTCGACGCGTTCACCGACGAGTACTTCCGCGTCGCGCCGGCGCTATGGGACCGCCTGACCAATGAGATGGCGCAGCGCACCCTCGAGGGCATGTACCCGACCTGGGCGATCTCCGAGGAGGCCGTGCGCAAGGCGGACGCATTGCTTGACGACGCCTCCGTGCCCGCCGGCCTCAAGCGCATCCTCGCCGAGGGCCAGGACCGAGTCGCGCGCGCCGTGCGCAACCGCGCTGCGGACGCTGAAGGCACTGCAGGCACTGGCAAGGTCAGCTAAGGCGCGGCGCTAGAAGCGCGTGACCGCGCGGAGCTGCGCCACGTCCGGCCGGACGACGATGGTGGCGTAGGCGACGACGAGGCTCCCCTCGTACAGCTTGCGGGTCACGCGTTGCAGTGGCGCATTCGCCGCCATCTGGAGCCGGCCGCGCTCCACGTCTGTAGCCACGCCGGGGGTGACCACGTCCTCGCGCAGCGTTGCCGCCTCCGGCCGCCTGTCCGCCGTCAAAGTCAGGCTGCTCACGGCGTAGCCTTCCTCGTATCCTGGGCGCACGTAAAGCGTCTCCGAAAACGCCGGGGCCCCGTCGGCATAGTGCACACGCTCCTCCGCATACACCTTGTCGCTCGCCCCGTCGCCGAGCTCGGCGTCGGTTTCGGCATCTCCAAAGGCCGCGGCAACAACCCGAGGAGGGGTGATGCGTCCGGAAAACAGCAGTTTGGAGACGATATCCACCCCTTTCTCCTCCAGCTGCGCCGCCAACCCGGTCGCCCCATTGAGGTCCACGACGGGCGGCAGCGCGCGCACAAACGTGCCCCCGGCTCGGCCGCGCTTGCGCTCAATGATGCCTTCAAGCTGCAACACATCAAGCGCGTGCCGCACTGTCATCCGGGCGACGTTGAACTGGTCGACTAGCTCGCGCTCGGGTGGGAGCTTGTCACCGGGCTTGAGTTCGTGAGACTCAATCCTGGTGCGCAGCGTCTCCGCGATACGGAGATACGCCGGTTTCGTCGCCATAGATACCTTCCCTCGCCCTCCCTCGCGCAATGGGAAAACTCCCAAGACGAGCAATTCGGCCGTTGATTTACGTTCATTTACACGCAGCCGTCAAAATTATTGAAAACGGCTGTGTAAATTTCTCTTCGATCAACGTTAATCAACAAAGGATGCAGTTACCCTGCATTCTTTCTACGCGCCCAACCGACAGTTGTTGTCAAATCAATGGTCTAAATTTGGACGAACGTCGCCCTTTCCGACCCCGGCAGCACACACCCAAACGGGTGCACACCTCCCCCCGATCACCCCCAAAAGGTACATTCCGACCGGACATGCATGCCATGCATGAAAAACCTTGAAATTACCCCCTATTAGGGGTCTAACTTCGATGCAATTTATGCACCCGCAGGTATAACGAGGTCACCAGGCGAACTCGCCGCACCGAGCTTCCTAGCGTCCGGCTTACAACGCCGCCACGGCTTGCTCGAGGTCGGCGATGAGATCGTCCACGTCCTCGATGCCCACCGAGATGCGAACCAACTCCGGCGGGACCTCGAGCGCCGACCCGTTAACCGCCAGGTGCGTCATGGTCGCCGGGTGCTCGACCAGACTCTCTACTCCACCGAGCGATTCTGCGAGGCAGAACAGCTTCGTGGACAAGCAAAATGCCTTCGCCTGCTCCTCGGTCTGGAATTCGACGGACACCATGCCGCCGAAGCGCGTCATCTGGCGCTTCGCCACCTCGTGGTTGGGGTGCGAAGCGAGCCCCGGGTAGTGGACCTTGGCCACACAGTCCTGGCGCTGGAGGAAATCGGCGACCGCCTCGGCATTATCGCAGTGGCGGTCCATGCGCACCGCAAGCGTCTTCAGGCCGCGGGCAGTGAGGTAGGTATCAAACGGCGACGGGATCGCGCCGACCCAGCCGAAGAAGAAGCGCAGGTCCTCCTCCAGCTTCGCATCCTTGCCACACACGATGCCACCAACGACGTCAGAGTGGCCACCGATGTACTTGGTGGTGGAGTGCAGCACCACGTCCGCGCCCAGCTCGAATGGCTTTTGCAGGTAGGGAGAGGCGAACGTGTTGTCTACGACGAGGGTTGCTGCGCCTTTAGCCTTACTGATTGCCGTGATGTCCGCGATGTTCAGCAGCGGGTTCGTCGGAGTCTCCACCCAAATCACCTTGGTGTTGGGCTGGATCGCCGCAGCGACCGCGTCGGTGTCCGTAATGTCCACCACCGAGTTCTCCACGCCCCACAGCGTGAAGACCTGTTGGATGAGGCGGTAGGTGCCGCCGTAGGCGTCGTTCCCAATGACGATGTGGTCCCCGGGCTTGAGCAGGATGCGGAGCAGGGAGTCGATCACCGCCATTCCGGAGGCGAACGCCACGCCGTAGTCCGCCCCCTCCAGCGCGGCGACGGTCTTCTCCAGTGCGGTCACGGTCGGGTTGCCCACGCGCGTGTACTCGTACCCACCGCGAAGCTTGGCCAACCCGTCCTGCGCGAATGTGGTGGAGGCGTAGATCGGCGCATTGATCGGTCCGTACAGGCTGTCAGGCTCGTACCCAGCGTGAATTGAATCTGTGGAGAACCCAGAGGTCATCGCGGTACCTTTCTTGTCGTCGCGGCCCCTCCGTGCGACGCATCCGTGCAGCGAGGGGAAGTTTCCCCGAAGTGTAGACCAAGCGGTTCATTTTGGGTGCGGAATGGGCGAATTTTATGCACAGGACGTTCGTTCCGTCTGGCCAGCTCTGGCGCATCCAGCTGGTTAAGATTGCACGTGATGAGCTATACAACAACACTTCTCGCAGCAGCATCGAACGGCACCGAGGCGCGCGTTGACAGCGCCGTCTCCGGCCTCTCCACCTGGTGGAACGACCCCGACACGCAGCAAAACTTTGTCACCCGCCCCTTGTGGATCCTCCTGATCATCCTCGTGGCCTCCGTGCTGCAGTGGGTGCTCAACCGCCTGATCCGCCGCGGTGCCGAAAACGCAATCAAGAACCCTGGCAGCGGCGTGCCCTTTCGGCGCGGGGAGCGCGACGTTGATTCGCCACAGGCGCGCTCGCAGGAGCAGCGCCGGCAGGCACGCATCCGCACGCTGTCCAACGTGGGTCGCTCTGCGGTGGCCATTGTCATCTGGGTCTGGGCCATCATGGCGATCCTGGACCAGCTCGGCGTGAACGTCGCCCCACTCGTGGCCTCTGCAGGCATCGTCGGTGTCGCTCTCGGCTTCGGCGCGCAGTCGCTGGTCAAAGACTTCTTGTCCGGCATGTTCATTCTGCTTGAGAACCAGTACGGTGTGGGCGACGTCATCGCCGTCAATGACGTCGAGGGCACTGTGGAGGACATGACCATGCGCATCACCACGCTGCGCGACATCGACGGCACGCTCTGGTACATCCGCAACGGCGACATCGAGCAGGTTGGCAACAACTCAGACCGCTTCTCGGTCGCCCGCATGGAAGTCCCCGTCTCCCTGTTCGCCGACCCATCGAAGGCCGCAGACGTGATCCTGGATGCCGCCCGCGCCGCTGCCCAGAACGAGCGCGTCCGCCGCAACATCATCGGCGAGCCCGAGCTCCTCGGCGTATCCAGCTTCACTACCGACCACCTCACCTACCGCGTTACCGTAAACACCATGCCCGGCGAGCAGTGGGGCGTGAGTCGCTTCATGTACGAGCAGATCCTCGAGGCAATGCAGGAAGCCGACGTCCGCCTGCCGGGCTCCGAACCCACCCTCGTGCGCAATGACCCGCGCGACAAGATCACCGAAAGAGGGCCCTCCAATGACCAGTAACCCGCAGGAGCATTCGCTTTACGACGCCCTTGGCACCGACTTTTTCCAACGCCTCGTCGAAGGCTTTTACAACCAGGTCAAAGAAGACGACCTCATCGGTCCGATGTACCCGGACCAGGACTGGGACGGCGCGCAGGACCGGCTCCGTTGGTTCCTCGTGCAGTACTGGGGCGGTCCCCGGACCTACCAGGAAAAGCGCGGCAACCCCATGCTGCGGCGCCGCCACTTCCCCTTCCCCATCGGCGAGCCAGAGGCGGACCGGTGGCTGCACCTCATGGAAAATTCGCTGAACCAGTTTTCGGACGAGGAGCTCCCCGAGGCGTACCGCTTCGCCCTGTGGAACCACATGCAGCGCGTCGCCTACATGATGATCAACCAGGGTCCGCGCGCGTACTAAACGAGGGCGCTTAGACGAACAGCCCGAGTCCCGTTGAGTGGTAAACGGACCCAAACGGGGCGTCGAGACGCACCCAGCGCCCCGCGGTGGACACCCGCAGATGGCGCGGGATGTCAATGGGGGCAGCGAAGCCGGGGATGATCCCCAGCGACGTGCAGGTAAAAATCATTCGCATGGGGATCTCCACCGGGCTTGCAGACTCCGCGTCGGCGGTCAGCACCGTCGAGTCCAACAGCGACTTCGGCGGCCCCATCGGCCCGGAAAACTGGCGGGCGAGTTCTCGGCCCTTGTCGGCGAGCTGGCGCGCCACCGAAACTGGCACCTCGTCACGCACCGTGAAGCCCTCGCGCGGGGGCAGCGCGCCGGGCCAGTTGGGGTCCCGCGCCGCACCGACTTCGGCGCGGCCAGCCTGCAACGCAGCCAGCAGATCGCTCGCCGCCACCACTGCCCCATCGCGCGAGGCCTCGCCGCTCACCCGGCGCGACGCGATGCAGTCGAAGGGGGTGGTGACGTAGACGTCGACCGCGGGGGCGTCTGCGTCGAGCGACTGGAACCGGGCCGACGCGGAGGCGTCGAGGCCGGTGGCCCGGCCGATCAGCGCTGTCAGCCCCGGAGCGCCGTCCGTAATGCGGAGGGACTCCATTTACTCCTCGCCAGCTTCGTCGATGCTCGAGGCAACGCGGGTAAGGATGCCGATTTCCTTCTGGGTGATCTGGCGCGGGGACGTCGTCGCGGTGTCCACGGTGACCTGCACGGTTTCCACCACGCAGCAGATGTGGCCTTGCGCGTCCTTAATCTCCTGGCGCGTGGTGAAGGAGGTGTTGCCCAGCCGCACTACCTCGGTGTCCACGGTGACCTCAGTGGTGTTGGGCAGCAGCGGGCGGATGTAGTCCGCGTCAACGCGGCGGACAAACACGACAAACTCGTGGCCCTGCGCCTCGAAGAACTGCTGCGCGAACGCCAGGCGCGCCTCCTGGGCGAGCTCGATGTAGGCGGAGTTAGTGACGTGGCCGTACCGGTCAAAGTCGCCCCAGCGCAGCGAAACCTTGTGAGTATGCGGGGCCCCGGCGCCGTTCGCGCCTGCGGTCTCGCCGTGTCCTGGTTGCTCAGCCATATTCTCCACTCCAAACTTCGCGGGTATGCGGTGCACGTACTGCCGACATGCTACCCCACAATCAACGCCCCGCCACGGAACCAGTGTGAGCTGGCTCTCGGTGCGGGGCGTTAAGCGGGAGGCCGGGTGGCGTCGAGAAGCGTGTGCCTAGCGCGTCAGCTTGCGGTGCGTGACGCGGGACGGCTTTGCGGCCTCTTCGCCCAGTCGCTCGACCTTGTTCTTCTCGTAGTCGCCGAAGTTACCTTCGAACCAGTACCACTGGCCTTCCTCAACGTTGCCTTCCCAGGCGAGGATGTGGGTGCAGGTGCGGTCCAGGAACCAGCGGTCGTGCGAGATGACCACGGCGCAGCCCGGGAATGCCTGCAGCGCGTTTTCCAACGAACCCAGGGTTTCCACGTCGAGGTCGTTGGTGGGCTCATCGAGCAGGATCAGGTTGCCGCCCTGCTTCAGCGTGAGCGCCAGGTTGAGGCGGTTGCGCTCACCACCGGAGAGGACCTTGGACGGCTTCTGCTGGTCAGCACCCTTGAAGCCGAAGGCGGACAGGTACGCGCGCGAGGGCATCTCGTTCTGGCCAACGTGGATGTAGTCCAGGCCGTCCGAGACGACCTCCCACACCGTCTTCTCCGGGTCGATGTTGGCGCGGTTCTGGTCCACGTAGGACAGCTCGACTGTCGAGCCCACCTCAACGTCGCCGGAATCCGGGTCCTCGAGACCCACGATGGTCTTGAACAGGGTGGTCTTACCCACGCCGTTCGGGCCGATCACGCCAACGATGCCGTTGCGCGGCAGGGTGAACGAGAGGTCCTTGATCAGCGTGCGCCCGTCGAAGCCCTTGTTCAGGTTTTCCACCTCGACGACCTTATTGCCCAGGCGCTGCGGGGTCGGGATCTGGATCTCCTCAAAGTCCAGCTTCTTGTACTTCTCCGCCTCTGCCGCCATCTCTTCGTAACGCTCCAGGCGGGCCTTGTTCTTTGCTTGGCGAGCCTTCGGCGAGGAGCGAACCCAGTCCAGCTCCTTCTTCAGGCGCTTCTGCAGCTTCTGGTCCTTCTTGCCCGCGACCTGGAGGCGCTCCTGCTTCTTCTCCAGGTAGGTGGAGTAGTTACCCTCGTACGGGTAGAGCTGGCCACGGTCAACCTCACAGATCCACTCCGCGACGTTGTCCAGGAAGTAGCGGTCGTGCGTCACGGCGAGGACGGCACCCGGGTAGTCCTGCAGGTGGCGCTCCAGCCACAGCACGCTCTCCGCGTCGAGGTGGTTGGTCGGCTCGTCCAGCAGGAGCAGGTCGGGCTCGGACAGCAGCAGCTTCGCCAGCGCCACTCGACGGCGCTCACCACCCGACAGGTTGGTCACCGGGGAATCCGACGGCGGGCAGCGCAGCGCTTCCATCGCCTGCTCGATCTTGGAGTCGACCTCCCACGCGTCGGCCGCGTCGAGCTCCTCCTGGAGCTTGCCCATTTCCTCCATGAGCTCGTCGGAGTAGTTGGTCGCCATCTCTTCGGCGATCTGCTCGAAGCGGGCCTTCTTTTCAAAAATGTCGCCGAGGCCCTCCTCGACGTTCTCGCGGACCGTCTTCTCCTCGTTCAGCGGCGGCTCCTGCAGCAGGATGCCCACCGACGCGCCGGGCTGGAGAAATGCCTCGCCGTTGTTCGGCTGGTCAATTCCCGCCATGATCTTGAGCAACGACGACTTACCAGCGCCGTTGGGGCCCACGACACCGATCTTGGCGCCGGGGTAGAAAGCCATAGTGACGTTGTCCAGAATGACCTTGTCACCGATGGCCCTGCGAACGTTTTTCATCGTGTAGATGAATTCAGCCACGTGAAGTCCCCTTTTGTGAATTCGACTGCGAAATTGGCGTAAATGCTTTCCACAGACTACATCATTTCGGGGCCTCCACATGGCCTGACTGCCTGCACCAGACCAAGCATCGCGCGCGGGGAAGCAGCGACAGATCAGCGTTGGGTGAAGTGACGGTTTAGAACGGCACCCCCTCGGCGTCCGCGGAATCCGCAGAGTCTGCGGAATCTGCTGCGTTTGCGCCACCCGCGCCGCCACCGCCGGCGGCCGCGCCGACCAACACGGGCTCGCGCTCTTTGGCGCGCTTCGCGTGCCCGATGGCGTCTTCCTCACTCATCAGCCGGTCAGTAACGTCCCCGCGACTGTCGCGCGTCAGTTCCTCCGTTGTCTTCGCCCGAAGCGGTTCCTGCCCGGCCAGCGTGTTGCCAACGGGCTCGCTACGCACCGAGCTGACCTGGTGGCGGGCCAGGTCGAACGCAACTTGGGTCGCCTTCAGCACGATCTTTGAGCGCTTGAGCTTCTCCTGCTCGGCACCCTCCGGCGCGTCAACCAGCCACGTTTCCGTCACCAACTTGCCGCAGACGGAAACCGGTAGTCCCCGCTTCAGCGACGCCGCCACGTTGGTGGCGAGCTGCCCCCAGCATTCGACATCGATATACAGCTGATCCACGTCCTCCCACAGCACCTTCCCGGAGGAATCCTTTTCCTCCGTCGGGCGACGGCGCGAGGTGGCGAGGCGAAATTTGCACAGCACCGAATCGGTGTCCTTAAACACGCGGAGGTCTGGGTTATCAATCAGGTTGCCGTGGATGTGAGTGTGCAAGTGGCTCATGGGAGAGCCACCCCCTTTCCTAAACTTTGACGTTTGTTTCGTGCAACGGGGCGTCGACAAGCGCTTGCTCCGTTAGGGGTATTTTTACACGAAACGTACGAAATGGGAAGGGGTGGCGGACAATTTTCCAAAAATGGCAGCTAGAGTCGATTGTATTGCGCGAGCATCTCGTTGTATTGGCGCCATTCCTCGTCGTCTGTTTCTTCTGCCTTGCGGTCGGATTCGATCGCCTCCCGGTTGTCCTCCGCAAACCACGCGCGGAACAGCTGCGCAAACACGATGACCAGCGGGAACGAGCCGGCCGCCCAGCCGATACCGCCGCCCACCTTTTGATCATCAAGCAAGTCCGGATCCCACGGGAGCTGCAGCGACTGGTAGAAATCCTCGCCCAGCACGAAGTTGAGCTGCATCAGGTACACGCCCATAAAGAGGTGGAACGGCATGGCGATCCACAGCCACGCCAGGCGGACTTTCGCCGAGTGGCGCGCGGGCAGCTCGTCCGGCCCAATAAGTTCCCAGAAGTAGAAATAGCCGGAAACAAGGAACACGGCGTTCATGATCACATGGCCCGCGTGCTCCGAGATCATCAGCTCATACAGCGAGGGGAAGACGTACATGACGTAGAAAAGCACGAGGAACTGCACCGCGGACACCGGCGGGTAGGTGATCACGCGGACGAGGCGCGAGTGCTGGAAGCTCTCCGCCCACAGGCGCGGGTTGAACTCGCCGGCCGGGTAGGCCTCGCGGACCAGCGTGAGCGGCGCGCCGAGCACGAAGAAGACGGGAGCGCCCATCGAGAGGATCATGTGCACTGTCATGTGCGTGGAGTACGCGGCCGCCATGTGCATCCCCAGCCCGGAGCTCAGCGTGACCACCACCGTGGCGCAGCCGAGCAGCCACCACGCCGTGCGAGACGCGCGCCACCCGGGCACGCGGCGCACCAGGTAGAGGTAGTACACGGCAAGCAGCAGCGCGATAACGCTGTACAGCAGCTCCGGGCGCCACTGCGTCAGCCAGTTGCCCCACGTGAGCGGCTCGGCAAGGTTGTAGCCCAGCGCCACCTGCATCGCGGTCAGGTCGGGGTCCAGCGGCGGCGGGGGCGGGGTGCGCCCGAGTGTGACCGACAGGCCCGCAATTGCCGCCATGACCACGACCTCCACGAGGGCGAAGCGGGTAAACGCGCCGGGGCGTGACCCCAGCTGCGGCAGCGTGAGCTGGCGGTGCGCGAACCCCATCAGGCCAAGCAGGAGGATGCCCGCGAACTTGATCACCAGCACCCAGCCGTAGGCGTAGTCGAGCAAGTCGGACAGCCGCACCCGGATGAGCGCATTGGTCAGCCCAGATACCAGCATGACCAGCAGCGCGAACAGGGCAACCGCGGAATACCGCCGCGCCGCCCCCTCCAGGTTGGGGCCCAGCCTGCGGCCGTGCGCCACCAGCGCCATGAGTCCGCCGACCCAGATGAGCATGAACACCAGGTGCCAGATCAGCGAGTTCGTGCCAAAGTCGTGGCTTCCGCCCGACGCCGAGTGACCCGTCAGCGCCAGTGGCATTATCGACGCCAACGCGCCCCCACACAGCGCCACCTGGGAAAACCAGCTGCGCGCCAGGAGTCCGCACACGCCAACGACCGCGGCGATGATGGCGGTGACCAGCCACACCTTCGCGTCGGCAACCTGCTCCAGCGCGACGGACCAGGCACTGAGCTGGAAGAAGACCTCCCCGAGCGGTTCGCCGGAGACGTCGGAAAGCACGAGCGGAATCATCGTCAACCCGATAAGCGCGATGCCAAGCTGCGCCCAGCCGCCGGTCCGCGATGCGATGATCCCGTCGACGGTGAGCTGCGCGCCGTTCAGATCCGCGCCCTCGCCGCGCCGCGTCGGCGGGATCAGCCACGCGGTGAGGAAAAACGACCCTAACGACAGCGCAAACAGCAGCCAGGCGACGCCGCGCAACGCGGGCAGGCCGGCAGTGGTCAACGCACCGGGATCAGGGATGCCGAGGGCACTTAACGACGCCCCCGCGAACGATTGCGCCACCGCACCCGCCACCACCGCGGCGATCACGCAGGCTGCAACGTACACCGGCCAGGCGGGCCGCACTGCCCGCTTGCGAACTCCCACTTCAGACATGCCCCCTACCCTACTTTTGATTGATTGGGGTGCCTAACTGGCCTTGCGCTACAATAGGCGGGCTGCACGGAGCGCCCGGGCGTACGGGTGCCCTCGTGAGCGCTGCCCCCATAGCTCAGTGGATTAGAGCATCCGGTTTCTACCCGGCTGGTCGCGGGTTCGAGTCCTGCTGGGGGCGCTTTTCGTTGGGGCGAAAACCGCTGCTAGGAGGAGTTTCGGCGCTTCCGTCGCAGCATGTCCACCGCCACCGCGGTGCCGAGGATTGCCGCGTGCTGACGCTGATCCAGGCCCGGCTGGAAACTGATCCGGTACGAGGTCTTACCCATAAACGCGCGCCCCATGCCCGTGTACTCTGCATTGATGCTCGCGATCGGCTGTCCGTTGCTGGTCAGGTCAAAGTTGAGGGCGAGCAGCTTGCCATCAATCTGCACGCTGGGAAAGCCGGCGATCTCAAGGTCGAGCTTGGTGCGCAGCAGGGAAAACTTGCTGCGCAGTGTGGCGAGCACCATGTCGGGCTCCGCCAGGCGCACCTCGTAGGAGTCCCGGAGGAAATTCGCCGGGTCGGTTACGCCAAGCACGAGGGTGCCTTGGGCGTCGCGCACCTCCACCCCGCGCGAGCCACGGAACATATCGGCGAGCTGCAGCGTTTGCCGCGCCGTGCCGACGAGCTGGCCCTGCCCGTCGGTGATTTCAAATTCGTCGGTACCAAGTGCCTTGGTCTGGCTGAAAATCAGTTCATCGCGATCAAGCATGACGCCAGACTACCGCCACGGCAGCCACCACGCTTTCCGATGCGGCGGCGCGTGCCGCGTCTCAGGCTTCTCTTCGTCGACCTCCGGAGTCGCCTCAGGCTTCTCGACGACTACGTCTTCCCGGTCTTCCCTTAGCTCGTGGGCCCCGTGGTACTCCTCCGCTTCCGGCGCATCCGGTGCGTCAGGTGCTTCTACCAGCTCGGCGTCAGTGCCGTCGGTGGCGTCGGCGGCGTCAGCGCCGTCAGTGACGTCACGCCGCACTTGCGTTCATGCCAGGCCGAACTTCTTCACGTTCGCGTTCACGGCCGTACGCAGGAGCGCCAGGTTGGTCCGGGAGGAGTCGACTGCCACGTAGATGAACAAGTCATTTTCCAGAATCTTGATCAAGTGGAACTGGTCGGTCAGGGTAAGCAGCATGTCCTGCAGGCCACCCTGGATGCCCAGCGCCTCCATGGTCTTGAACTTGGCCTTCACCATCTCAGAGTTGTACGCAGCCGCGATGTCCAGGTCGAAGTCCGGGTAACGGGAGGTGGACACCAGGGACATACCGGTGTTGATGTCGACGACAGATGCGCCAATGAAGCCGCTGAGGTCCTCAGAGACGGCGTTGAGGAAGTTGTTGAGATTCTCCTGCTGGGACATTCGATTCCTTTTCGTATTCTCGTGTAATTGCTGGTCACGGCGCACAGGTACGCGCCCGTTTGGGACGGTGGAAGTGCACGCTGGCCCGGATTGCCACCACAGAATACCGCAATATTAGACAAATGGAAAGAAAAGTCTGATAATTTGGGTGTCACTCCCCAAACTGAACCTGAGGAAATGATATGACTCAAACGCCCGCCACTGGGCGGCGCCACGGAAAGGCCGAGGACATCACCGACGATGACCTGGACCCACACCTGACAATGCCCTCGGACGCCATCATTGGCGCGTACTCAGATTCCGAGGTCGTCTTTGTCGGCCCGGTTGGGGTTGGTAAGACGACGGGAGTCGCGACCATCTCGACGGTGACACCCATCAATACTGAGGCGCACGCCAACGCTTCCGACGACTTCATCGCGCAGACCAAGACAACGACCACCGTGGGGATCGACTTCGGCGTCTGGGACCGCGCCGACACCACGCGCGTCGCCGTCTTCGGCACCGCGGGCCAAGACCAGTTTGATGATGCGCGCACCCCCGCCCGCAATCCGGCCGCAGCGCTCGTGGTCTGGCTCTTCGGGCTCCCGCAGCTCCTGGAACAGCAGGTCGTGCACTGGCTGGAGACCATCGGGAGCTTGGACGCCTATCACCGCACCACCTTCGCGGTGAACTTCATCGACCCGGATGGGCCCGACCCGCTCCCGATCCTGCGCGATTTCCTTTCCACGGCCGGCCACTCCGACATTCCCGTGGTGGCGGCCGACCCGCGCGTGCACGACGACGTGGCGCGCGTTATTGACCTCGCCCTGACCAGACTGGAGGATTACCTGTGACCGCGACGCTTGAAAACACGACGACCACGTTGGCCACAGACGGCCTGGAGGGCGGATTGTCAGAAGCCATGAAAGATGACGTCAAAGCTCAGATTGGGCGCCACCGCCGGGTGCGCGGCACCGATTTCGCTACGAACGACCTGGCTGCCGCCGCTCTGCCATACATGTCGCGCATGCGCCACCAGGTACCGGGAATCTACGCAGTCGTCCTCGGCACCGGCGACGGCACCCACGTCTGCTCGATCGGCCTCGGCGACGCGCTCGACGCCGCCCGGATCAGCGCCCTAAACTCATCGATGTTTGGCACCGCCGGGGCGCAGGCCGCGATTGTGGACCCCTCCCGCGACCCCAATGAGGCGAAAGGCGAAGGACGCGACGCAATCGTTAGCGTATCGCTGCCAAACGACGAGGTCATCGCACTGGCAAAAGTGGCGCACCCGCCCGTCGGCCACCTGGTCCTGGCTGTTTTTGCCCGCGATGTACAGCTGGGCATGGTGGTCCACCACGCGCGCACCTCCGCGCAGGCGCTCTCGGAGTGGCTGGACGAGGAGTAATCCCGCTTGACGATGCCCCGCATTCTGATACACTTTCCACCATGGAAAACATGGAGATGCAGGGTCGGCAAACTACGACAAATCAGCACGCCAGAGACAGAGACAAGGACACAGCCGCCTCCGCCCGCGAAGCACTCGAGGCCATCCGCAGCACCGAAGCGCGCACCAAGGCATCCCAACCCGTGCCGTGGCTGAGCATCGTGGCGACCAGCCTCTGTTTCGGCGCCGGCATGTACTTCACCCTCGTTGGGCACGCCTGGGGTTTGCTCATCCTCCTCGCTGGTGTGGTGGGCATCATCTGGATCGAGCTTTCCGCCAAACGCGGGGTGCGCACCGCGATGAAGCAAGAGGTCCGCGAGGATCCGAAGCTCAATTGGAAAGCTGTCGTCATTCCTCTGCTCGCATACCCCCTCATGACGCTCGCTGAAGGAATCGGCACAGTGGCCTGTGCCATCGTCGCGGCAGCCACAACAATTGGCATGATCGCCGCCTACGGCCTGACCTGGAACAAGTACCATGACTAACCCCGTCATCCACCCCATCAACCGTTTGAAGATTTGCGCGGCGCTCAACGCCGGCGGCGCCATCGAAGGCGAGACGCGCTACGAAATGCGCTTCAGCACGCTTCGTAACGCCACCCAGCTTTCCGACGCCACGCTGTCCAAACAACTCAACGCCCTGGAGGAAGCCGGTTTTGTGACCCGGTTCCGCGAGTACGGCTCAACTCGGGCGAAGGACACGGTGTGGGTCACGCTCACCAGGGAGGGGCGCGAAGCCTTCCAGGCACACATGGAGGCGTTGGAGGCGCTGGCGAGGGGTGAGGTGGGCGTCGAGAAGCACTAGCCCAGGTACCCTGTAGACCATGACTTTTCCAGCCCCCGAAATTGACTCTTATGCCCTGGTGACCGGCGCGTCACAGGGCATTGGCGAGGCGATGGCGCGCGACCTCGCCGCCGCCGGCTACAACCTGATCATCGTCGCCCGTCGCGAAAACGTGCTCATGGAGCTCGCCCACGAACTGAGCGACGCGCACGGCGTCAACGTCGAGGTCGTGGCCGCCGACCTGGCCAAGGAGCGCGACGTGGACGCGCTGCTCGCGCACATTGCGACGCGCAAGGTGACGCTATGCGTGAACTCGGCGGGCATCGCCAGCTTCGGCCCATTCATGCGCCAGGACTGGGGCTACGAGACGAACCAGTACAACCTGAACTCCACCGCCGTGTTCCGCATCACCAAGGCCGTGCTGGACCAGATGGTGCCGCGGGGCGAGGGGGCGCTGTGCAACGTCGGCTCGGCAGCAGGCAACATCCCCATTCCCAACAACGCCACCTACGTGTTCACCAAGGCTGGCGTGAACGCGTTTACCGAGGCCCTGCACTTCGAGCTCAAAGATTCGGGCGTGCACTGCACCCTGCTTGCACCGGGCCCCGTGCGCGACGCGTACATTCCGGAAGAGGAGCAGTCCATCGTGGACAAGGTCGTACCGGATTTCCTGTGGACCACCTACGACTCGTGCGCCCGCGACACGCTGCGGGCCATGCGCGCAAACAAGCGCCGCGTGGTCCCCGGCCCGCTGTCCAAGGCGATGGACGTGGTTTCCACCTACGGGCCGCGCGGCGTGATCGCCCCGCTCGTAGGCAGCTTTTACGCAAAGATGGGAGAAGAGTAACCGTGGACATCCACGCAAAAGACAACCGGATCGTTTGGGTCGACTTGGAGATGACCGGGCTGGATACGCACCGCCACGTGATCGTCGAGGTGGCGGCACTGGTGACCGATGCCGAGCTCAACATTTTGGACGAAGGCCTGGACATCGTCATCGGAGCGACCGAGGCCGAGCTCGCTGAGATGGATGACTTTGTCACCAAGATGCACACAGATAACGGGCTGCTCGACGAGATCAAGGCGTCGACCGTCACCATGAAGGAGGCCGAGGACGCCGTCCTGGCACTGCTGGACAAGCACTGCGATAAGGCGCACCCCGCTCCCCTGGCGGGCAACTCAATTGCCACCGACCGCGCCTTTATCCGCGAGCAGATGCCACGCCTCGACTCGGCCCTGCACTACCGCATGATCGACGTCTCCACCGTCAAGGAGCTCACCCGCCGCTGGTTCCCGCGTGCGTACTTCAACCAGCCCGAGAAAGGCATGGCGCACCGCGCGCTCGCGGACATCGTGGAATCCATTCGCGAACTGGACTACTACCGCCGCTCCGTGTTCGTGGAATCTCCCGGCCCGGAGACCCCGGAAGCTGAGCACGCAAGGGACGCTGCCAATAGCGCCTACCAGCCGTTTTTGTGATTTAGAGACCGCGTACTAAGGTAGTTGCCGCTGCTGAAAACGCAGCGATGGTGGCTGTAGTTCAGCTGGTAGAGCACCAGGTTGTGATCCTGGGTGTCGCGGGTTCGAGTCCCGTCAGCCACCCCAAAGTTACCCCGTGACCTGTACAAACAGGTGACGGGGTACATTGCTTTCTCGGTCGGCCGCGCCCTACAGCGCCTGCTCGCCACACTCGCCGGTACGCACGCGGATCACGTCGTCGACCGGAGAGATCCAAATCTTGCCGTCGCCAAACGTCCCCGTGGATGCCGCCCGAAGGATGGCGTCCACCGCCCGGTCGGCCAGCCCCTCCCCTGTGACAATCTCGAGCTTCAGTTTCGGCACGAAGTCCGCTGCAACCTCTGCGCCGCGGTAGACCTCGCCGCGCCCGCCACGAAGTTGCCCGCGGAATCAGCGATCTGGCCCCCTGACCCCAAATGCCTGCAGCGGGGTGGCCACGATCCCGGCGATGTCGTCTCCAGCGTACGACGCCGACCATCCCCACAACACGTAGACGACGGGGACGACCGCCATCGCGGCGAAGGACGTCACCATCATGATCAGCACGTTCTGCCGACCCGCCATCCCTCCGTAGAACAGCGCGAGTCCGGGCGTCATGAGCAACACCAGGGAGGCGCTCATGAGCATCCACGCGGAGTTCCCTGACGCCGCCAACAAGCGAGAAGGCAAATAAAAACGCTCCAAGCACAATCAGTGCCTGGAGCAGATCGCTTGTCGACGCCTACGCGCCACCAACCTTACGCATTGGGATCCTCGGTTCCACCCGAGCGCATCTCCCAGTCCATGTTCCAGTAGCCGAGCCCGTCGTACGGCGTGAGCGTGCCACCGTATGTGTTCTGTACAGTCACCACATCACCGCGCTTCACGTTCTCCTGGAACCACTGCGCGTCCGCCATCGACGCGTTAATGCAACCGTGCGATTGGTTCGTGTTGCCGAGCGCCCACATCGCCCACGGCGCGGCATGGAGGTAGATGCCGGAGTAGGACAGCTGGGTCGCGTACGACACCGGGGTGACGTAGCCACCCTGCTCGAGGCCGAGACCGTAGGTGCGCGAATCCATCACCAACGAGTTGTGCATGTCGCCCACAATGTAGGTGCCGTTTGGCGTATCACGCGAGTTATCGCTACCCATTGATACCGGGAAGGACTTCACCAGTTCGTCATTTCGGTAGAACTTCAGCATCTTATCCGCGTTGTCCACCACAGCCTCGACCTTGTCACCAATGGTAAAGCTGTGCTCGACGTCTTCGACGCCGTAGACCCCGCCGCCCATGTCCTTGCCGTACACGTTGGCAGAGACAGTGACCTCGGTGCCAGGCTCCCACAGATCCTTCGGACGCCAGCGCAGCTCGTAGGGATCGAGCCAGAAAAATCCACCCTCGGTGTCATTGGAGGTCTCCACGTCGATGAGCTCCTCAACGGCCTTCGTGTCCTGAATCGGCACGTCGAAGCGGAACGTGATTGCCTGCCCCACACCGACGTTGTCACCGTCAAGGGGACCCAGGTACACGTTGGTCTCAGCCGCCGGAACCACCGTGGTAAAACTCTGCTTCACCTTCTGGCCCGCAGCGTCTTCAGCCTTCACCGTGTACGTGCGACCGTAACCGAGCGGCTCCGCCGTTTCCCACTCAGTCTTTTCATCGTTCATCTTCGCCCTGACAACTTTGCCGTCTTCGTTGGTCATCACCACAGACGACAGCCCCTCATCCGAGGTAACGGTGACTGGCTCACCAGGCTCGGCATCTTCAGCGCCGTCCTCGAAAGAGAATTCCGGCGGATCCGGCTTCGGTTCCTCTGCCGCTTCCTGCTCCTCGGTCTTGGCAACGTGCTGTGTTTCAGCCTCGTCCGTCTCACCGATCGTGCACGACACCAGCGTGGTGGCCATCGCGGCCGCCGCAACGACGCCAGCTGCCCGGCGCACCACTTTCCCTACACGCATGAACGCTTTCCTACCTCCAATATCGCGTTGTGCATTGCAATTACCCTATCTGCCAAAAGTACCCAAACGCTACTTCATTTCGCTTTAAATAGATTACAATTTGAACACTACGAAAAAGGCTCGTGACCAGGCGATTTCACCCCCTGCAAGGAAAGGTGTTATTGTTTTCAACGTCGCCGAGAGCGACAGAGAGAAAAACAAAATACGCGCCATTAGCTCAATTGGTAGAGCAACTGACTCTTAATCAGTGGGTTCGGGGTTCGATTCCCTGATGGCGCACAGTTCACCCCCTCGCGGAGATACCGAATGGTACTCCGCGAGGGGGTTTTCTCTTTCGGTACGCTAGTCCCTAGAACGTATCACCCATGACAATCCAGCACGCCCCCTTCCCAGCCTCAAAACCTGAGAGACTTTCTTAATACAGGAATAGGTCACCCCTTTTATATCCTGCAGATTTAGCGCGTCTCCCACTTTATCTGTAACCAAATGCGCATACATTTGCCCGTCGCCTGAGAATCAGTTAAGGTTGCTACTATGAATACGGCACTCCTGCTTGTAGACGTCCAAAATGACTTCTGCCCCGGCGGACCGCTCGCAACGGCTCGTGGGGATGAGGTGGCGTCGAAAATTGCCCAGTTCCTCAGCACCGAGGACAACCGGACGCGCGAGTACGCGCACATCATCGCCACCCAGGATTGGCACATCGACCCGGGCGAGCACTTCTCTGAGAACCCCGACTTCCAGGACTCGTGGCCGCCGCACTGCGTCGCGGACACCTACGGCGCGAAGATCCGCGGGCCGATCGACACCTCGCTGATCGACCACTTCTTCCACAAGGGCGAGCACTCGGCCGCGTACTCCGGTTTCGAGGGCCACGACGACAACGGCATGCTGCTGGGCGATTGGCTGCGCGAGCACGACATCAACGAGCTCGATGTCTGCGGCATCGCCACAGACCACTGCGTTCGCGCCACGGTGCTCGACGCGCTGAAGCAGGGGTTCAAGGTCCGGGTGCTGCGCGGCATGGTTGCCCCCGTCGATGACGCGGCGGGCGCCCGGGCCCTCCAGGAGATGATGGACGCCGGCGCGGAGATCGCCTAACGCCGAGGCGTTTATCGACGCTGCAGCGCAGCAAAAACCGTCCACCCACCAATCGGTGGTGTGGACGGTTTTTCGTTGTTCCGAAGCGGTCTGACGCTAGTTGCGCGACAGCAGCTTCTGCAGCTCGTTGAGCTCCTTCTTGCGCTTGCGGCCGTTGAGCACCTTGATGCCGACGAGCGCGGCGATACCGACGCCGATACCGGCGAGGACCTTCTGCACCGTCTCGTCCTTCAGCCACTCCAGAGCGCCGTCCTTCGCGCCCCCCGCGAGGGTGGACGGGTTCGCGCGATCCGCGAGCTCGTCCAGGGTGCTGGCGAGCTGGCTGCGGGTGCGGGAGATGTCGCGCTCAATGTCGTGAATGTCTCGTGCCACGTTCAATTCTCCTACGTTGTACTCGTTTGTCAGTTCTTGTGACCACAGTAGTGTAAAACGTGTAAAACGGTGAAGTATGAATGATCAGATCAGACTGGAAAAGGGCGACACCGCCCCAGCCTTCACCCTGACCAACGACAAGGGCGAGCAGGTCTCCCTGTCCGATTTCGCCGGAAAGCGCGTCATCGTGTACTTCTACCCACGGGCGAACACCCCGGGCTGCACAACCGAGGCGTGCGACTTCACGGAAAAGCTCGAGGATTTCAATAACGCCTCCGTGACCGTGCTGGGCATCAGCCCGGACCCCACCGACAAGCTCGCGGACTTCCGCGCGAAGCACGACCTGGGCATCGAGTTGCTTGGTGATGAATCGAAGGACACCCTCATCGCGTACGGTGCGTTTGGGGAGAAGAAGATGTACGGCAAGGTGACGGAGGGCGTCATCCGCTCCACCTTCCTGGTGAACGTGGCCGAGGACGGCACCGGCACCATCGAGGAGGCCAAGTACAACGTCCGCGCCTCGGGGCATGTCGATCGGATCCTGCGCGACTGGGATATTTAGCAGCGTTGAAGGCCCGGGCAAATAGCGCCACCCAGGTGTGATCTTCGCCGTGTTTCGCGAGAACTTTTTGCTTATTCACGCCACGCACAGGCATAATGGTCATATCAGTGAAATTTTGTCCCCCACCGATTTGATGCGGCGTTGACCTGCCGCGACGAAGTGAGGCCTCATGTCTAGTCCAATCAATCCCAGCGATTCCCGCGCCGACGACACCGCCGGTGCCGCGCGCCCGTCCAGCCCGTACCCGCTGCAGAGCACGCACGACGACGAAGCGGACGCACGTCCCCGCTCCACCACCGCCCAGTGGGCGACCGTAGTCGTCCTCGCCCTCATCGGCTTCGGGCTCCTCGGCTGGTTGCTGCTCAGCGACAACGATGACGAGACCGCCCCGGCGACGGACACCCCCGTGAGCGCCAACGCTGCGGCCGGTGCCAACGCCACCGGCGCGCAGGCAGAGGCACTCAAGGCGGCGGAGGTGCACCTGAACGGTCAGGCAATGTCTGAGGAAAACCTGTACACCCTGCTGCGCGACACCGATGGTTTCGACCGTGAAACCGCGAGCTACGCCGTCGACCACCTCGACGCGGACTTCAACCAGCTCGCCCTCCAGGTAGCGCAGCAGATGGAAGAAGACGGCACGAGCCGCGGCGAGCTCACCAAGGCCCTGACCGAAGGGCCCGAGCACTTCACCCGCGAGCAGGCGGAGTTCGCCGTCGAGCACCTCTAACGCAGCCGGAACTCGCGCGAGCACAAAGCACCTGGGGCCTTGATGCCCCAGGTGCTTTCTCGTGTGCGCCCGGAGAGACTTGAACTCTCACGTCCGTAGACACTGGAACCTAAATCCAGCGCGTCTGCCAATTCCGCCACGGGCGCGGTGACCATCATGCTACACGGCGCGACGCGCCCGCCCGAAACCGGTAAGCCCCCACTCACCCCATCAAACTTTAGTTTGGTTGCAGGTGTGGAGTTGGTAAACTGTCCGCTTGTGAGTGAGTTCGGCGAAACAGAGGCCCCTGCACCGGAGAAGCGCTCCCGCGTGAAGGTGCGCGCGTGGCATATCCTGCTGCTTATCGCCGCCGTCATCACCTGCTGCCTGCTGGCGTGGTGGCAGTGGACCCGCTTCCAGTCCGGCACGGGCACGTTCCAAAACCTTGGGTACGCCCTCCAGTGGCCGTTCTTCGGGGCGTTTTTTGTTTACGCCTACCGGGCGGGCATCCGCATGGAAAACGAGAAGATCGACGCGATCAACGCCGGCGAGCAAATGGACAGCCTGTACGAGGCGGACCTGGCCAAGTACGGTGCGGACCCATCGCAACCGAAAACTATCAGCGAAGACTTCCTCCCATCGCGGCCGCAGATGGACGTCCAGGAGTACAACGACATGCTCACGCCGCGTAGGCAAACCCCACACCAGCACAATTCCGAGGAGAAGGACGCATGACCGAGCAAACCCCCGCTGCCACCCCGAAGATCCACCCGGAGCGTCAGCGCCGCGTGCGCACCGCGCTGCGCCTCTTCTCCATCACGGCGTGGATCACGGGCGTACTTTTCCTCTTGCTCATCACCCGCATGGTGATGCAGTACGGCCTGGACATGGACGTGTCCCTGCTCTCGTGGGTGGCTCGCGTCCACGGCTTCGCGTTTATGTTCTTCCTCGTCGCCTCGCTGAACCTGGGGCTTAAGGCCCGCTGGTCATCGGTGACGTGGGTGCTCACCGCGGTTTCCGGCATCGTGCCGTTCATGTCCTTCATCGTCGAAGCGAAGCGACGCAAGGAAGTCACCGAGACGTTCCAGCTCGGCTAACCAGGGCGGTCGGGCGCCGGTACGCGCCCCGAACCAATTACTTTTCTTCCCCAGCCCGGGTCAGGACCATCACGCCGATGTCCTCGGCGCGGTCATTGTCCGGGCTCAACGTCAGCGTGTCGCCGTTGATCTTGCCCTTGTACTCCAGGTCGCGCCCGGAAAGCGGGTCGGCGAGCTTAAATTCCTCGTCGTCCTGCTCGCAACGGGCGTCGTTGGTTTGGCCGTCCGGCTCGGTGAGCTCCCAGTGGCAGTCACCGCCGTCGATGGTGAGGGTCGCGGCGCCGCCGGGCTGGCTGGCGTCCGTGGAGGTGACATCGCCGGACCAGGAGCCGTCCCAATCGGAGGACGAGCCGCAGCCGACGAGCGCGGTTCCGGCGATCATGACAGTGGCTGAGAGTGCAAGCGTTTTCTTCATGCCACTACCCTAGCCAAACTGGCCTATCCCAGCAGGCGCGCGATGTCCGGGGCGAGCGCGCGCAGCGCCTGCCCACGGTGCGACCGGGCGTTCTTCTCCTCTGGCGTCAACTCCGCCGAGGAGACCGGACGCGTCGCGTCGGCTGGCTGCGCGTCGTCCGGGGCGAACAGCGGGTCGTAGCCGAACCCGCCCTCGCCCTGCGGCTCGCGGAGCAGCTGGCCCGGCCAGCGGCCCGTCGCCGTGAACTCGTCGCCGGCGGGGGTGACGAGGGCGCAGCAGGAGATAAACGCGGCGTCGCGAAGCTCGATGTCCTGCATCTGCGCGAGCAACAACCGGTTGTTCGCGGAGTCGGCGTCGTCTGCGTCGTGGTCGCCGGACCAACGCGCGGAGAGCACGCCAGGCATCCCATTGAGCGCAGTGACGGCAAGGCCCGAGTCGTCGGCGACGCAGGGCAGCCCGGTGCGCGCGGCGCCTGCGCGAGCCTTGATCAACGCGTTGTCCTCGAAGGTCAGCCCGTCCTCTTTCGGCTCCGGGTAGGGTTCGACGTCGCGCAGTGACACCAGCTCAACACCGGCGATGTCCAGCTCGCGCAGCACCTCTTCGAGCTCGCGGAGCTTCCCGGGGTTGTTCGAAGCAACGAGGACTTTTACCATCCCAGGGCCGCCTTCTGGGCGCCGATGAGCTCGTTGAGCCCGACCTCGGCAACATCGAGCATCTCGTTGAGCTCGCTGCGGCCGAAGAGGCCGTGCTCGCCGGTGCCCTGGATCTCCACGAAGTTGCCGCCCTCCTGCATCACCACGTTGAGGTCAACCTCCGCGCGGGAATCTTCCTCGTACGGCAGGTCGAGGCTCACGCGGCCGTCGATAATGCCAACGGACACCGCCGCAACCGGCTTGAGCAGCGGCTCACCCGGGACCACGCCGCGCTCCTTGAGCACCTCGATCGCGTCCGCCAGCGCTACGTACGCACCCGTGATGGACGCGGTGCGCGTCCCGCCATCGGCTTGCAGCACATCGCAATCGAGCTGGATGGTGTTTTCGCCCAGCTCGGACAGGTCCACCGCAGCGCGCAGAGAGCGACCCACCAGGCGGGAAATCTCGTGGGTGCGGCCCTTGACCTTGCCCTTCATGGATTCGCGCGGCATGCGGTCGTGGGTGGCCGACGGGAGCATCGCGTACTCCGCGGTGAGCCAGCCTTCGCCGGAATCCCGCTTAAAGCGCGGCACGCCCTCCTCCACGGAGGCGGTGCACATCACGCGGGTGTTGCCAAACTCGACAAGCACGCTGCCAGCTGGGTTGGAAGTAAAGGCGCGGGTGATGCGCACCGGGCGCATTTCGTTGAGTCCGCGGCCGTCTGCGCGTTTGAAATCAGTCATGCGCCCCAGCCTAACGCACGCCGCGCGCCCTACAGCTCGAAGACGTCCCCCGCGGAGCCAACCACGATCTCGCCATCAAACTCGGCTCGCGCAGCCTCGAGCGTGGCCTGCGTGCTAGTCCACGGCTGGATGTGCACGAGCACCAGCGTCTTCACCCCAGCCTCGCGGGCGATGCGACCGGCCTCTGCGCCGGAAAGGTGCATCCCCGGCGCCATCCCCTCCGAGGTCGGGCCCCAGGCGGCTTCGCAGAGGAAGAGGTCGGCGTTGCGGGCGGCGTCGATAAGCGCGGGCGTCCACGCGCTATCCCCGGAATAGGCGATTGCGTGCGAGCCATCCTCGATGCGCAGCGCGTGCGACTCCGCAGCCGGGTGCACGACCTCGAACGGTGTCACGGTCACCCCGCCAAGGGTTTCGGCCTGCCCGGCGCGCCACGCTGCGAAATCGAAGGTGTCGGCGATGTCGTCGATCTGGTCCGGGCCGTCCGCGCTCATCCGGCCGACATGCTCCGGCGTGTAACTCGGGCCGAACATGCGGTGGCGCGACACCGCCGGCTTTTCTGGGTGGTAGCGGCGCCACACCAGCAGCGAGGCGATGTCGGAGCAGTGGTCCGCGTGCAGGTGGCTGAAGCACACGTGCGCGTCCGCCGGGTCGAAGTGTTCCTGCATGGCAGCAAGGGCGCCGGGGCCGAAATCCAACAGAATGTCGCTGTGCCCGGGCGCGCTCACTACGTAGGAGGAGCCGGGGTTGCCTGGCGCGGCCAGGCTCCCGGAGCAGCCGAGGATGGTCAACTTCATGCGCTTACTGTGCCACGAATCTGCGGGGAATTCTAAACTTCGGGGCATTTTTGCTTATCGACGCCCCACAGCCCCCAAGTTTTTCTCCCCCACTGCCCGCACCTGCGGCCCCAGGAAGCGCGCGGCCAGCCGGTCGAACACCGCCGGGTCGCCCGTCGACGCAAACACCCGCTCGGGCGCGCGGCCGCTCTCGGCCTGCGGCGGGGCGAGCATGTCGCGCTCCGTGAGCACGCGCAGCACGTCCTTCGACGTCTCCTCCGCCGAAGAGACAAGCGTGACCTGCTCGCCGATGGCCAGCTGAATCACGCCCGAGAGCAGCGGGTAGTGCGTGCAGCCCAGCACCAGCGTGTCCACGCCTGCGGCCTGCAGCGGTTCGAGGTACCCCTGCGCCACGCCGAGGATCTGGCGGCCGGAGGTAATACCGCGCTCCACAAACTCCACAAAGGCCGGGCACGCCGCCGCGGTGACCTGCAGGTCGGACTTGAGCGAAAAGAGGTCCTGGTACGCCCCCGACTTGATGGTGCCCGCGGTGCCGATGACGCCTACCTTGTTGTTCCGGGTCGTCGCGATCGCGCGGCGCACGGCGGGCTGGATGACCTCGATGACGGGGATGTCGTACCGCTCGCGCGCATCGTGCAGGAATGCGGCGGTGGCGGTGTTGCAGGCAATGACGAGCATCTTGCAGCCCTGGTCTACGAGCTGGTCGCCGATGCGCTGCGCGTGCGCGCGCACGTCTGCGATCGACTGCGGACCGTACGGACTGTGGCCCGTATCGCCGATGTAGATGATTGCTTCATCGGGCAGCTGATCCATCACGGCGCGCGCGACGGTCAGCCCTCCCACGCCTGAGTCGAAGATGCCGATCGGGGCGGTATTTCCCCCGCTGGTTCCGTTGCTACTCCCACTGTGCTGTTCCATGGGTGCCATTGTGCCACCCGTGTCGCCGCGCTAGTAGCCCGCCTGTTTCCGAGCCTTCTTCGCCTCGCGCTTGGCCACCAGCTCCGGCGGGTCGTCCGAGGTGATGATCATGCCGGCGAAGAACCCGCCGATGGCGCCGAAGAGGTGCGCCTGCCAGCTCACGCCGGGCGTGCCCGGCAGCACGCCCAGGATCAGCCCGGAGTAGAAGAACGCGAGCACGAGGCCCAGCGCGATCTGCGTCCCGGATCGGTTGAAGATGCCGCGCACCAGCAGGTAGATCAGCCAGCCGTAAATGACACCCGAGGCGCCGAGGTGGTTGGTACCAATCCCGCCGAACAGCCAGGTGCCCAGCCCGCTGAATACCGTGGCAAACGTCGTGACCTCCCAGAAGACGCGCTTGCCCGAGTAGCCGATGAGAAACGCGAAAATCGCGCCGGTGACCGAGTTACCCACGATGTGCTCGAGGTTGGCGTGCAGCAGCGGGGCGGTGAAAATGTGCCAGATGCTCACCAGGTCGAGCGGGTGGATGCCCCAGTACTGCAGGAGCCCTCCGAACAGCCCCTCGTTGAGCAGAAACACCGCCCAGATCACCACCAGGTAGCCGATGGCGAATGTGAACCCCGTGCGCCGCTGCTTCTTGCGCTTGGTCCGTTTATCTTCCGGCTGCACGCCGTCTGGGAACGCGGGCAGCTGCGTCTCCGGGTGCGAGAACGGCCGCTGGAACGGCTTGCCGTAGCCGGGCTGGTGGGTCTGGCCGTAGCCCCAGCCCGCGCCCTGGTACGGGCTACTGGACGGGGTCGGGCCGCAGGTTCCGTAAGGATTGTGTGTCATCGCTAATAAGTGTAGCCGGGGCGCTCCCCGGCGCGCTGAGCACGCTTATCGACGCCCACCAGCAACCACGTCCGACCACGCCGTCACCCCGAAACCACCCGTGGCACTGCACACCGCGTCCACGATCGCTGCCTCCACCGCGTCCGCCGCGGCACCGCAAAGGTGCGCGAGCGCTTCCGGTGCCAGCGGCTGACCGGCGTCGCCCTGCCCACCCGCGTCTTGACCATCATCTTTCGGGACGGAGACGGCGAAGAGGGTGTCGCCGTCCAGCGGCGAGTGGGCGGGGCGGATCGCGCGGGCGATGCCGTCGTGCCCCGTCATGGCCAGGCGCTGCAGCTGCGGCACCGGGAGGTCCACGTCGGTGGCCACCACGCCGATGGTGGTGTTCAGCCGCGGGTCCGGCGCGCCGCTGCCAGGGGCGGGCCGCTGCAGGGTGCGGTACCGCTCGAGGTCCACGGCGGGCTTCGAGGCATCGCCAAACAGCAACCCCGTCGCGGGGTCAACCACGGAGCCCACCGGGTTTGCCACCACCGCGGCGGTCACCGTCGCGCTCCTGCGCGCCCCGGGAAGTTCCACCGCGCGGGACGCGATGCCGAAACCGCCGCGCAGGACGCCGGCGGTCGCGCCGCAGCCGGCACCGACACTGCCCGACGCCAACGGCTCGCCCGCGGTGTCCTCCAGCGCTGCCGCCACGGCCGCGGCCCCGTCACTCGCAGTTGGGCGGTGCGACGGATCACCGACGGCAAGGTCGAAAATGACGGCTGCGGGGACGATGGGCACGCGCGGGCCCGGCACGCCCTCGCCGAAGACTGGGAACCCCCGCCCGCGCGACTCCAGCTCGCGCATCGCTCCGTCGGCGGCGGCCAGGCCGAACGCGGAACCGCCGCACAGCAGGATGGCGTGGACTCGCTCGACCGTGTTGTGCGGGGCGAGCAGGTCGGTCTCGCGAGTGCCCGGCCCGCCGCCGCGCACGTCGACGGCGGCGCGCATCCCGCGCGGGTCGGCGGCGACGAACGCGGTCACACCGGTGTCGCCCAGGGAGAGATGGGCCGCGGGAAGGATTGGGGCCACGGTGGCGTCGACAAGCATCTGTTTACTCGCAGAGCACGTCGACGAGGGAGTCCTGGCAGAACGCGAGCCACTCCATGAGGCGCTCGCGATCCTGGGCCTGGCCCTCGCCGCCGCGATCATCCGCGGACACGTAGAGGCGCATGTCATTGAGCGCGGCGACGAACTGGTGGGCCTCTTGCTCGTCGATGCTCACCTCCACGCCGCCGTTGGGGCCCAGCATGTCATTGATCACCTGCATGTTCATCAGCTTCGCACGGATGATGTCGTTCTCGTGCAGGCTGCGGAGCAGGCCGTTGTCGCCGTCGAACTCCTCGTCGCCCTCGCGCTCGAAATCGGGCAGCAGGCGGGCCAGCTTTGGGTCCTCCGGTGCCTCGGTGTGGCCCGTGGACATGCCGACCATCTCTGCAAACTCGTCCTTCGGCGCGGACTGCGCGCGCGAGATGAGCGCCTCCGACACGGTCGCGGTGAGGTCGCCGATCACCTCGCGTTCCAACGGATCGAACTTGGTAGTGAACTTCACGCCTGAACGCATCAGGCCTTTCTTCTTACGCCACGGTTGCATAGCTCTACCCCGCCTGCTGCATCGTCGCCCACAGGCCGGCGGTGTGCAGCTTCTTCACGTCGCCCTCGACCTTGTCCTTCTCACCCGAGGAGACCACGGCCTTACCCTCGGTGTGTACCTGCATCATCAGCTCATTCGCGCGCTTGCGGTCGTAGCCCAGCACCGTCTGGAACACGTAGGTGACGTAGCTCATCAGGTTGACCGGGTCGTCCCACACAATGCACATCCATGGCAGGTTCTCTCCGGCCGCGACCTCAACCTTCAGGTCCTCCTCAAGGTCCGGGGTAGCCATCGGCGAGCTCATCTGCGGCACTCGGCTCGCGGCTGAACTCGCTTCCGGGCTCATGTCCGGGCTCATGTCCTGGCCCATGTCCTCGCGCGTGAATTCGCAATTCATGCGGACCAGCCTACCGGTTGTTTCCCGCACGTGTGCCCCGGGAGGTTGCTAGGATCAGGGCCCATGCGGAACATCCCCAGCCTCCAGGAGCTGCCTGTCTCCACCGAGCAGTTGCTGCGTGCCGTGCTTGCCGTCCTCGGCATCGTCAGCGCGGTCGCCCTCACCGTGGTCAGCGCGCAGCACTCCGACGGCTCCTCGCACGCGGACGGGCGCGGCGACAGCTACGTCGATCCCGACTTTGACACCGGGCAGCAGCTCGAGGAGATCCGCACCGACTTCTTCACCGCCATCGCCCAGTTGCGTATCGACGACACACTGCCCCCAGTCAGCCTCGACCCCGAATTGCAGCGCACCGCCCAAGCCCAAGCAGAGGGCAACGCGGTCACCGGTGAGCAGCCACCGTTGGATGCCGGCGAGAAGACCGCGCAGGTCTCCGCCCACCTCCCGGTAGAGCAGGCCTCCGGCTACGAGTTCTTCGAGCTGTTCACCCACTCGCCCGAGCACATGGAGGTGCTGCTGGATGATCGCCACCGCGACGTGGGCATCGGCGTGGCCTACGGGCGCGGCGATGTGTGGGTCGTCGTGGCGTTTGCGGGATAGCCCCGAAGAGCCCCTTCCGCGCAAATAAACGCGACGCGCGCGACCAGGGCGTAGTCTGTAAGACCATGACGAACTCCACGCCGGACTCTACAGCGTTTCTGACCGACATGTACGAGCTCACCATGCTCGACGCCGCACTGAAGGACGGCACCGCGCACCGCCAATGCGCGTTCGAGGTATTTACCCGGCGCCTGCCCGGCGAGCGCCGCTACGGTGTGGTCGCCGGCACCTCGCGTGTGATCGACGCGGTAGAAAAGTTCCGCTTCACGCAAGACCAGATCGACGCGGCCGACTTCCTGTCCGACGAGGCCAAGGACTACCTGGCCAACTACCGGTTCTCGGGCGACATCGACGGCTACCGCGAAGGCGACATCTACTTCCCCTACTCCCCCATCATGACGCTGCGCGGCACCTTCGCCGAGTGCGTCATCCTGGAAACAGTCATCCTCTCCATCCTGAACTCGGACTCCGCTGTCGCCTCCGCCGCCTCCCGCATGGTCTCGGCGGCAGACGGCCGCCCGATCATTGAGATGGGCTCGCGCCGCACCCACGAGCAGTCCGCCGTGACCGCCGCCCGCGCCGCCTACATCGCCGGGTTCGAGGCCACCTCCAATATGGAGGCGTCGCTGCGCTACGGCATCCCGCCGTCAGGCACCGCCGCGCACTCCTGGACGCTGCTGCACGTGGACGAGGACGGCACGCCGGACGAGAAGGCGGCGTTCAAGGCGCAGATTGACCAGCTGGGCGTAGATACCACGCTGTTGGTGGACACCTTCGACATCACCAAGGGCGTGGCCAACGCCATCGAGGTCGCGGGCACGGAGCTCGGCGCGGTGCGCATCGACTCGGGCGATCTGGGCATCGTGTCGCGCCGCGTGCGCCAACAGCTGGACAAGGCCGGCGCGTTTAACACCCGCATCATCGTCTCCTCCGACCTCGACGAGTTCGCCATCGCCGGGCTGCGCGGCGACCCGGTCGACGGGTTCGGCGTGGGCACCTCCGTGGTCACCGGCTCCGGCGCCCCCACCGCCGGGCTCGTGTACAAGCTCGTCGAGGTGGAGGGCCACCCGGTGGCTAAGCGCTCGTCGGGCAAGCAGACCTACGGCGGCGCGAAGACGGCGCTACGCGGCTACCGCGCGTCAGGCGTCGCTGTCGCCGAGATCGTCTACCCGCTCGACGCGGAGATCACCCGCAAGCCCAACCTGGATTACCACGAGATCGTGGTGCCAATGGTGCGCGGCGGCAAGCGCCTCCCCGAGTACGACGAGCAGCACGGCAGCCTAGAGCAGGCCCGCACCCTGCACGACGCGGCGCGCGGCACCCTGCCGTGGGAGGGCCTCGCGCTCTCGCGCGGCGACGCCGCCATCCCGACGCGATTCGTCGGCTTCCCCGACCCGCTGGACTAACACCGACCCCGCTACACTTTCACGGTGTGAGCACGCGCGAGGAAGAAGAAGGCACCACCACCGGCGACGTTCCCCTGAGCGGGGAGACGCTGGAATTGTTGGGCGCTGTCGTCGATAAGCTTGGGGGTGCAACGCGCGAGGGGCAGCAACGCATGGCTGAGGCCGTGGCGCGCGCACTGGACACGGAGCGCCACCTCGCGGTGCAGGCCGGCACAGGTACCGGCAAGTCCTTCGCCTACCTCGTGCCCGCGGTGCGCTACGCGCAGGCCAACGACACCACGGTGGTCGTCTCCACCGCCACGCTCGCGCTGCAGCGCCAGCTGGTGCAGCGCGACCTGCCGCGCCTTGCGGACGCGCTCGAGCCGCACTTGTCGCACCGCCCCACCTTTGCAATTCAAAAAGGCCGCAACAACTACGTCTGCCTGAACAAGCTCGCGCAGGACGAGCCAGAGGGATCGCTTATCGACGAATCCGAGCTCTCCTGGACCGGCCGCCACGTCAAGCGCGTGGCCGAGTGGGCGCAGGAGACCGAGACCGGCGACCGCGACGACCTCTCCCCCGGCGTGCCGGACCTGGCGTGGCGGCAGGTCTCCGTGACCTCCAACGAGTGCCTCGGTGCGGCCCGCTGCCCGCACGGCGAGGAGTGCTTCGCCGAGCTCGCGCGAGAGAAGACGCGCGACGTGGACGTCGTGGTGACCAACCACGCGCTCCTGGCCATCGACGCGCTCGCGGATTCCAACATCCTGCCCGAGCACGAGGCCGTGCTCATCGACGAGGCCCACGAGCTGGACGCGCGCATCACCTCGGTGGCCACGAACGAGATCTCCGCCCGAGCGCTCACGCTCGCGGCGCGGCGCGCGGACAAGATCGGCGGCGACGGTGACAAGCTCGAGGAGGTCAAGGACGACTTCACCGCGGTGCTCGACCTGGAGCAGCCCGGCCGCTGGGAGCGCATCTCCGACCCAGCCCGCGGCGCGTTCGCCGCGCTGCGCGACGCGCTCTGGGCCACCCGCACCAGCATCGCGGACAGCCCCGAGGGCGAATCGGAGAACAACCCGGAGAAGTTTGCCGAGCGCACGAACCTGAAGAACCACCTCGGCGACCTGCACGACGCGGTCGTACGCATCCTGGGCGTGTTTGACGAGGACGACCCCGCCAAGCACACGGACGTGGTGTGGCTGACCCGCAACGAGCGCTTCGGAGATTCCGTCGCCGTCGCGCCCCTGTCCGTGGCGGCCCTGCTACGCGAGAACCTGTTCGGCGAGCAAACCGTCGTGCTCACCTCCGCGACGCTCACGGTCGGCGGCAACTTCGACGCGATGGCCGCCGCGTGGGGCCTGCCGTCCGGGTCCTGGGACAGTCTGGACGCGGGCACCCCATTCGACCCGGCGAAAGCCGGCATCCTCTACACCGCCCGCCACCTCCCAGCCCCCGGCCGGGACGGGCTGAGCCGCGAGACCCTGGACGAGATCGCCACCCTCATCACTGCCGCGGGCGGGCGCACCCTCGGGCTGTTCTCCTCGCGCCGCGCCGCCGAACAGGCCGCGGAGGCGATGCGCGCGCGACTCCCCTTTGACATCTTTGTGCAGGGCGAGGACTCCACCGGCGCGCTCGTGACCGCCTTTGCCAACGCGGAAAACTCGTGTCTGTTTGGCACCCTGTCGCTCTGGCAGGGCGTGGACGTGCCCGGCAGTTCCCTCTCGCTCGTGCTCATTGACCGCATCCCCTTCCCCCGCCCCGACGACCCGCTCCTCCAGGCGCGCTCCAACGCCGCGGACGCCGCTGGCCGCTCCGGGTTCATGGAGGTCTCCGCAACCCACGCGGCACTCCTGATGGCGCAGGGGGCCGGCCGCCTGCTGCGCTCGGTGGACGACCGCGGCGTCGTCGCCGTGCTGGACAACCGCTTAGTCACCAAGCGCTACGGCGCATTCCTCCTGCGTTCGCTGCCGCCCTTCTGGCAAACCGACCGGCTCGACGTAGTCACCGGGGCACTCAAGCGCCTGGTCGCCCGCTAGCCGGGTCGAACGCGCCCGGCGGCAGCGTGAGCACCGTCATCGAGCCGGGCGCGACCTCGGTAAAGCCCGCATCACGCACCGGCACCGCGCCCGGGTGCGCCGCGCAAGCGGCGAACACGTCCGCAGGCACCTCGCGCACGTTTAGCGGGCACCCGGCGGCAGCCCACTTACGCACCTCGCCCTCCGGGCGCGCAGCCGCGTAGAGCATCGACGCGTGCCCCACCTGCGCCGCCGCCTTCCCGGCCGTCATCTCGAGGGACGCGTCCACCGCGATCGTCGGCGCGGTCGGGTCGAACGGGAGCGGGCCCTCGTCGGCTGGCAGGTCCGTGCCGCGGATCTGCAGCTTCGCCAGCTCGTGCGGCACCTCGGACACCGCGGAGGGCACGAACGCACGCACGCTGCCGACGGTCACGCCGGGCAGCGCCTGGACGTCGTCCCACGCCTTGTTGCGGGCGCGCCGCGCCACCTTCCGGATCCTGCGGGAGTACCACGCCTCGAGCCGCTCGCGCCAAAACCCGTCGCGCTCGGCCCGCTCGTCGAGGCAGACGAGGAGGGCGGCACGTGCGGCGTCGATAAGCATGGCGTTGCGGGCGGGCGGGTCCTGCTTCGGCAGATTGATGGCCATTTGCATCGCCTGCACCGCCGCGGGGTCGTCGGGGTCGCCGGAGCCTGCGCCTATCGACGCCGCGAGCAACCCGTGCGCCGACGCCGTCACAGCGGGCGCCTGGTGTCGATGCCCGCGGCCGCGTCGGAGGAGTCGATCTCCTCGCGGGGAATGCCCAGGATGTAGAGGACCTCGTCCAAGAACGGGAAGTTCACCGACGCGTCCGCGACCTCCTTGAGGGCGGGCTTGGCGTTGAACGCAATGCCGAGGCCGGCGCGGGAGATCATGTCGATGTCGTTGGCGCCGTCGCCCACCGCGACCGTCTGCGAAAGCGCCAGCCCGGAGTCCGCGGCGAACTCGGCGAGGAAGTCCGCCTTGGCCTTGCGGTCCACCACCTTGCCGATGACCCGGCCGGTGAGCTTGCCGTCCTCAATCTCCAGCGTGTTGGCGCGCACGTAGTCCAGCTCGAGGTCCGCGGCGAGGTCCTCGAGCACCTGGATGAATCCGCCGGAGACGACCGCCGTGCGGTAACCCAACGAGTTAAGCGTGCGGATGGTGGTGCGGGCGCCCGGGGTGAGCTCGATGTCGGCGGCGACACGGTCGATGACGGAGGCGTCGAGCCCAGCCAGTGCCTTCACGCGCTCGCGCAGCGACTCCTCGAAGTCCAGCTCGCCGCGCATCGCGCGCGCCGTTACCTCGGCCACCTCCGCTTCGCGGCCGGCGTGGGCGGCGAGCATCTCGATCACCTCGCCGGTGATCAGCGTTGAGTCGCAGTCGAAGCAGACGAGGCGCTTCGCGCGCCGGTGCAGGCCTGCGTGCTCCATCGCCACGTCCACGCCGAGTTCGCCGGAGAGCTCGGCCAAACGCTTGCGCAGCTCCTGGGCATCGCCAGGTGTGTAGTCCGGCATGGTGATGCGGAATTCCAGCCCGGTTACCGGGTACTGGGCAACGCCGCGGATGGCGTCGATGTTCGCGCCCACGGCGGCGAGCTCCGCGCCGAGGCGAGAGATGGCCTCCGCGCTGACCGGGTTGCCCAGGGCCACGAGCACGTGCGTCGAGCGGGGGCGCGACACCGCGCGGGCTTCCGCGTGTGTCTCGATGTTCACGCGCTGGCCGTACTCCCACAGCCCGTCGCGAAGCTCTCGCTCAACCTGCGTGAGCGAGTGGGGATCCATGCCTACCAGGGCCGCGAGCATCATGCGTCCGCGGAAGTCTGTCTGGGAGACGTCGAGCAGCTGCACCCCGTGCCGAGCGAGGACGGTGAAAAACTCGGCGGAAACGCCGGGGCGGTCCGGGCCCGAGGTGGAAATCACCGCGGGCTTGAGACCCGGTTGCAGTTCGACTTGGAAGGCTGGCTGGTTGGTCACAAACCAGGACGATAGCACAGCAAAACCCCTCACCGAGGCGGTGAGGGGTAATTACTGTCAGGGGGTTCGCGCCAAGCGAATTACTTGGTCACAGCGGTAGAACCGGTGGTCGCGGACTCGCCCTTCCAGGTTGCCGGGCCGTCTGCGTGGTGGCCGGCGTGCGCCTCGCGGCGCAGGGTCTCCACCATGTGCGGGTAGTGCAGCTCGAACGCCGGGCGCTCGGAGCGGATGCGCGGCAGCGCGGTGAAGTTGTGGCGCGGCGGCGGGCAAGAGGTTGCCCACTCGAGGGAGTTGCCGTAGCCCCACGGGTCGTCCACCGTGACGACCTCGCCGTAGCGCCAGGACTTGAACACGTTCCAGATGAACGGCAGCATACCGATGCCCAGGATCAGGGCGCCGACGGTGGAGACCTGGTTCAGGAAAGTGAAGCCGTCGGTGTCCAGGTAGTCGGCGTAGCGGCGCGGCATGCCCATGTTGCCCAGCCAGTGCTGGACCAGGAAGGTCATGTTGAAGCCGATGAAGACCAGCCAGAAGGACAGCTTTGCCAGGCGCTCGTCCAGCATGCGACCCGTCATCTTCGGGAACCAGAAGTGGACGCCGGCGATTGCGGAGAACACCACGGTACCGAACAGGGTGTAGTGGAAGTGCGCGACGACGAAGTAGGAGTCGTGCAGGTGGAAGTCCAGCGGCGGGGAC
The DNA here is from genome assembly GCF_002285125.1 of Corynebacterium gottingense. Classification (NCBI taxonomy): domain Bacteria; kingdom Bacillati; phylum Actinomycetota; class Actinomycetes; order Mycobacteriales; family Corynebacteriaceae; genus Corynebacterium; species Corynebacterium gottingense. Next base: position 186,479 of record NZ_NSGN01000004.1, read on the forward strand.
GCCAGCATGATGCCGGTCAGGCCACCGAAGAGGAAGGTGAACAGGAAGCCCATCGCCCACATCATCGGGGACTCGAAGGTGATGTGGCCGTTCCACATGGTGCCGACCCAGTTGAAGAACTTCACGCCGGTCGGCACGGCGATGAGGAAGGTCATGAAGGAGAAGAACGGCAGCAGGATCGCGCCGGTGGCGAACATGTGGTGCGCCCACACGGCCATGGACAGGCCCGCGATGGCCAGCGTTGCGAAGACGAGACCGATGTAACCGAAGATCGGCTTACGGGAGAAGACCGGGACGATCTCGGAGATGATGCCGAAGAACGGCAGCGCCAGGACGTACACCTCCGGGTGGCCGAAGAACCAGAACAGGTGCTGCCACAGGACGGAGCCGCCATTAGCGGTGTCGTAGATGTGGCCGCCGAGCAGGCGGTCGTACAGCACGCCCAGTGCCGCGGCGAGCAGCAGCGGGAAGATCATCAGCACGATGATGGAGGTGACGAACACGGTCCAGGTGAAGACCGGCAGGCGGAACATAGTCATGCCCGGTGCGCGCATGGTCAGCACGGTGGTGAGCATGTTGATCGCGGAGGCGACGGTACCAACACCGGTTGCGCCCACGCCGACGATCCAGAGGTTCGCGGAGACGGACGGGGTGTGGACAGCGTCAGCCAGCGGCATGTACATGGTCCAGCCGAAGTCGGCCGCACCACCCGGCGTGATGAAGCCGGAGAGCATGGCGACAACGCCGACGGTGGTGATCCAGAAACCGAAGGCGTTCAGGCGCGGGAAGGCCACGTCCGGTGCGCCGATCTGCAGCGGCAGGATGTAGTTAGCAAAGCCCCACACGATTGGGGTACCAAAGGCCAGCAGCATCACCGTGCCGTGCATGGTGAACAGCTGGTTGAACTGCTCGTTGGACAGGAACTGCATGCCCGGGTGGAACAGCTCAGCACGGATAAGCAGCGCCATGAAACCGCCGAGGAAGAACCAGACGAAGGACATGATGATGTACATGATGCCCAGTTCTTTGTGGTCGGTCGTGGTCAGCTGCATGTAGATTTTGGAGCCACGGCGAGCGTGTCCCGTCGGCTCCGGACGTGTCGGCGGGACATGATTGTCCAGCCTTGGCGCCACAGCGGTCATTCGATCCTCCTGACTTCGGCTCGCCACCGCAATGGCGGCGAGGCCTTGTTAGATACCGAATCATCATATGTGATCGGCTCATGAAATTGCCAGCCCTCCCAGGCCAGCTACAGGTTAAACAATAGGCCCTTGCGTCACATCGTGCGCGTCGGTCCGAAAGCACCACGCGCGATCCGCCGGGATTGCCCCGCGTGCGCGCCCACTCCCCCGCCGAGGTGGGCGCGACACGCCCAAACACCTCGACAGATTGCCGGTTGACCCCATTCGTGGTCAACCCCGCGTTAAGTTCCCCCGTTGTATATCAAACGAAAGGTTGAGGCTTATCGACGCTCACGTGGTCGTCGATAAGCGTGCCCCTAAAAGTCCCAATCCTCATCGGCGGTGTCCTCCGCCTTGCCGATGACGTAGGACGAGCCGGAGCCGGAGAAGAAGTCATGGTTCTCATCCGCGTTCGGCGACAGCGACGCGAGGATCGCCGGCGACACCTTGGTCTCATCCGCCGGGAAGAGCCCCTCGTAGCCGAGGTTGTTCAGCGCCTTGTTGGCGTTGTAGCGCAGGAAGCGCTTGACGTCCTCGGTCCAGCCGAGCGGGTCGTAGATGTCCTCGGTGTACTGCTGCTCGTTCTCGTAGAGGTCGTAGAGCAGATCGAAGGTGTACTCCTTCAGCTCCTCCTGGCGCTCCGGGGACTCCTCGCGCAGCGCGACCTGGTACTTGTAGCCGATGTAGTAGCCGTGCACGGCCTCATCACGGATGATGAGGCGGATGATGTCGGCGGTGTTGGTCAGCTTGGAGTGCACCGACCAGTTCAGCGGCAGGTAGAACCCGGAGTAGAAGAGGAAGGACTCCAGCATCACGGAAGCGATCTTCTTCTTCAGCGGGTCGTCGCCGCGGTAGTAGGACTTGACGATCTTCGCCTTGCGCTGCACCTGGGCGTTTTCCTCGGTCCAACGGAATGCGTCATTAATCTGCGGCGTGGACGCCAGCGTCATATAGATATTGCTGTACGACTTCGCGTGCACGGACTCCATGAAGGCGATGTTGGTATACACGGCCTCCTCGTGCAGGGTCCGCGAATCCGGGATCAGCGACACCGCGCCGACCGTGCCCTGGATGGTGTCCAGCAGAGTCAGGTTCGCAAACACGCGCATAGTGGCGAGCTGCTCCGCGTCATTGAGCGTGTTCCAGCTCGGGATGTCGTTGGACACCGGAATCTTTTCCGGCAGCCAGAAATTGCCGGTGAGGCGGTCCCACACCTCCTGGTCCTTATCATCCGGAATCTCATTCCAGTTGATCGCCTTAATCGGGTTCGGGTGGCTATCCAGGTATGCCTGATATTCCTCGCTCATGGCTCACATCCTAACCAATTGCCTTCTTCCCCCGCACCGCGCGTCACGCGATTTTGTTTACCCCCGTTGAGGACTAGGATAATGGTAGTTCTATTTCTCGTTTTCCCACCATATGAGGTTGAATTCCATGGCCGCACCCCAGGAACCTTCGGCGGAGCCCCTGCTCACGTCGATCCTTGACACCCTCGGCGAGCAAATCATTTCCGGCGCCCTCGAACCCGGATACACCTTTACATTGCAGGACTTATCCTCCAGGTTCGGCATCTCTCGCACCGTCGCCCGCGAGGTCATGCGCGCGCTCGAGCAGATGGGGCTCGTTTCCTCATCACGCCGCGTAGGCATTAAGGTACTGCCGCCCGAGCACTGGGCGGTGTTCGATCAGTCCGTGATCAAGTGGCGCCTCTCGTGCGCCGAGCAGCGCCCCGCGCAGATTACGTCGCTCAACGAGCTGCGCACCGCCGTCGAGCCGGTCGCCGCGCTGCTGGCCGCCAGCCACGCAACGTCTGCGCAATCGGCCCGCCTGCTCGAGCTCGGGGAGCTGCTGGTCAACCTTTCCGAGGCGGGCGCCGGCAACACGCAGGAGTTCCTCGACGCGGACAAGGAGTTCCACACGCTGATCCTGCATGCATCTGGCAACGAGATGTTTTCCACCCTGGCGGAACCGATCATGCACGTGCTCGAAGGTCGCACGCGCTACGGCATCATGCCGGACGATCCCTCAGTGCCCGCAATGCGCATCCATGTCGACCTGGCAAAGGCAATTAGCGACGGCGACGCCTCCGCCTCCGAAGCCGCCTCCCGCGACCTGCTCACCGGGATCAAAACCTTCCTGGCGATCTAATAAAGAGGTACAAAAAGGGGCCTGCCCGCCGAAGTCGGTGTGCAGGCCCCTTTCGGGTCAAGGCCCGGGCGTGTGCCACTGGCACCTCTTGCAGCTCTGCCGACTACAGCATGCAGGACACGCAGCCCTCGACCTCGGTGCCTTCCAGCGCCATCTGGCGCAGGCGGATGTAGTACAGGGACTTGATGCCCTTGGTCCATGCGTAGATCTGCGCGCGGTTCAGGTCGCGGGTGGTGACCGTGTCCTTGAAGAACATGGTCAGCGACAGGCCCTGGTCCACGTAGCGGGTCGCCACCGAGTAGGTGTCCACGATGGCCTTGTAGCCAATCTCGTACGCGTCCTCGAAGAACTCCAGGTTCTCGTTGTCCATGTGCGGCGCCGGGTAGTAGACGCGGCCGATCTTGCCTTCCTTGCGGATCTCAATCTTGGAGGCGATCGGGTGGATCGACGAGGTGGAGTTGTTGATGTAGGAGATGGAGCCGGTCGGCGGCACCGCCTGCAGGTAGCGGTTGTAGATGCCGTCGCGCGCCACGTCCTGCTTCAGCTGCTGCCACTCCTCCGCGGTTGGTGCGGCGATGTTGGAAGCGTCGAAAAGCGCCTTGACCTTGTCGGTCTTGGGCTGGAAGTCGGCCGGGTCGTAGCGGTCGAAGAATTCGCCGGTGGCGTACTCGGACTTGTCAAAGTCAGCGAACGCCTGGCCCTTTTCCACCGCGATCTTGTGGGACGCGCGGATGGCCTGGAACATCACGGCGGCGAAGTAGGCGTTGGTGAAGTCGAGTGCCTCCTCGGAGCCGTAGTGGATGTGCTCGCGGCCGAGGTAGCCGTGCAGGTTCATCTGGCCCAGGCCGATGGCGTGCGAGGCGTCGTTGCCCTCGCGCACGGACGGCACGGAGTTGATGGCCGTCTTGTCCGCCACGGCGGTCAGCCCGCGGATGGCGGTCTCGATGGTGCGGGCAAAGTTGTCCGAATCCATCGTCATCGCGATGTTCAGCGAGCCCAGGTTGCAGGAAATGTCGTGGCCGACCTCCTGGTAGGTCAGGTCCTCATTGAGCTCGGAGGCGGAGTTGACCTGGAGGATCTCGGAGCACAGGTTGGACATGTTGATGCGGCCGGTCTTCACCGGGTTCGCGCGGTTCGCGGTGTCCTCGAACATGATGTACGGGTAGCCGGACTCGAACTGGATCTCCGCCAGCGTCTGGAAGAACTGGCGGGCGTTGATCTTGGACTTGCGGATGCGCGGGTCCTCCACCATCTCCTCGTACTTCTCGGTCACGGAGATGTCGGCGAAGGGCTTGCCGTAGACGCGCTCGACGTCGTACGGGCTGAACAGGTACATGTCGTCGTTGCGCTTGGCCAGCTCGAAGGTGATGTCCGGGATGACCACGCCGAGCGAGAGGGTCTTGATGCGGATCTTCTCGTCCGCGTTCTCGCGCTTGGTGTCCAGGAACTTCATGATGTCCGGGTGGTGCGCATTCAGGTACACCGCGCCCGCGCCCTGGCGCGCACCGAGCTGGTTGGCGTAGGAGAAGGAGTCCTCCAGCAGCTTCATCACGGGGATGACCCCGGAAGACTGGTTCTCAATGTGCTTGATGGGCGCGCCGGACTCGCGGATGTTGCTCAGCAGCAGGGCGACGCCGCCGCCGCGCTTGGACAGCTGCAGCGAGGAGTTGATGGCGCGGCCGATGGACTCCATGTTGTCCTCGATGCGCAGGAGGAAGCAGGAGACGAGCTCGCCGCGCTGCGCCTTGCCGGCGTTGAGGAAGGTCGGGGTGGCGGGCTGGAAGCGGCCGGTCATGATCTCGTCCACGAGCGCGGACGCGAGCTCCTCATTGCCGTCGGCGAGGAAGAGCGCCGTCATCGCCACGCGATCCTCAAAGCGCTCGAGGTAGCGGCGGCCGTCAAACGTCTTCAGGGTGTAGGAGGTGTAGTACTTGTACGCGCCGAGGAAGGACTTAAAGCGGAACTTGAAACCGTAGGCGCGCTTGAACGTCTCCTTCACAAATTCCCAGTCGTAGGCGTCCACGACGTGCGGCTCGTAGTACTTGTTGTCCACCAGGTACTTCATCTTCTCTTCCAGGTCGTGGAAGTACACGGTGTTCTGGTTCACGTGCTGGAGGAAGAACTGATTGGCCGCTTCCCGGTCCTTATCAAACTGGATGTGGCCGTCCTCATCGTAGAGGTTCAGCAGCGCGTTGAGCGCGTGATAATCCAACTGGTCGGTGGTATTCACCGGTTCCGGGACGACTTTCCCGTGCTTATCCGAAGCAGAAGCGTAGGTGGACACAGCAGAGCCTTTCATTCACGTTTGTCGGATCTCTAGGTTACAAGTTTGAGGTTTCTTGCGCTCGGGCGCAGGGCGCGCTCTAGGCGCTGCGCGGATCGCGCCGGTATTTCGCCTGGTACTTGGCGCGCAGCGCGTCGAGCCGGTCCCCATTATCCGCGGGAAGCGGCTGCAGCGCCGTCTGTTGCCTTTCGCTCAACGGCGCGAGCCCGAGTGCCACCGCGTTGCGGATCAGCGCGCCGCGCACGTGCGCCACGTCGTCCCACGTCCCCATCAGCTCGAAGCGGTAGAGGTAGGGCACGTTGCACTTGCGCGCGATGATGTCGCCGGCCACGCAGTAGTCTGGGCCGAAGTTCGAATTGCCACCCGCGATCACACCGCGCAGCTGCGACCGGTTGCGCGGGTTGTTGAGGAAGCGGATGACTTGCTTGGGCACGGGCCGTGATTGAGCATTGCTTATCGACGCCCCTCCCCCGTACGTCGGACACACCAGCACAAAGGGCTCGTCCACCTCGAGCGGCGCCTCCGCCCTGCGCAGCGGGATCCGCGCGCTGGGCAACCCGACCTTTTCCACGAAACGTTTCGTATTCTCCGTCGTCGAGGAAAAGTACACGACAAGCATGCTCGCTCCAGGTGTTGAATTGTGCAGGTGGTGGGGTGCGCGCTCCGCTTAGGGCGCGCCGTGTGGCTCACGCGGAGCCGCTTAGGCGGCGGGCTTCAGGCCGCGGATGCGATCCGGGCGGAAGCCGGACCAGTGCTCACCGTCCACCTCGACGATGGGTGCCTGCAGGTAGCCGAGCGCCATGACGTAATCACGAGCCTCCTCGTCCACCGAGATGTCGACGAGGGAGTACTCCAGGCCAGCCTTGTCGAGGGCCTTGGTGGTTGCCTTGCACTGCATGCAAGCGGGCTTCGTGTACACGGTGATGGACATAACCTGTAGCTCTTTTCTGTCGCGTTTACGGGAAGATGACGGGGTTTCCTCGGCGCTGATTCCTACCTCAGCGCAACACCAAGAAACACTATACCTTGGGGCAATTTCTGGCAAGTGATACTACATGTAGTAGTTACAGGGCTGGTATTCCCAGGATAGGCCCCAGGAATTACCCACATGTAGTCCGCTATAACCACTCCCGCACCAGCAAACGGGTTACATCCGTGCAATTTAATTTCACAAAAGCCAACACCCCGCCACCGGCCGGACGGAAATCCGGTTGGTGGCGGGGTGTTTGGGCGGGCGGTGAACTAGCCCTGGCGAGCCTTGAAGCGCGGCTCCTTCTTGTTGATCACGTAGACCTTGCCGCGGCGGCGTACAACCTGGGCGCCCGGCTTGTTCTTCAGCGACCGAAGCGACTTGCGGACCTTCATCGGGCGCTCCTTTCTTCTCGAGGTTTCATTGACCTGCGACCTCATGCCCAGCCGCAGCACGCTACCAGCATGCTGCGCGGTGCCGGGTCGCGACACGTCGGTTAAGGTTACACGTTCTTCTGCCCAGCACCAAAACGCTGGCGCATCTCCGCGGCGACGTCGTCAAGACTGCGCCCCATCGTCTCCGGGACCCGGCGCGCCACGAAGACGGAGGCGACCACGCCGCAGATCGCAAAGAGGCAGAAGGTGAAGGTGGCAGAGGTGGCGTCGACAAGCGGGAGGAAGAACTGGGCGACCACCCAATTCATCACCCACAGCGCGAGCCCGACCAGGCCCATCCCCACGCCGCGGACCTGTGGGGGCACCAGCTCGGAGATGAGCAGCCACGTCGTCGGCGAGACCGCGGCCTGTTGCGAAGCGATGAACCCCGCCATGCAGGCGAGCGCCACCCACGCCAGGGCCGCATTCCCCTCCGCGGCACGGAACATCACGGCGAGCGCGACGAGGAAGACCACGTTGCCCGCCAGACCGATGAGCAGCAGGCGCGTGCGGCCGATCCGGTCCACCACCTGCAAGCCAACCCAGCAGGCGACCACGGACACCAGTCCAATGACGATGGAGGTGTAGACGGCGTTTTCGGTGGAGAGCCCGACGGTCTCCATCATGGTGGGCGCGAAGTAGACGATCGCGTTGACGCCGGTGACCTGCTGCGTCACACCGAGTAGCGCGGCGACGAGGACTGTGGAGCGCAGCCAAGGGGTACGGCGGAGGGTGCGCCATTCCCCGGCGCTGGCAGCCTGGCGCGTCTGGGCGTCGTCAAGCAACAGCTCCTCGAGCTCATCCGAGTCCATGCCGACGCGCGCCGCAGTCTCCTCCGCCTGCCGACGCGCCCCGCGACGCGCCTGCCACAGCGGGGTTTCCGGCAGCAGGAACATGCCGATCGCCAGCGCGGCGCCCGGGACGGCGGCGAGGCCGAGCATCCACTGCCAGCTGCCCGTGTGCGCGAGCACCGAGTTGACCAGGTACGCGAGGAGCTGGCCGACCACGATCATGAGCGTGTTCAGTGAGACGAGCTTGCCGCGGAACTTCGCCGGCGACATCTCCGCGATGTACATGGGCGTGACGATGGAGACACCGCCGACCGCTACCCCGAGAAAGGTGCGCGCCGCCGCGAGGGCTCCGACGCCGCCGGCCAGTGCGCACCAGACGGAGCCGAGGACGAAGAGGGCGCCGCCGACGATGAGTGTGCGGCGGCGGCCGAGCGCGTCAGCAACCGCACCGCCGCCGAGGGCGCCAATGGCGGCGCCGACGAGCAGCATGGACGTCACCAGCCCCTCCTGCCCCGGAGACATGCTGAACTCAGGGGTGATAAAGAGCAGCGCGCCGCTCATCACGCCGGTGTCGTAGCCGAACAGGAGGCCGCCGAGCGCGGCCGTGGCGGCGACGGTGCGCACGTAACGTGGTGCCCGAGTGTTGTGAACCATGTCCCCCAATATGGCTGACGGCTACGATGGATGTCATGTCTGAACACGACGAAAACCTGCAGCAAGACATCATAAAAGCCCTGGGTGTGCGCCCCTTGATCGATTCAGAGGAGGAGGTGTCGCGCCGCGTTGACTTCCTGGTTGACTACCTCGCAGCCACGGGCGCGAACGGCTTCGTACTGGGCATCTCCGGCGGGCAGGACTCCACCCTTGCGGGCAGGCTCGCCCAGCTCGCGGTGGAGCGGCGTCGCGCCGAGGGCGCCGAGGCCACGTTCGTCGCGGTCCGCCTCCCGCACGGCGTGCAGGCCGACGAGGACGACGCGCAGCTCGCGCTCCAGTTCATCCGCCCCGACGAGACCGTCACCGTGGACATCAAGCCCGCCACCGACGCGCTCAACGCGCAGGTTGCCTCCGCCATTGGGGTGGACGGCCTCGGCGACTTCAACAAGGGCAACGTAAAAGCCCGGCTGCGCATGGTGGCGCAGTACGCCATCGCCGGCGAGCGCGGCTTCCTGGTCATTGGCACCGACCACGCGGCGGAGAACATCACCGGCTTCTTCACCAAGTTCGGCGACGGCGCGGCCGACCTCCTCCCGCTCGCCGGCCTGAACAAGCGCCAGGGCGCCGCGCTGCTCCAGCACCTCGGCGCCACCCCGCGCCTGTGGGAGAAGGTGCCCACCGCGGACTTGGAGGAGGATCGCCCGGCGCTGCCCGATGAGGAGGCGCTCGGCGTGAGCTATTCGCTTATCGACGATTACCTGGAAGGCAAGCAGGTGCCCGCCGACGCCGCAGCGCGCCTGGAACACCTCTGGCGCGTCGGCCAACACAAGCGCCACCTGCCGCCGGGGCCGACCGAGAACTGGTGGCGCTAGCTGCTCTTTCCGGCCCCTGTGCCGAGGGGGCCGAGGGCGTCGAGGGTGTCGAGGGCGGCGCGAACCAGCGCCGAGCCGTAGCTCGGGCCGTGGGTGGTGGCGTGGACCGCGAGCGGGTGCAGCTGGTGAAACGGGATGCGGGCGCGCCAGCCTGACCCAAGCGTGCCGCCCGCGCCGAGGTACCCGTCCACGATCGCGTCGAAGTACGGAGCACCGAAGAGCTCCAGCATGGCGATGTCCGTCAGTGGGTGCCCGCCGTGGGCGGCCGGGTCGATGATCCTCGGCCCCTCCGGGCTAAACAGGAGGTTGCCCGCCCACAGGTCGCCGTGGATGCGCGCGAGCGGGGCGTCCTCGTCCTCGGCCAGGAGCGCGTCGCAGGCACGCTCAACCTCGACGAGCCCGTGCGCGTCCAGGTTGCCCACGGCGTGCGCCGAGCGCGCGAACGGCAGCACGCGTTGGTTGACGTAAAACTCGGCCCAGCGGTCCGCCGGCACGCAGTCCTGCTCGAGACGACCGATGAAGTTCGGCCCCTCCCACCCGGTCGGCGGGGCGCCGAACGCCGGGGCACCCGCGGCGTGGATCGCAGCCAACTCGCGGCCGGCGCGGAGCGCGGCGTCTCGAGTTGGGCGTGCGGGCTCGACGGATTCGATGGTGAGGGTGTTCGTGGCGTCGTGAAGCGAAAAGACCTCGACCACGGCCTGCGACCCCTCGCGCAGCCAGCGAAGCCCCGCCGCCTCGGAGGCGGCGGACCCCGGCGCGCTGCCGTGCTTGGTAAAGCCCTTACACATCAATGCCCTCCTTGTCCAGCAGGTAACGTTTCGCGTCGGTGCCGCCACGGTAGCCGCCGAGACCGCCGTCTGCGCGCAGCACCCGGTGACAGGGCACGACGATGGGCAGCGGGTTGTGCGCGCAGGCGCCGCCGACCGCGCGCACGGCGTTGGGGTTTCCCACCTGCCCGGCGAGCTGCTTGTAGGTGGTGGTGGCGCCGAAGGGGACGCGGGCGAGCTCCCGGAGGACCTCGGTGCGAAACCCCGACGCAAAGCGAAAGTCCAGCGGGAGCGTGAAGCTCGTGCGGTGGCCCGCGAAGTACTCCGTGAGCTGTTGGGCGGCCAGCGGCACTTCGGCGGGGCGGTCGGCGCGGTCGCGCTCGGCGTCGATGTCGTCGCACTCGAAGAGGACCTTGGCCAACCCCTTCGGTGTCACGACGAGGCCCAGGCGGCCAATTGGGGAATCGATCTGGTGGAACTGCAGCGTGTCCATGGGCCCCACCGTAACCTGCAAACGGCCTGCTCGCCGGGGGCGCATTCGATACACTCCAAGCTATGCCCAAGAAACTTGCAAGCATTTCTCTTCTCCTCGTTGCATCAGCCGCGGCGCTCGTGGGGTGCAGCGATTCCTCTTCCGACACGATCGCGGGGACAAACCCGCCTATCGACGCCACCGTGTGCGACGGCGACGCCGGCTGCGAATCCGACATGCGCGACTTGAGCCACAAGCTGGTGGATGCCGACGACGCGAACGGCGACGGCGTTATTGACCAGGAAGAGCTCGACGCGGCACGCGACCGAATGGATAAGGAATCCGCGGAGCAAGCGGCGTCCGAATCGAGCGCGGCAGCGGCAGCTTCCGAGTCTGCAGCCGCAGAGGCGTCCCGCTCCGCGCAGGCGCGCGAAGAGGCCGAGCATTCAGCGGCGGCAGCGTCTGAGGCAGCCGCAGCGGAAGCGCGCAACCAGCAGCAGGCGCCCGAACCGGAGCCGGCACCCGCGCCGGTACAAGAAGCTCCGCAGCAGGAGGCGCCAGCGCAGCAGGCTCCTGTTCAACAGGCTCCTGCCCAGCCCGCGCCGCAGCAGGGCGGGCCGAGCATGGAGTGGGCCACCATGGGTCCCTACGCCTCCGAGTGGACGTGCGAGCAGGCGCGCAGCCTCTGGCCGGTGGACTCGAGCGCATGCTACACCGGGGCCGACGGCAGCGCCCACTTCGAGGGCATGCGCCAGGCTGCGCAGTAGGCAGCCCGGCAGTGGGGATTACGCCGGGCCGCGCCCACCCCCGCATCTTCGTCATCCGGTCCTCGTCAAACAGGCCGCACCTCGCCGCCAACCACGGCCAGAGCCAGGCACGTTCCGCCCCGCGCCAACGAAAAACTGCCCGGCCAACTCACTGAGTCAGCCGGGCAGCGTGCCAAAGTGGAGCTAACGGGATTCGAACCCGTGACCCCCACACTGCCAGTGTGGTGCGCTACCAACTGCGCCATAGCCCCGTAGGTGAATATGTAATTGTAGGAGTGGAGCTAACGGGATTCGAACCCGTGACCCCCACACTGCCAGTGTGGTGCGCTACCAACTGCGCCATAGCCCCAGTTTGGGATTGCATGGACCGACAGCGACCGGCCCGAAGCACTTTGCTCAATATACACGCGCGCCCGCTGGCGAACCAAATCGCCTGCGGGCGCGAATTCGGGCAACTCCACCCAGCGGGACCGGGCGGGGTGCGCAAGGGCTACTTGCTGTTCTTCAGGGTCTCCACCCAAGCGTCGCGGTCGCCCTCGATGTCCTTGCCGTCGACCATCACGCGCGGAGTCCAAGCGCCCTGCTGGTCGGCCGGGGCGTCCTTGGTGCGGTCCTCCTGCAGCTTAATGTTCGCGTCGGAGACCTCCTTCGCGGTGTCCATGTACTTGCCGTCGCGAATCTCCTGCACGGCATCCCCGGATGCGCCGTAGTCCTCGGCCAGCTTGGCCAAGTCTTCAGCCTCGAGCTTCTTGTACACGTCCTGCTGGTTCCCAAACAGGTAGTAGCGCAGGTTGAGCGCGGCGTTCGTGTCGTTGTGCGCGAACAGTGCCAGCTCCGCCGCCAGGGTGCGGGTGGAGTGATCCGGCGAGTACGCGTCGCCACGGCCATCCAACGCCACCATTGGGCGCAGCTCAATCTGGATCTCGCCAGCCTTCAGTGCCTCGAGCGCCTGATCACCCGTCGCTTCCTCCAGCTCGGCACAGTGGGAACAGGAGAAGTCTTCGAACAGGTCAGCCTCCGGAGCGTCCTCCGCGCCCTCGGCGGCGAGGTGGATCACGTCGGACCCTTCCTCCCAGGTAGAGGTGATACCGGTCGTGTCAATCATCTCCTCGGCAATCGCGTCCTTGCGGTCCTTCTTACCGTTGAAGACGATGATGCCAATCACAATCGCGGCGATCGCAATGACGGCGACGATGGCCCAAATGAAGCCGGCGCCACCCTTCGCGTTCGGGTTCTGGACCTTACGAGTGGTCAATGTAGGTTCTCCTCAATATCAGAAGCGGTTGTGGCCGGTCGGCGCTGCCACGCGGGTTTCGGTAGCGTCGATAAGCGCCGCTCTACCCCGCGGATTATACGGCACGACCTGGCCCTAGGGGTAGATGGCGAATTTCTTGAACGGGCGATAGATCATGAACAGCGTGATCGCGATGTAGATAACGTCGCGCCCCACGGTGGCCAGGAGGTTTGTCCCCTCGGTGCCCTCAGTGTTGGGGTCGAAGCAGCCGCAGTCAATGATCAGGCCGCGCTGCCACGCGGAGAGCATGCCGATAATAAACAGGCTCAGCACGCCGATGGAGACCCAGCCCGCGGGCCGCAGCTTGATCCCCAGGAGCAGGAGGAGTCCGCCCGCGAGTTCGAGGGGGCCGATGATGTGCGCGAGTAGGTAGGACCAGTCGCGCGTAAAAATCTCGTACGCGGCGATGGTTTGCGTCACGTCCAGCACAGCGCCGATTTTCGGGATCGCCGCCTTAATCCACACGTAGGCCATGAAAAAGCGAGCCGCCGCCGAGAGCACGTCGAGCACGAGCGCGCGCGTGCTGCGCTTCGCCTCCACCTGCTCAGTGGGCGCGTCCGTTGCATCTATTGTCGTCACAACCAGCAGCGTAGCGCAGCGCTGCATACCGCGGGAAGCCTCCACTCCGATTAATGGTGTGATCTGTGACTCGCCTATACTCGGCACCATGCCTACCTGGAAAGACATCACCACCGCGAATCCCGCCCACTCCGAAAATTATGCACAGCGATGGAAAGCATTCGTCGCCCAAGGCAAAGACATCGACGGCGAGGCCAGGCTTATCGACGCCACCGTGCCCCGCCACGCACGCATCCTCGACGCAGGCTGCGGCACCGGCCGCGTCGGCGGCTACCTCGCCCAGCGCGGACATGAGGTGATTGGCACCGACCTCGACCCGATCCTCATCGGCCACGCGAAGGAGGACTTCCCCGACGCCACCTGGCTGGTCGGCGACCTCTCCGAGGACGAGATCCCCGCCCGCGACATCGACGTCGCCGTGTGCGCCGGCAACGTGATGGGCTTCCTTGACCCCGCCGGCCGAGCGCCGGCGCTGGAAAACATCTTCCGCGCCCTGCGCCCCGGTGGCCGCCTCTTCGTCGGCTTCGGCGCGGGCCGCGGCTGGAGCTTCGACGACTTCCTCGCCACCGCCAAGGAAGCCGGCTTCGCGGTCCAGTACTGCTACGAGAGCTGGGACCTCCAGCCGTTCACCCAGGACTCGGCGTTCTTGGTTGCCCAGCTCGCGCGCCCAGCATCTGGACAGTAGCCCTGCACCATTACACAATTTTCTTCAATGTCTCGACGCATATACCTCTACGCAGACGAAACTGGAAACCTTGACTACAAAGGCTCCCCAAACCCGAAAGGCGGTGGCGCGTCAACGTATTTCGGCTTCGGGACAGCTACCTTCGATACGGCGCGTCACGGAGATGATCTCATCGAAGGCCTTCATCTAAGGGCGAGTCGCTCCAAGGAAGGCATATCTCTCGCAAGGGGTTTCCACGCTGTCGACGATTCCGCCAAGACTCGAAACGAAATGTTTTCACTTATCAAGAGCCAAGCGCCACGTTTCGACACGACTTTTTTATACAAAGCGAACGCATATCCATACGTCAAAGCCGACGGACCATTGCGACTCTACAAAATGGCGTGGTTTCTTCATCTTAAGAAAATCGCCCTACAGGTATCCCGGCCAGACGATGAGCTCTACGTCGTCGTCGCAGAATTTGGCACCAAACAGATACGGAAAGCTGCGTCCGAAGCGGTAGCAGAGGTCTGCGACCAGATCAACAGAAACATCACACTTTGCGTATGGACTGCGCAATCCTCTTGGGGTCTCCAGGTGGCGGATTACGGTCTTTGGGCAGTTCAGCGTCATCTCGAGGGCAAGAAATGTACATGGTTCGAGCCTTGTATTAAACCAACGCTCTCCACGCTATTTACCCCCTGGGGCCGGCCTGAAAATCACTGAAACCGGCTATCCCGCCTGTGAAGGTGGGAAGTCCTCCCCTGGAGGACTTATCGCCGGTTTCACCCACAGCTTAGTCGCGCAGCTTCGACTACGGCAACCCCTGTGTAGCCCCTACTCCCCCAGCACGTCGGCGACAACGGCCTTCGCCGCCTCCTGCACCTGCTTGAGGTGCTCTTCGCCCTTGAAGGACTCCGCGTAAATCTTGTACTTGTCCTCGGTGCCGGACGGGCGCGCGGCAAACCAGGCGTTTTCCGTGGTCACCTTGAGCCCACCGATGGCAGCGCCGTTGCCGGGCGCCTCGGTGAGTTTCGCGGTAATCGGCTCGCCGGCGAGCTCGGTCGCGCTGACTTGGTCCGGCGAGAGCGCCTTGAGGGTCGCTTTCTGCTCGCGGTTGGCGGGGGCGTCGATACGCGCGTAGGCGGGTGCCCCGAACTTTTCGGCCAACTCCGCGTAGCGCTGCGACGGGGTCTTGCCAGTCACCGCGGTGATCTCTGCGGCGAGCAGGTCCATGATCAGGCCGTCCTTGTCGGTGGACCAGACCGTGCCGTCTTTGCGCAGGAAGGAGGCGCCGGCGGACTCTTCGCCGCCGAAGCCGATCTGCCCGTCGATAAGCTCGGGCACGAACCACTTGAAGCCGACGGGGACCTCGACGAGCGTGCGGCCAAGCGACTCCACAACGCGGTCGATCATGGAGGATGACACGAGCGTCTTCCCCACTGCGGTGCCATCGGCCCAGCCGTCGCGGTGGCTGAACAGGTACTCGATGGCCACGGCCAGGTAGTGGTTCGGGTTCATCAGCCCGGCGTCCGGGGTAACAATGCCGTGGCGGTCCGCGTCCGCGTCGTTGCCGGTAGCGATGCCGTACTTATCGCGGTTGTGCACGAGCGACGCCATGGAGTTCGGGCTGGAGCAGTCCATGCGGATCTTGCCGTCGGTATCCAGCGTCATGAACCGCCAGGTGGCGTCCACGTTCGGGTTGACTACCTGCATGTTCAGGCCGTGACGCTCGGCGATTGCGCCCCAGTAGTCCACCGACGCGCCGCCCATCGGGTCCGCGCCGATGCTCAGTCCGGAGCCGCGGATTGCGTCGATGTCCACCACATTCGGCAGATCGTCGACGTAGTTGCCCAGGAAGTCGAAGCGTTCGGCGCGGTCATCCAGCACGCCGGTGACGTTGACTCGGCGCACACCCTCCAGGCCGCGGGCGAGGTACTGGTTGGCGCGCTCGGCGATCCAGTCTGTGGCGTCCGCACCAGCAGGGCCGCCGCTGGGCGGGTTGTACTTGAAGCCGCCGTCGCGCGGCGGGTTGTGCGAGGGCGTGATCACGATGCCGTCCGCGCGCTGCGGGTCCGTGCCGGTCACGCCGCCGGTGAGCTTGGCATTGTGCGCCAGAATCGCGTGCGAGACTGCGGGGGTGGGGGTGTAGCGCCCCGCGGCGTCGACAAGCACTGGCACCTCGTTGGCAATGAGGACCTCGAGCGCGGTGACCATCGCCGGCTCGGAGAGGGCGTGAGTGTCGCGGCCGATGTAGACGGGGCCGCCGATGGAGTTGGCGCGGCGGTAATCCACGATGGCCTGCGTGGTGGCCAGGATGTGCGGCTCGTTGAACGCGTTGTCCAGCGCGGACCCGCGGTGCCCGGAGGTGCCGAAGCTGACCTGCTGGTCGGGGTCCTCCGCGTCGATGTCGCGCGTGTAATAAGCCGTGACTAGCGCGGCGATGTCGATCAGGTCTCCGGGCTGGGCGAGTTGACCAGCGCGTTCGTGTGCCATGTGCGTGCTCCTTGTGTCTCCGTCAGGCGCGCCGCTTCTCGACGCCCCCTGCTCACCCCCATCTTCCATGCTCCAACCGATTTCTGCCAGGATTCGTATTTTTATCACTCGACAGGTTATTCTGACGTCCAAAGTTCCGTTCGCATTGCGCACGGCAGCGCGACTGCGGCGTGAGCCTATCCTCAATTCCTGCCCGAAACGTGGAGTTATGACCTCATCGTTGAATGACGTCCTCAGCGCGGTGTCCACCGTCGTCTGGGGGCCCTTCGTCCTCATGCCGCTGCTGCTCGGCACCGGCCTATACCTCACCATCCGGCTCGGCGGCATCCAGTTCCGCACGCTTGGGCGCGCCACGCGCCACGCGTTTATTGATACGAGCAGCGAGGGCGCCGGCGACATCTCCAACTACCAGGCACTCACCACGGCGCTCGCCGCGACGGTGGGCACGGGCAACATCGTTGGCGTTGCCACCGCGCTGTCCATCGGCGGTCCGGGGTCGCTGTTCTGGATCTGGGTGACCGGACTCGTCGGCATGGCCACCAAGTACAGCGAGGCCTACCTGGGCGTTCGCTTCCGCACGACCGACAAGCACGGCAAGCAGCAGGGCGGACCCCAGACCTATCTGCGCCGCGGGATTCCCGGTGGCCTGGGCAAAGTGCTCGCGGCAGCATTCATGCTGTTTACCATTTTCGCGTCCTTTGGCATCGGCAACCTGGCCCAGGGCAACTCTATTGCCGCCGGCATGGAGGACGCGTTCGGCGTCGACCCGGTCGTCTCCGGCATCCTCATCTTCCTCTGCGTGGGCGCCGCCGTACTCGGCGGCATTGAGGGCATTGGCAAGATCACGGCCGCGTTCGTACCGCTGATGATCGTCATTTACGTGGTTGGCGGTATCGCGGTGCTCATCACCATGGCCGACCAGATCCCGGCGGCGCTGAGCGCGATTTTCACCGGGGCGTTCTCCGGCTCCGCCGCCGCTGGCGGTTTCGTCGGCTCCGGGATCATGCTGGCCATCCAGTTCGGCGTGGCTCGCGGCATCTTTTCCAACGAGTCGGGCATGGGTTCCGCCGCCATCGCGGCCGCCGCCGCGAAGACGGAGCACCCCGTGCGTCAGGGCCTCGTGTCCATGACCCAGACGTTCATTGACACCATCATCGTTGTCACCATCACCGGCCTGGTCATCGTCACCTCTGGTACGTGGCAGATGGGGCGCGACGAGGCAGCGGTGATGACCGCGGCCGGCTTCACCGAGGGGCTGCCCGGCCACTGGGGAGGGACGATCGTCTCGATCTCCCTCATTTTCTTCGCGTTCTCCACCATCTTGGGCTGGTCCTACTACGGCGAGCGCTCCATCGTGGCGCTGTTTGGCCAGTGGATCAGCGTGCCATACCGCATGTTCTTCACCGCGCTCTCGTTCGTCGGCGCGACCTCCGAGCTCGAACTCGCGTGGACCTTCTCCGACCTCGCCAACGGGCTCATGGCCATCCCGAACCTCATCGGCCTACTCATCCTCTCTGGGCTCGTCGCCCGCGACACCCGCGAATACCTCAGGTTCGACCCCAAGCTCAAGAAGTCGCCTGAGGACGTCGCCCGCTTCGTCCAGCAGCAACGCATGGACTGGCGCTAGCCGCCTGCTACACTGGCGGCATGCAGGGTCCACTCAAAGAAGCGCTCCTCGTCGGCCTCGGCGCCGCACTGGGGGCGCTTTTGCGCGCCGCCCTTGTCGCCGCCATCCCAGGCTCCGCTGCCCTTGCCACGCTGGGCATCAACGCCGCCGGATCCTTCGCCATGGGCTACTTCAAGCCCGGACCGTTCCTTGGCACCGGTGCCCTCGGCGGCTTCACCACCTTTTCCGCGATGACGGTCGCCGCAGCCACGTCCAGCGCGATCTGGGCGCTCGGCATCGTCGCGGTTAGTTTTATCGTCTGCGTCGGAGCTTGGTTGCTTGCCGACGCCACGTCCCCCCACCCCTACCGCACACAGGCAAGGCCCTGAGCATGGCTTTGCTGATCTGGACCACGGTTGCCATCTTCGCGGGAGCCTTCGCCGGCGGCGTTTCCCGGTGGGCGCTAGCGCGTATCCCCGCACCTCGAGTTGGTACGTGGGCCGCGAATATGGTCGCTTGCTCCATCCTCGGCTTCGTCTCCGGCCACGGTGGCTTGGTCGCGATGGCCATCGGCACGGGCTTCGCCGGCGCCCTCTCCACCTGGTCCACCCTGGCCAAGGAGCTCGGCCAGCTCATCCGTGACCACAATTGGTCCGAGCTGGTCCGCTACGCCTTAGCGACGGCAGTGCTGAGCCTCGTCGCCGCCGGTTTCGGGCTCCGCTGGGGCGCTCTCGCATTCGGGTAGGACTGGGCCCTCCTCGACGTGACGCGGGGCCGTCGGGTTCCTAACTCCACGGCTGCTCGGTAGGGCGGTCGACCTTGCTATGGCGGGGTGGGTGGGGTGGGCGCCGCCGGTGTGGTTGCCGGCTCGGGGTGGCCTTCGTCTGGCTCGGTGTTTCGGTGGGGTGTGGTGTCGGGTGTTTGACGAGAAGACCATGTGTTTGATGGCAGCTGTGTGTGTTTGACGAGAAGGGGGTGACGATCTCACGGACCTCGTCTCGCATCTTCGTCAAGGAGATCTCGTCAAATAGCCGCCTAACTGGCTGCACGCGGGGCTGGGCGGTGCGCCAGCACGCGTGAACCGGGTGGCAACAGCAACGCCGGGCGATCATGCGGTGAGGATAACCGCGAAGCCTTTGCACGGGTGTTCAACCGGGTTGCACTCTGCGACGACAGCGTAGGCACCACGGCGGTCCACGCTCCCCATTTACTCTGCGGTGGCAGAGTAAAGCCCCCGGCACGGCCACAGCTTGCTCTGCGATGGTTGTGCAGCTTCGGCGCGGGCTGCGTTATATGGAGCTAGCTCCATTTGGACGGTGGCGCCGGAAAATGCCCTGGTCGCATCCGACTGGTAGCCGCAAATGGAGCTAGCGCCATGCGCGCTCGGCTCACCGGTAAAAGCCCAGGTCGTATGTGTCCGGTCGGTGTAGATGGAGCTAGCGCCATGTGCGCACGCCTCGTGGGTCGGCCGAGACGTCGCCATTGATGCCCGTCACAGACGGCAGCTGACAACGGCTACTCCCCGGTGGCAGGTTACGCGTCTCTGCGGGCCAGGCTCCCCCCCCCACCCTGCTACGCACACACGAAGAAGCGCCCCGGCCACAAAGGGCGGTGCGGATCAAGACATGATCCCACCACCCCCGGGGCCGGGGCGCACAAACAATTATTCAATTATCTCTCATGTTTAGGGTCGGCGGTAACCTACTCTCCCACACCCTCCCGAGTGCAGTACCATCAGCGCGGGCGGGCTTAGCTTCCGGGTTCGGAATGGGACCGGGCGTTTCCCCGCCGCCATCAACCACCGACACACCCAA